>QXXE01000080.1 GCA_009911355.1 Clostridiaceae bacterium | reverse complement strand
GAACTCAAAGATATCTTCTCCGCTTTCCATATCCCTCTTCCTGTAGGTTAAAATCTTCGCGGGATTTTAGGTAGTATGTCTAAGCTGGCAAAAGGTTTTTCCTCCATGTTTGGTACGTCCGTCCATGCCTATATCATTGACCAGCGTTTAGAGAAGGCCGCTGGTATGCTGCTGGAAAGTGATTTGAGTGTCAGCCAGATTGCTATGCTGGTGGGTTATTCCAAGCCGAGCAATTTTGCCGCCGCTTTTAAGAGAAAGTATGGAGTGATTCCCAAGAAGTACAAGACCCAAAACACCGTGGAATAGCTCTTTAGAAAAATACCGATTTTGGGTAGAAACAAATTGCTTTTGGGTTGAGTTGCTATCCGCTAACTGATAGAATATGCGTTGTGGTTAGGTCTATCTAACTGCAGCGCATATTTTTTAGAAGAAATAGGAGGCACTACTATGAACCAAAAGCTGAACGCGAAGGATTTCATCCTGATTGGTGTTCTGACTGCGCTCATGTGGATCATTTGCATGGTTATCAGCACGGTAATGAGCATCGCAGGCCCTGTCACCAATGTCTTTTACCCTGCGGTTGTTGCAATCCCCAATGGAATCGTTATGATGCTGCTGCTGGCGAAAGTCCCCAAGAAAGGTGCATTTACGATCAGCGGCACCATTCAAGGAATCCTGTTTTTGTTGGTTGGCGGTTTCTGGCTTATTCCCATAGCCCTGATTATTGGCGGTATTATCTGTGACTTCTTGATTATTGGCAGCCGTGAAATCAGCATGAAGTCTATGATGATTGCCTACACCATTTTCAACGGTATCTTTGCATTTGGTGCCATTGTCGGCCCTATGAGCTTCCTGCAAAGTGCTTTTATTGGCGCTATGGAAAAAAACAATATCGCACAGGAATACATAGACGGCATGGTTAGCATCACATCCGGCTTTATGCCCGTAGTTATCGTGGCCGCTGGTTTGCTGGGCGGTTTGATTGGCGGCTATGTTGGGCAGAAAGCTCTAAAGAAGCACTTTATCAAAGCAGGGTTGGTTTCGGTGCGGTAACAGCATACGGCCCTAATGCAGTGGACAGATACGGGGCGTTCCAGTAAGCTGTCTGGAATTTGAAAACGGGGCTGTTCACTTCCGAGCAGCCCCGTCTATTTTTCGGAGGCAATTATGGAGGATAAAATAAGAGAACAGATTACGAAACGGCAATTTCGGAGGACAGCCACATTAGACCCTCGATGTAAAGGCTTACTTCTGATTTTGATTGGCTGCGTCAGCTACTTTCTCAATGGCGAAGTGATGAGTTTTGTACTTGTAATTGGATTTGCTCTGTTTATCGCTGTCGGTAATGGCGCAAAATGGGCTGTTAAAATGGTCCTTTTCTATATTGCCGTTGCATACCTCAACGCCTTGCTGCGATATATTTCTGTGCCGGTTCTAAGCGTTATTATGAGCGTATTCGGTGTGACAGTCTTAAAACTGATACCGATTACGATGATGGGCCTGTGGATTTTGCGTACCACGCACATGGATGATCTCATGGTGTCGCTTCAGCGGCTCCGGCTCCCGCAGGCCGTCACCATCCCTCTCGTTGTAATGTTCCGCTATATCCCTACCCTGCGGATAGAATATCGTATGATTCGAAACACAATGGACATTCGCGGTATCAGCGACACGCTTTGGAAAAGAATTTCCCGGCCTATTGCGACAATTGAATACATTTTGATTCCGCTGCTCATGCGGTGTCTAAAGGTTACAGATGAATTAGCAGCGTCCGGGACAACACGTGGACTGGAATTAGATCAGAAGCGATATGCGCTCAATCATATTCGTTTCTCTTGGAAAGAGTATGTTGTAACTGCTTTTGGAATTGTCTTTTTAGCGATTCTGCTATTCCTCGACTATACCTCTATCGGGGAAATCGTCTTGTGGAGGGTATAGCATGATTAAATTCGAGAATTTTTCTTTCCGCTATGAAGAAAGCAAGGATTTTACACTCAAAGATATTAACCTGACTGTTGAGACTGGGGAATTTATCTTGCTGACCGGGCGGAGCGGCTGCGGCAAAACAACTCTCATTCGCTCCTTGAATGGGCTGATACCCCATTTCTACCCCGGAGAGATCAAAGGAAATCTCTTTCTGGATGAACAGTCTTTGCTTGATGTGACTCCCGCACAGTTGGCGGGACAAGTGGGAACTGTTTTCCAGGACCCGCGTTCACAATTCTTTATGACCGATACCACCCGCGAATTAGCCTTTGGCTGTGAAAACATGGGCTTTCCAAGGGAGAAAACAGTTGATCGCATTGTAAAAGCCGCAACCGATCTGGAATTAGCCGAATACCTCAACCGAAGCATATTTGACTTGTCCAGCGGAGAGAAACAGCAAATTGCTATCGGCTCCGTTTATGCGCTCCTGCCGAAAGTCTATATCTTTGACGAGCCATCTGCAAACCTGGACTATGAGGCGACAAAGCGGCTGGCAAAGATTATGGCACGGTTAAAACAGGATGGCTATACCATCATTGTTGTAGAGCATCGCTTTTATTATGTTCGTGATTTGATTGATAGGGCTTTTCTAATTCAGAACGGACAAATTGAGCAGTCATTTACAAGAGAAGGATTCTGCTCTTTACCAGATGCAAGACGGGTCGCATACGGTTTGCGGACAGCATGGCCGGAAAAGGATGCGGAGCTGCACCAGGAGCGGACGGCCCCCCATAGCAAAGACCATGTATTAACAGTGAACGGTTTGGCGTTCTCATACAAAAAGGGTCCAGAAGTTTTCCAGGATGTAAATTTTACCGCACATTCTGGCGATGTAATTGGAATTTTAGGGCATAATGGGGCCGGAAAAACAACGCTGCTGTCCATTCTGACCGGCTTACTGAAAGAGAGCCGTGGAAAAATCCAGTACAATGGAAAGACGCTTTCTCGCCGTAACCGGCGGGCCTTGTCTTACTTGGTAATGCAGGATACCGACTATCAACTCTTTGGAAGTAGTGTCGAGGAAGAATTGTCTTTAGGTATTGAGGATGACTGTGCCGAAAAAGTTACGGAAACATTGGACGCTCTGGAACTGTCCGAATACCGAGAACGCCACCCAGCGTCATTGTCGGGCGGTCAGAAACAACGGGTAACGATAGGCGCGGCGATTGTAAAAGGCAGCCCCATCATCTATTTCGATGAACCAACCAGCGGCTTAGACTATGATTCCATGCTCCGTGTCAGCCGCCTGATTGAGCAGCTTTCCGAAGCTGGCGTTATCGTTTTTGTGGTGTCCCATGACTTTGAGTTTATTGTTCGCACCTGCACCGAAGTCTTACAGCTTGATTATAAAGGCACGATCCACGATCAGCGATTGACGCCGGAAATTCTGCGCTCCCTGTCCAAAAAATATTTTAATTGATGGAGGTTTCACAATGTTCAAGAAGATATTTGAATATGCGGGGCCGCATAAAAAGGGCATTTACACCGCAACGGCTGTTATGCTGTTAAGCGTCCTTATGGGTGTCCTCCCCTTTGTGCTGGCCTACCAAATTATTGCGCCGCTGGTAATGAGCGATCCTATTGGAACTGCCTATGTCACAACACGGCTGGCTGGTATCTTAGTGTGTCTGGTTTTGCAAGCAATCTTGAACGGCTGGGGACTGGATATTTCCCACCGGGCCGCATATAACACTCTGCTTCGTCTGCGTGTTGCTCTACAAAAGCGTTTTGAAACGCTGCCTTTAGGTGTTGTTCAAGACAAGGGAACCGGCACGGTCAAGAAACTGTTTGTCGATGATGTTGACAGCCTGGAGCTGCTGATGGCTCACTCTCTGCCGGAGGGCATCGCAAATCTGATGGTTCCCATAGCTGTCTATGTGGCGATGTTCTGCGTGGATTGGAAACTGGCACTGATGTCCTTGGCCTCTGTTCCTCTTAGCCTTGTTGCTATGATGCTTATGTACTCTGTGGGCATGAAACAGATGGGGCCGTACTATATGGCTGGTCAGAAAATGAACAATACGATCATTGAGTACTTCAATGGTATGGAAGTAGTCAAGGTGTTCAACAAGGACGCTGATTCCTTTGAACGGTTCCGCTCGGATGTTACTTCGTACCGAGACAACACACTGGCATGGTATAAAGCCGCATGGCCCTGGATGGCAATATATAGCTGTCTGCTGCCCTGTACGATCATCTTAACTCTGCCCCTTGGCGGTTGGTTCACCTATATTGGACTGTCCTCGCTGCCGGACTTGATTCTGGTTCTGTGCCTCTCCCTCAGTATCGGCCTGCCGCTGCTAAAAGCAATGGGATTCCTCCCCACTATGCCGCAGCTTAACTATAAAATCACTGCATTGGAGCAGATGCTTGACGCGGCTCCCTTGCAGCAGACCGAAGATAGTTTCCGTGGCAAGGACTACACCATTACCTATAACGATGTTACATTCGGTTATCAGACCAGTCAGCCAGGGCCGGACGGACAGCCCATAGTCAGCGTGAATAACGTGATTACAAATGTCAGCTTTACTGCAAGAGCAGGGCAAAAAACGGCGCTGGTCGGTGAATCCGGCTCTGGTAAAAGCACATTGGCAAAGCTTCTGATACACTACTATGACCCGCAGCAGGGCAGTATCTCCATCGGCGGACAAAAACTGCGTGATATGAGTTTAACTGCGCTGAACAACCAAATTTCCTATGTGGCACAAGACCAGTATCTTTTTAATACATCTCTGTTGGAGAACATTCGCGTGGGCCGTTTGAACGCCACGGACGATGAAGTGATCGAGGCCGCAAGGAAAGCACAGTGTATGGAATTTCTGGAAAAGCTGCCCCAGGGGATTCATTCGATGGCGGGCGATGCAGGAAAAATGTTATCTGGCGGTCAGCGTCAGCGGATTGCTTTGGCAAGGGCTATCTTGAAGGACGCTCCCATCGTGGTGCTGGATGAAGCCACCGCCTATGCCGACCCGGAGAACGAAGAAAAGATGGAGGCCGCAATCGCAGAGCTGGTAAAGGGCAAAACACTGATCGTCATTGCCCACAAATTGCCTGCGATTATGAACGCAGATCAGATTTGTGTTATGGCGCACGGCTCCCTCGTTGCAACCGGGACGCACGACAAGCTGCTGGAATCCTGCGAGGAATATAAAAAGTTGTGGAAAGCGGCCCAAGACAGCGCCGAATGGAAGGTACATACTGCAAAGGAGGGAAAGTAAATGTTTGCTCTGTTTTCGAGAATCCTCAAACTTTCTGGACGCTATAAAGGCCGCATCCAAGGTGCTTTTGTATGCGCCTTTCTGGAATCCATTTTGTCGAAAATGCCGGTTTTCCTGGCCTTCTATGTTCTGGCAGGTTTTTATCAGGGAACATTGAGCGGGAAGGATTTCCTGTATGTCGGGCTGGGACTGGTGGCTGTTGTACTTGTTCAGATCGCAGTCCACTTTCTCAGCGACCGCTTGCAGAGTGCGGCAGGCTTTATGATTTTCGCAGATAAGCGTATGGAATTGGGCGGGCATTTGCGGAAATTGCCGATGGGCTATTTTACTTCTGGAAATATTGGAAAGATCAGCTCGGTGTTAAGCTCCGATATGGCGTTTATTGAGGAAGTTTCTATGAGTACCCTCGCCAATATGATAGCTACATTCTCTCTACTCTGGTACTGCTTGTGTTCATGTTCTACCTGGATTGGCGGCTGGGCGCAGTGGCGGCGCTCATTACAGTTATTGCGTCCTTAGCTGCCAGCCGCATGAATACGCTATCGTTAAAGGAGGCCGAGGGGCGACAGGAGCAAGGCGAGAAATTGACGGACGCTGTGCTATCCTTTGCCGAGGGCATCAGTGTCATCAAAAGCTACAATCTGATTGGAGAAAAGTCCGAGGAACTGACTGGAAACTTTAAGCGTTCACGAGACACCTCCATTGGATTTGAGCGCAAAATGACACCCTGGACAAGTGGCCTCAACATCCTTTACGGTGTTGGTATCGTGATTATTTTAGCGTTGTCCGTCACATTGGAGCGCGATGGTGTGCTGCCTCTGCCGTATCTGCTGGGCGTGCTGCTGTTTGTATTTGACCTGTTTGGCCCGCTAAAGGCTCTCTATGGAGAGGCAACCCGGCTGACCGTAATGAACGCCGCGCTTGATCGCATCGAAGCGGTTTTAGATGAAACGGAATTGCCGGATAACGGCAAACAGCATATTGCGGTCAGCGGCGGCAAGCAGCCTGAAATTTCTTTCGACCATGTTTCTTTTGCATATCAGAACAAAGAAGTATTGCATGACATCTGCTTTGATATGAAGAAAAACACCATGACAGCCCTTGTTGGACCGTCTGGCGGCGGGAAATCTACCATTGCTAACCTGTTAGCGCGACTGTGGGATGTGAAATCTGGCAAGGTTACAATTCGGGGTACAGACATACGGAACGTACCTTTAGCCGAGTTGATGGAACAAATCAGTATGGTGTTCCAGCGCGTATATCTGTTCCAAGATACGATTTACAACAATATCAGTATGGGAAAACCCAACGCAACCAAGGAAGAAGTGTATGACGCTGCTAAGAAGGCCCGATGCTATGACTTTATTATGGCACTCCCGGATGGCTTTCAGACGGTTGTAGGTGAGGGCGGCGCTACGTTGTCTGGCGGAGAAAAGCAGCGAATTTCCATAGCGCGTTGCATTCTTAAAGATGCACCCATTGTAATTCTTGATGAAGCGACAGCCAGTGTTGATACTGACAATGAGAGCTATATTCAAGAGGCTATTTCCGAGTTGGTAAAGGGAAAAACTCTGCTGGTAATCGCCCACCGGCTGAACACGATACAGTCTGCCGATCAGATTTTAGTAATCTCTGACGGAAAGATCAACCAGAAAGGAACCCATGCTGAATTGGTTTCCAAACCGGGTATTTATCAAGACTTTGTTAATATCCGAAAAGATTCATCATGGCCGCATTGAAACGGGCAAAAAAGGATGTTCCGTGGATCTGTTCATACAACTTGCCAACCTGTTTGACGTGTCGCTGGATTATTTGATCCTGGGCAGATACTGCGATGCCTTGCCCAAAGCGGCGGATACGGCACAGCTGAAATCGGACATCGGTGAGTTGATTGACCGACTGATAAGGTTTAGGGAATCCATCTGAGCGCGTATGCCCAATGGTCATAAATATGCCCATTAGTCTCTAACAAGCAAAACCTTCGCCATATACAATAAAACCAAGGCAACCAAGCCTCCTGCACCTTGAAAATTTCATATCAGCAGTACGGATCACCACACGGATAGACGCACAGTGCGCGCCATGACCCGGAGGGGGCAACAGTCCCTTCCGGGCCGCGATTAAGCCTGCGCGGGACGGCCTTGGCATCGCCGCCCATCATCCCCTGGGTTGAAAGCAGTAGAGACCCTTGGAATGTGTCCGTGAAGGTCTGCCGAGCCTTATCCGTGCTGTTCCCTATACCTCATCGGGGGGGCGAGCTGCAAATACGATGAGTACCAATGAGAAAATGAACCAAGCAAGGGGATTTTACAGATGAATATCAACAATAACAGGCAAAACGCCCACAACGAGATTGATAGGGTTTTCAAAGTATTACTCCCCGCACGGAACATGGCGGAGCGCCCGGCCCAGGTGGCGTTGAGCCATCAGATGCTGGACGCCATGCTGGACGGCGGCATCGCCCTGTGTGACGCCGGGACGGGGATCGGCAAGACTTACGCCTATCTGGTGGCTGGGACGGTGTTCAACCGTTTCCGGGCTGCCAGCGGGCTGGAGGTGCGCCCCATCCTCATTTCCACCTCCAGTATCGCTCTGCAGAACGCGGTGCGGGATGAATACCTGCCGCTCTTGTCCTCTGTGCTGATGGAGGACAGTCTGGCTGGCCAGCCCATCCAGGCGGTGATCCGCAAGGGGAAGTCCCACTATGTCTGCGATGAACGGCTGAAAAACCGGCTGGACCAACTGGATCTGAGTAAGAAGAACTGGAGATCCGGCGCGGCTCTGCTCACCCTGCGGGGCCAGCTCGACACCGATGAAGCCGCCCACCTGAGCGGCTATGACCGGGCGCGGGTCTGCGTCCCTCCCGTCTGCGACTGCAGGCGGGAGGGCTGCCGATACCTTGCCTTTTTGGAATCCTGTGACACAGGCCAATTTCTTTTCCAGGTCTGCAACCACAACCTGCTGCTGGCGGACGCCATCCATCGAGGCAGCGGGCGCAGACCCATCCTGCCGGACGCCTGCGCCCTCATCGTGGACGAGGCCCACAAGCTGCCGGAGACAGCCCGTCAGATGTTCGGTGTGACCCTGGCGGCGGAGGATGTCCGTGCCCTGACCCACAGCCTGCGGGGAGAACGCTTCCTGCTGGCGGCGGAGGTGCTGACCGACAGCGCCAAGTCCCTGCTGCGGAAGCTGGACCGCCCACCAGAGGGTAAGCCCTTCGACCACTACCAAAAATCGCTGGCTGCGCCGGAGCGGAGCCTGACAGTGATCGACCGGCAGCTCCACGGCCTGCTCACGCCTGCCACCCGCAGGCGGCTGAACAGCGTGTCCTCTACGGTGTCCCTATTCCACCAAGGCCACCCGGATATGGTTTTCTACACGGAGGAAGATGCTCACGGCGGCACCATGCTGTGCGCCACCATTTCCGATCTGACCGCCCAGCTCCGCCAGACGCTCTGGCGGCAGGAGCGGCCCGCCATCCTCACCTCCGCCACCCTGGCCGTAGGCGAGGACTTCCGGCGCTTCAAAGAAGAAACGGGCCTGCTGACCGACAGCCGTGTCACGGAGTCCGTGGCCCCTTCGCTCTTCGACTACCAGCAGAATTGTCTGCTGTACTTACCGCAGGTTCCACCCAGGCAAAAGTCCGCAGCCTATTATGACGAGCTGGCAAAGGAGATCTCCGCCCTGCTGGACGCGGCCCAGGGCCACGCCCTGGCGCTGTTCACGTCTTATGCCGCCATGTCGACGGTGAAAGAACGTCTGCCGGGCCACGGCCTGCGCTATCCGCTGTTCACCATGGGCCGCAGCGCCATCCATACCACGGAGCAGTTCAAGGCCAGTCCAGGCAGTGTGCTGCTGGCGGCGGGGGCCGCCTGGGAGGGCTTCGACTTCCCCGGCGACTGCGTGTCACTGCTGATCATCCCCCGCCTGCCCTTTGCCGTGCCAGACGCTTTGAAGGAGAAAGAGCGGGAGAACTATCCCACCCTCCGGTTATTTCTTCGGGCAGTGGTGGTGCCGGAGATGCAGATCAAGCTGAAGCAAGGCTTTGGCAGGGCCATCCGCACCGAGACAGATACCTGCGTGGTGGCCATCCTGGATGAGCGGGCCACCAAGGGCAAGCGCTACAGCAAGGATGTGCTGGCCGCTCTGCCGGAAATGCCTGTCACCGGCAGCCTGGAGGATGTGGCGCAGTTTATCCAAACAGTGAAAGGGCCGGACTATTTCCGGGAGGCGTCCGCATGATCGATGTGAAGAACGAGATGCGGTACATTTTGGTGACGCGGCTGTTGGAGCAGGCAGCGGAAGTTGGTCTGCTGTCTGCCGAGGAGTTGTGGGCTGCCAAGCGGCTGGCGCTGGAGCGGTACCGCCCTGCGACTGTTTGGGAATAGTGATAGATATTCCCGCCAAGGTGTGGTAGTGTTGTCGGTACCCAGAGGAAAAGGAGGCCACGCCAGATGAGCAAAAACGTAACCATTATTCCGCCCAGCGAGAGCAGGCCCGATATTCTGCGGGTGGCGGCATACTGCCGTGTCAGTACAGACATGGAGGAGCAGGCATCGTCCTACGCCTCCCAGATCCGCAGCTACACTGAACTGATCAGCCAGCATGAGGGCTGGGAGTTAGTGGACATTTACGCTGATGAGGCGGTGAGCGGCACAAAAACGGACAAGCGTGAGGACTTCAACCGTATGCTCTCCGACTGCCGGAAGGGCAGGATCGACCGGGTACTGGTCAAGTCCATCTCCCGCTTCTCTCGAAACACTAAGGATTGTCTCACTGCCCTGCGGGAGCTGATGCGGCTGGGCGTGACCGTCCAGTTTGAAAAAGAGAATATTGACACCGGAACGCTCACCACAGAATTGATGGTGAGCGTTTCCGGTTCTCTGGCCCAGCAGGAGTCCATGTCCATCTCCCAAAATATCCATCAGAGCTATCGCCGGAGGATGGAGCGGGGCGAGTTCAT
The DNA here is from genome assembly GCA_009911355.1 of Clostridiaceae bacterium. Lineage (GTDB taxonomy): Bacteria > Bacillota > Clostridia > Oscillospirales > Butyricicoccaceae > QXXE01. Next base: position 8,084 of record QXXE01000080.1, on the reverse strand, counting down.
CACTACGAAACCGCCCTACGGTTATCGGTTGGTAAACCGGAGAGACCTGGAGATCGTACCGGAGGAGGCAGAGATTATCCGCTGGGTATTTGACGCCTATCTCGGCGGACAGAGCGCCAGAGATATCGCAAATGAACTGATCCGCCGGGGTGTCCGGGACCGAAAAGGCAATGTCCATTGGATCGCCAGAGAAATTTACTACTGGCTATCAAATGAAAAATATGTGGGAGATACCCTCTGCCAAAAAACCTACAAAACCGGCTTCCCCTTCGTCCAGAAGATCAACCAGGGCGAGGTGGACCAATTCTATGTGGAGGGGACCCATCCTGCCATCGTCAGCCAGGAGGTATATGACAAGGCGCAGGCCCTGCGGCAGATGAAAAAGAAGAAAATCAACGGCCCGGATGGCATTTACCCGCTATCCCGGAAAATGTGCTGCGGGATCTGCGGTTTTACACTTTACCGTCATGTGACTCGGAAGGGTTCCGTCACCTGGAGTTGTGGCCGCCATCAGAGGAAAGCCTCCAACTGTAGGACAGGCCACATCCCGGAGGATGCCATCTACGCCGCCTTCCTTCGGATGTACAACAAGCTGCGTCTTCATCAGGGCATCATCCTACGGCCTGCCCTGAACCAGATAGAGGCCCTGGAGACCGCCGTGCAGCGGGACAACCCCGCCATGCTGGAGGTCAACCGGGCCATCGCCCAGGCCACCGAGCGCGGCTATAGAATCAGTAAACTGCGGGCCAATGGCCTACTGGATGCGGACGCCCGCTCCGCCCAGACGGCAGTCAATAACGCCCAACTGACCCAGCTTCGGGCCAAGCGCCGGAGACTGCTGAAAAATGATAACATTGGCGAGACAGCGGAGGCCCTGCGGCAGACGGTGGATGTCATCCGCCAAGGCCCGGAACAGTTGGAAATGTTCGATGAAGCCTTGTTCGCGGAGCTGGTAGAGCAGATCGTAGTCAGCCCCGCCGAATTACGGTTCCGGCTATATGGCGGCATCGAAGTGGGAGAACGGATCAGGGAGGGCAAGAGATGAATCGGAAAGTGCTGTATGGCTATCAGATCGAAGATGGGAAGCTGACGCTTCAACCCCAGGAGGCGGCGGTAGTCAGACGGGTGTTCGGACTCTACCTCGAAGGGAAACTCCAGCGGGAGATATCGGACACACTGAACGCCGATGGAATCCTCTACAGCCCGGAACGGCCTGTGTGGACCAAGTTCAGGATCGGTTTTATCCTCAGAAACCAGCGCTACATAGGTGTTGACGGCTACCCCGTCCTGATAGATGCGGAGATTTTTCAGTCCGTCCAATCCAAACTCCAAAAGAAATGGGGAGACCACACCCGCCGGGACCGCCCGGTGTCCGCCCTGCGTGAGAAATTGCGCTGTCCCTGCGGCGGATGCTTGAAACGGTGGTTCAGCAGCGTACACAGGCCGGACGCACTGTACCTTCGATGCGCTCAGTGCGGAGAGGAGGTTATCGTCCCTGATGCTGACCTGCTGGCGGAGGTGGAGCGGCAGGCAACGGAGTATACGCCGCCATTGGCAGAGGGCAGCTACACTCCCTCCGAGGACGTTGTCCGCCTGACCAACGCCATCAACCGGGGACTGGAGAAGCCAGAACACCCTGAAGATGTGGCAGCCCTGATCCTGCAGGGCATCTCCGCCCGGTACGCCTGCTTTGAAACACCAGCAGCTTCACCGGATACCCAGCGTCTGATAAAAGAAAAAGCCTATGATCAGGCGATAAAATATATCACCATCACGGCGGATAACGCTGTGACAGTGACCTTCAAGTAACTGTTCAAAACGGATTGGGAAAGGAGTCATTATGGAACAAATCGTACAAAAGCAGAGGGTGGCCGTCTACTGCTGTTTTAGTGCTGACAGCGAGGAACCGTCCATCAGCTGCGAGGCGCAGAAAAAGCGCTACACACAGAAAATCAGTGAAAACCCGGATTGGGAGATGGCTGGTTTCTATGCCGACCAGGGCATCATCGGCGCTGGTCAACAGCGGACAGAGTTCGATCAAATGCTCACCGACTGCAAACAGGGCGGCATCGACATCATTATCGTTAGGTCGGTATCCCGCTTTGCCAGGAACACGGTAGACTGTTTGGAGGCGGTACGAATGTTGAAAGCCTGCGGTGTGGGTGTGATCTTCGAAAAAGAGGGCATCAGCACCCTCGAAAAATCCGGCGAGGCGGTTCTCTCCATGTGCTGCGAATTTGCCCGGAAAGAGAGTGAAACCATTACCCGGAACCTCATATATCCGGTGTGGCGGAGGTTGTAACATTTCAATATCAGGCAGAAACGGACAGGGAAAGGAGACTCTATGGAACAGACCGTACAGCGGGAGCGGCGGATACGCATTATTCCCGCCACAAAACCGGCATCGGCCCCTGGACGGGCCACCGGCGGCAGGCAGCGAGTAGCCGCCTACTGCCGGGTATCCACCGACAGCGAGGAGCAGCTCACCAGCTACACCGCCCAGAAAGCCTATTACACTCAGAAGATTAGTGAAAATCCTGATTGGGAGATGGCTGGCATCTACGCCGACAGAGGCATCACTGGAACGAGCATGAAGAAGCGGGTGGAGTTCAAAAAGATGATTGCCGCCTGCAAACGGGGCCGCATTGACTTGATCCTCACCAAATCCCTCTCCCGTTTCGCCCGGAACACGGTGGACTCCCTGGAGGTAGTGCGGATGCTCCGGGCCAGCGGCATCGGTGTGATCTTTGAAAAAGAAAATATCAATACGTTGACCGAGTCCAGTGAGTTCCTGCTCACCCTGTTCAGCGGCTTTGCCCAGGCGGAGAGCGAGTCCATCAGCAAAGCAACGTCCTGGGGCATCCAAAAGATTCGGGAGGCGGAAAAGGTGCCATTTCAGTACCAGAAGCTGCTGGGCTACCAACGGGGCCTTGACGGTCAGCCGGAGATCATCCCGGAGGAGGCGGAAACGGTAAAGCGTATCTTCCGCCGCTACCTGGACGGGTGCAGCCTGGGCCAGATCAAGGCGGAGCTGGAGGCGGACGAGATCCCCACCTCCTGTGGGGTTCAGGGCTGGACATATCAGGTGATTCACAACATCCTGGTCAATGAAAAATACATTGGCGATGCCCTTCTGCAAAAGACCTATACCACCGACTGCATCAGCAAGACGGTGAAGAAAAACCAGGGGGAGCGCCCCATGGTGTATGTGGAGAACAACCACCCGCCCATCATCCCGAAAGAGATCTTCTATCAGGTGCGGGAGGAGATGGCCCGCCGGAGCAGCAAGCGAAAGGTAATGCAGAAAACGGGCAAGACCGAGCAGGGAAAATACTCCGCCAAATATGCCCTGTCCGAACTGCTGGTGTGCGGGGAGTGCGGTACGCCATACAAGCGATGCACCTGGGCGCGGAACGGCAAAAAACGTATTGTCTGGCGTTGTGTCTCCCGGCTGGAGTTCGGCACAACATACTGCCATACATCTCCCACTCTGGATGAAGATAAGCTGCACCGGGCCATCCTGGAGGCCATCAACGGCCTCGACCAGACCGGGCAGGAGATTGCGGACGAGTTCCTGGATATCGTCCGCCTCGTCCAGCGGGGACAGGAGAGCGGTGGCGTTGATCCTCTGGCCCTGCGCCAGCGATTGGAGACACTGAAAGCGGAACAGGCGGTGCTGATGGAACAGGCGCTGGCACTGCCGGAGGATATGGAAAACGAAGAATTGAACGCCCAGCTCAAGGCAGTAACGGAGGAGAAGGAGGGCATCCTGCACCAGCTTGGAACACTCCGGCAGGCTGAGGAGCAGAGGGCCGGTCAAGCATCCCGGATGAACAGCCTGAGGGAATTCATAGAGCAGCGGGAAACAAAATTTTCCAAGTACGATGATGCCCTTACCCGTAAATTCGTGGAACAGATCACGGTCCTGGATGCTGAGACGATCCGTATCAAATTCCGGTATCCGGGGGTTGAGGTTGATAAAAGCCTAAACTGACAGGGAGGCTCATGATGGGAATTTATATCACGGGAGACCTCCACGGAGATCTCCGGCGTTTCCAGCCGAAGGTCTTCTATGAGCAGGAGGGCCTCACAAAAGAGGACATCGTTCTGGTGTGTGGAGACTTCGGCTGCGTGTGGCACGGCGATGAACGCGACGATGAGAGTCTGGACTGGCTGGAGGGACGCTCCTTCACCACAGCCTTTGTGACCGGAAATCATGAAAATTACGATGTCCTGCGGAAGTACCCCCTGGAGGAGTGGAGGGGTGGAAACATCAGGCGAATCCGTCCTTTAGTGATCCTGCTGGAACGAGGACAGATATTCAGCCTGTGCGGGAAACGGTTCTTCACCATGGGCGGGGCCAGCAGCCACGACATCCAGGACGGCATCCTGGAGCCGGACGATCCTCTGTTCAAGAAAAAATGCAGGGAACTGGACGCCAGGGGTGCGATGTACCGGGTGAACCACCTGTCCTGGTGGAAGGAGGAACTGCCCAGCGAGGATGAGTACCAGACCGCCAGAGCCAACCTGGACAGAGCAGGCTGGGAGATGGACTACATCATCACCCACTGCTGCCCCTCCGGTGTGCAGGACATATTCGGCGGCGGGCTTTATCAGAGGGACGTCCTGACAGAGTTCTTCGATGAGGTACGCCAACGGTGCCAATTCAAATACTGGTTTTTCGGACACTACCATGAAAACATGGTCATAGAAAAGAAATTTGTGATGCTCTACGAACAGATCGTCAAGCTGAAGCTGTGAAAAGCGTCCGGCAGGGCGGGAACTGACACAATAGGTTCCCACCTTGCCGGACGCTTTCCCGTTGTAACCATAATTTCCGCAGACTGGGCGGTATATGTCCAAACTCGTTGCAACGCAACGGTTACGGGCCTGCATCTTTTTCCTCTACAGAAGGAACATTTTTAACGAATGGCTGGTGAGGGATACGAGCAAGAAAATCAAGGCAGTCAAGAGGTCAAAAGGCATGAGCGGGAAGCCCGTCACAAGCAAGCCCGTATATGGCTACCTCATGGACGAGGACGAAAATTTCATCATTGACGGGGAAGCCGCCCCCGTGGTAAAGCAGATATACAGCCTTTGCCTTGCCGGGAACGGACCGACCAAGATAGCCCGTATGCTTGCCGAGCAGCAAATCCCCACGCCGGGAACGCTGGAATACCGCCGGACGGGAAGCACCCGCCGTTACCACCCCGGCTATGAGTGCAGGTAGGCGACAAACACCGTGGCGCATATCCTTGAAAACCGGGAATACACGGGCTGCCTTGTGAACTTCAAGACCGAGAAAGTGTCCTATAAGGTGAAGCAGAGCAAAGAGAACCCCGTGGAAAAACAGGCAATCTTTGAGAACCACCACGAAGCAATCATTGACCGGGAAACATGGGAGCGTGTGCAGGAGCTGCGCAAGCAGCGCAAACGCCCTAACCGCTATGATGAAGTGGGCTTGTTCTCCGGCATACTGTTTTGTGCGGATTGCGGCAGCGTCATGTACCAGCAGAGATACCAGACGGACAAACGGCGGCAGGACTGCTACATATGCGGCAGCTACAAGAAGCGCACGGCAGACTGTACGGCGCATTTTATCCGCACCGACCTGTTGACCGCCGGAGTGACCGAGAACCTACGGAAAGTCACCAGCTACGCCGCCAAGCACGAAGCCCGGTTTATGAAGCTGTTGACCGAGCAGACCGAGGACGGGGGCAAACGCCGCAACGCCACCAAGAAGAAAGAACTGGAAGCGGCAGAAAAACGGATTGCGGAACTCTCCGCTATCTTCAAGCGGCTGTATGAGGACAGCGTGACCGGGCGCATATCGGACGAGCGTTTCACGGAGCTTTCGGCAGACTACGAAGCCGAGCAAAAGGAACTGAAAGAGAAAGCCGCCGCTTTGCAGAGCGAACTTTCTAAAACGCTGGAAGCCACGGCAAACGCTGAAAAGTTTATGAAAGTGGTACGCAAGTACACCAGCTTTGAGGAACTTACCCCTACCCTGTTACGGGAGTTTGTGGAGAAAATCGTAATCCACGAATCGGAAGCCCTTGACGGGAAACGCCGGGGGAAGCTCCGCAGACAGGAAATCGAAATCTATTACTCTTTTGTCGGCAAGGTAGAATTGCCCGACTAAAGCCCGACCCGTCCGGCAGTCAGCCGGACAGGGAACGGCAAAATTTTTTACATTTCTTTTACTTCTTTATCTCACATGAGCAAAGTCACAGGGCATGAAGCAGCTCATGGCGGGCGGAGGCGTTGCCCTGATCGGCATGGTGCTGGTCCCCCTGCTGTCCGGGCTGTTCGGCTGATCGGCCCGGTTTATCTCTGCCCCTCCCACCCAAGGCGGGAGGGGCGCTGAAAGGAGGGGGAAACCTCTATGGATTTTCTATGGGACGCCATCACGGAATGGCTCAAAGAGATTTTAGTCAGCGGCATTATGAGCAATCTGTCCGGGATGTTCGACGGTGTAAATGACAAGGTGGGGGAAATCTCCACCCAGGTGGGCATGACCCCCCAGGCATGGAACGGCAGCATCTTCAATATGGTGCAAAATGATATTGTCAATATTGGTTGACACTTTTTTTACAAGGATAGCAACGCTTAACAAGGGCACACAGGCCATAGTATAAAGCGCAGAGAGCAAAAGTTTTCAGATCTTCCACTCAAACGAAACGCGGTCGCTGGTGGCTTGGACCTGGGAGAGAATAATGTCTGTTACCTGCCGTCGGTCGTCAAAGTCAATCGTGTTCCAGTTCTCCAGATGGGCAGACAGAAACTCGATTTTCTGTGGAGAGATTGTTTCCGCGTTCAGTGCCGCGATTTCCTTTATCAGCCGTTGGCGGTTTGCGTCCAGTTCCTCGATTTTCCCATTGGCATAGGACAGCAGGACCGCATTGGCTCCGGTCAGGGTGTTCAGCAGCTTTTCAATCTCGTCCTCCACCTGGGCCAGCTCCACATTCAAGGCGGTCAGCTTGGGATTGACGGTCGTTGCTTTTGCGGTCAGGGTTTGAAATTCGGAGAGCTTCTTCACCATCTCCCCATAGACAAATTGCTCAAACTCCGCCGTCCGAAGCGTCCCGCAGCCCTCACAGCTTTTGTTGTCCGCCCGCTTGGAGCACCGAAGATACTGCGTCCCTGCCGGGTTGCCCACGCTCATAAGGGCATACCCACAGCGCCCACATTTGATTTTTCCGGCCAGCCAGGTATTCCGGGCCTTACGCCCTCCCTGGAACGTGATATTTGCCAGCAGCTTCTTCCTGCACCGCAGCCAGGTATCGGCGGGGACAATGCCCTCGCTGGGGGCCAGCACAAGGATCTGTCCGCGCAGGTCCTTGTTTTTTCGCTCCTGCACGTCCCGGCCCTGGTAGAGATAGCAGCCGTTTGTCCCGGCGAAGTCCGTTGCGTCGTTAACTACCACCGCTCCCTGACCCTTGAAAAATTCGTACAGCTCCAGGTCTGCCTGGGCATAGATCGGATTGCGGAGCAGTTGAGAGATAAAGCCCCGTTTCAATTCCTTGCCGTAAATCAGGATATTGTTTTCAGCAAAGTACCGGGCAATATCCCCGAACGACGTGGACGGCTCGGCGTACATCTCAAACATCAACCGGGCAATATTCGCCGTGGTGGGGTCCGGGATCATCATTTTCGTGCGGATGCCTTGGAGGGTGGTTGGCTCCAGCTTGAAACCGTAGGGGGCCGCGCCGCTCATGTGGAACCCCCGCTGACACCGGGAGTAGTAGGCGTCGGTCACGCGCTTCTGGATCGTCTCGCGCTCTAACTGGGCGAACACGATACAGATATTCAGCATGGCCCGGCCCATTGGGGTGGAGGTGTCAAACTTTTCCGTAGAGGAAACAAACTCCACATTGTACTGCTGGAACAGCTCCATCATGGTTGCGAAGTCCAGAATGGAACGGCTGATACGGTCCAGCTTGTAGACCACCACACGGCGGATCAAGCCCCGCTTGATGTCGGCCATCAATTCCTGGAAACGGGGGCGGTCTGATGTTGTACCATTTTAGTTGACACCTCATACGCAAGGATTTAATGTATAATCAAAGAGAATTAAGGAGGCA
>QXXE01000079.1 GCA_009911355.1 Clostridiaceae bacterium | reverse complement strand
ATGGGGCTTGTCAACCCTGATTTCATATTTTTCTATATTTTGTGACCGGCTGAGTCAAACCGATAAGCATATATCTTAATAAAGGAGTGAAACGTATGATGATCGTCGGCTACCCCAAATGCTCAACCTGCAAAAAAGCGCAAGCATGGCTTGCAGAGCACGGCATCGAAGCCAGCTTCCGCGATATTAAAGAAAACAACCCCTCCGAAGAAGAGCTCCGCCGCTGGCACGCCATGAGCGGCCTCCCGCTCAAACGCTTCTTCAACACGAGCGGCATCCAGTACCGCGCCCTGAACCTCAAAGACCGCCTCCCCAACATGAGCGAGGACGAACAGTTTGCGCTCCTCGCATCGGATGGGATGCTGGTCAAACGCCCGCTGCTGGTCGGCGAGGAAAGCGTCTGCCCCGGCTTCAAAGCCGAAGCCTGGGAAGCCCTGCGCTAACATCCAAAACACCATAAAACAGCGGCTGATGATTACATCAGCCGCTGTTTCCTTTTTCCCATTACCAGATCAGTACCCGATCCTCCGGCGCAACATACATCCCGTCGCCCGGGCCGATGTCAAACGCCTCATAGAATTCCGGCAAATTCACAAGCACCCGGTTGACCCGCAGCTTATCCGGCGCGTGTACGTCAACCTGCGCCACATACTGCCGCGTGCTCCGTGTCGCCGTGCTCTCCCAGGAGCGCGCCATCGTTTCAAACAGCTGCTTGAAGTCCGGATTTTCCATGCGCTTTGCCGCTTCCGTGACACAGGCCGCCGCGCCCAGGTCGGCAATATTTTCCGACAGCGTCAGCTCGCCCTTGCAGGCAACCCCGTTCGAGCCCTCGGCCCCGTCATAGTGCGCAACTACGCGGCTGCACAGCTTTTGGAACGCCGCATAGTCCTCCGCCGTCCACCAGTCCTCGGCGTTGCCGTCTTTGCCAAATTTCGCGCCGTTGTTGTCAAACGCGTGCGTGATCTCATGCGCGATGATATAGCCGATCCCGCCGAGGTTCTGCTCGCGGGTGTTGTTCACATCGTACATCGGTGCGCGCAGGATGCCCGCAGGGAACACGATCTCGTTGAACTGCGCAATATAGCAGGCATTGACCGTGTATACATTCATCGCCCATATCGATTTGTCAACCGGCTTGCCCTGCATATCGATCAGGTATTCTCGGGTCACGCGGGCGATTTCAACCATATTCGCGAAATAGCTGCCGCCCTCCGCCACGCTTTTGATGTCGACCGCGTCCATCGAGTCGTCCCAATCATCATCATCCGGATAACCGACCTTAATACTCATGCTGTGCAGCTTTTCGACCGCCTTCTTCTTCGTCGCTTCGCTCATCCAGTCGAGGCCGCGGATGCGCTGCTCATAAATTTCAAGGAACTCGTGAACCATTTCCTCTACGTCGGCCTTCGCTTCGGGGGAGAAATACTTTTCGGCGTAAACCCGGCCAATTTCGGCGCCGAACTGCTGCTGCACAATCTGCGACGCGCGGTATTCGTCGGTAACGCTGCCCGACGTGCCGAGCAGCTCCTGCTGATAGGTCTCAGCCGCGTCCTGGAATTCCCGGTTCAGCGTACCGCCAAATCCCGCGAGCAGCTCGATCCGCAGCCGGGTTTTCAGGTAGTCGACGTGCTCCTCGGAGAAATACGGCGCTGCCGCTTTGAGCAGCCCCACGTCGGAGACAAGGATTTGGCTGCTTTCCGCCAGCCCGGAGATGGCATATGCGCTGTCGAGCCCGGCCTTAGGAAACATCTCCTTGAGCTCAGAAAACGTAAAAATGTTATATATCTTTTCTACATTGCCGTAGTCCTGCTGTTCCAGCTTCGCCGCCGCCAGCACCCGGTCGGCTTCCCAGTAAAGCTTCGCCTGCCGCTCGGCGTCCTCTTCGGCATAGCCGCCCAGCACAAGCAGGGCCTTCAGGTATTTCAGGAACGCGTCCTTCTCTTTGCCGCCGTCCTTCTCGTAAATGTCTTTCGACAGGGACGGCGCAATGCTGCTGAACGTCACGATGTAGCGGTTGCTGTCCTTCGCGTCGATGGTGAGCCCGAAGGTGCGCAGCCCCGCCTGATAGAGCTCCCGCTTCATGCGGTCGGCGACGGCCAGCACCTCGTCAAGCGTCTGCGCACCGTCGATGGCTTCCAGATAGGGCTTGACTGGGGTAATCCCCGCCGCGTTGCGCGCGTCCCAATCGAGGATATTGTTGTAAAAATCGCCGATTTTCTGTTCAGGCGAACCTTTTTGGTGTTTCTCTTTCGCAGCTTCTTCGATAATCCCGCTGACCCTCGAATCATCGTTCATCATGTCGTAGAGGGTACCGCTGTTCATCTGCCCTTCGGGAATCACACTGCTGTCAAGCGCTTCTTTATTGACCGCAGCATAAAAATCGTCCTTCGGATTGCTGCCCTCCAGCGCGTAAACGCGGCCGATAAACCGCTGCATCTGCTCGGCCGTCACCGGCGAGCCCGCGTCAAAGGTGGTCTCGCTGGTACCCGCAACGATGCCCGCCTCAAACACGTCGGCAAGCGCGTCTTTCGCCCAAAACGGGATATCGGTGAAGTCGCCTGCCGGGATTGCATTGCGCGCATTATCGCCCACCGGCGCGGGCAAATCCCCAAACGCGCGCTGGAGCATGACCAGCGCCTCAGCGCGGGTTGCGGGTTCGCCCTCACGCAGATCGCCCTTTTCATCGCCCTGCAAAATGTCTTTCAGGCTCACCCCAGGGTTATAGTCGTCCGCAGCTTGCAGCACCATCTGTGCGACCTCACCGCGGGTTGCTCCTACTGCACCCGCACCGGGCACGCTGCCGAGCATCAGCCCTGCGGCCAGCATTCCGGCAAGCATCCGTTTTGACTTTTCCATAAAAAGTGTCTCCTTTCGTTGCTTTGCAAAGTATCAATCGGTTAATACAATTATACTATCATTCAATTGATTATCTGTCAACCACAAAAAAGATTATTTACATGCATATTATAGCCCGAATATGGGCAATTGTCAATATATCGGCAATGCATTACCCTGAAAAAAACGCCCCGTGCAGGCTGGGTCGCTTTCGCAGCGGGCGCCAAAGGGCTCCCAGCCCTGCGCGGGCAGCGCCAAAGGGCTCCGCCCTCTGGACTCCCGCAATTTTTTTGAAAAAAAATTGAGTAAAAACTTCATTCCGCCTGCGGGCGGGACGAGGGAGTCACCGTCTCTACGAAAACCCGATCTGCACAAACCGAAAAGAGGCTATCACAGATGATTGTATATGACAAGCTATGGGCAACGCTGCGCAATCGCGGCATTTCACAATACAAGCTGATTAAGGAATATCAAATCAGCACCGGGCAGCTGGATCGGCTGCGTAAAAACGGCAATGTCAGCACCTACACGCTAAACCAGCTGTGCGAAATCCTCGAATGTGATCTATCAGACATCGCGGAATACCACCGCACACCACCGCCGTCATCCAATGCTGCCGGACGGCGCAGCCCGGTAAAAAGCCTGAAGAAAAATACACCCTGAACCTATTGCTTCATCCGGCCAGAAATCGAACTCGTTCTTGGGCTGGATGGAGCACTATCACTTATCGCGCAGCGGCATCCGCACTTCCTATCCAGCCGGTACGCGCATTTATTTCAGTTCCTTCCGGTTATAGATTGCGATCGAAACCGCCGCCGACGCCACTGTCAGAAACACTGTCGCTGCCACAATCAGCACCAGGAGCATGCCGGTGTCCAGCCCCGCAGCCGCCCCTTCCGCAAAGGCATACAGGTCAACCCCGATAAGCTTCACGAGCATCACCGGCACCAGCGCAAGCCCCCATACCACGCCGACCAGCACATATCGTCCTTTTTCCGCACCCAGCTTGAACATCAGCGGCAGCAGGAGGTCGGAGACCAGCAGCCCGCCGCACCCGAATATGACCGGCATCATAAGGATTTCCAGCCCAAATTCCCCTGATTGCACGAAATGGTATATTGTTGCCGCTAACACAATGATTCCGTAGCCGGCGAACATCGCGATTGTATGGAAAGCATATTTTGACAGCACCACCGTCCTCCGCCGGATGGGCAGGCACATACCGTAGCCGTCCCAACCCGCCTGCTCGTCGAGCGTCATGGACGTTGCCGGAAGCATCATCGTGAAAACCGCGAAAAATGCCAGGAAGAAGTTCCCTTCGTTGCCGCTCACCATATCGAAAAACAGATAAAACAGCAGCATTCCGACATAAAGCAGGTAAGTTCTTTTCAGTGTATAAAGATCTTTTTTCAGCAGTGCAAACATGTTATTTCTCCCCCTTTGAAAGGAATACAATGATATCGTCCAGCGTCGCCTGCTCAATCAGCAGCCCCGTCGGAACCTTCTTCCGCTCCACCAGCGCCTCCGCACCAAACGCCGATTCCCGCACGCCCCATACCGCGTCCTGGTCGAGCTCGCGCAGCTGCTCCGGCGTACATTTCAGCAGCCCCAGCCGTTCACACAACGTGTCCTTTTCCTCGGAAATAACCACCCGCCCATGATGCAGGAAGGTCACATAATCACAGATTTTCTCCAGGTCGCTTGTAATGTGCGACGAAATGAAGATCGCGTGGTGTTCGTCCTGCACGAACTCGAAGAACAGGTCGAGCAGCTCGTCGCGGACGACCGGGTCCAGCCCGCTTGTCGCTTCGTCGAGAATGAGCAGCCGCGCTTCGTGCGACAGGGCCACCGCGATGGAAAGCTTCATCTTCATGCCGCGCGAGTATTCCTTGACTTTCTTTTTCTCCGGCAAATGGAACCGCTTCGTGTAACCGAAAAACGTCTCAGAAGACCATTTTTTGAATGCGGATTTCATAATCGAATTGACGTCGCGTAAATTCAACGTTTCCGGAAAGCACGATTCGTCAAACACCACCCCGATATCCTCCTTGAGCGCAGGGAACGCGCTGGTATTCGGCTCGCCGTAAAGCAGCACCTCCCCGCTGTCCGCATGGATCAGGTCGAGGATCAGGTTGATCGTCGTCGACTTGCCCGCGCCGTTTTCCCCGATGAATCCCATTACGCACCCCTCAGGAAGCGCCAGATTGACATGGTCAAGCTGGAAATCACCGTAATCTTTGCACAAATCATGGATTTCTATTGCATTCATAACCCTTCTCCTTCGCATACAGTCTCTAAAATTTCCATCACTTCCGCCCGGGACACGCCCGCGCTTTTGGCAAGCCTTGCCGCCTCGCCAAAGTGCTCTTCAATGCGCCGCAGGTGCTCCTCCCGCACGAGCTCGCGGTCCATACCCGCAACGAAGCAGCCCTTCCCGGCCACGGTTACCAGAAACCCGTCCCGCTCCAGCTCCTCATAAGCACGTTTTGTCGTGATTACGGAAATGCGCAGCTCCTTCGCAAGCACGCGCATGGACGGCAGCGCGTCGCCCTCATGCAATTCTCCCGACAGGATCAGCTGCTTGAGCTGGGTATATATTTGCTCGTAAATTGGCTGCCCCGCCGCATTGCTGATAATAAGATTCAAGCCATCACCCCTTCATTCCATATCTACCGTATATGTTCAGTATATACAGCAGATACAGTTTTGTCAAGCCCCTTCGGAAAATTTTTTTGCGCAGCAAAAAAAGCCTCCCCGGAGGGAAGCCCTGAAAAACCAGCTTATTATGATACAGCCTACAAAATGACGCCGCAAAACGTTCAAATCAGGCAGCAACTTTCGCGATCATCAACCCGGAAGTCGCGCCATACCCTTGCTGCTCATTTGTGATATTTGCCGCCCGCAAGGATATTCAGCGCACGATAAAGCTGCTCCAGCACCATCACGCGCGCCAAATGGTGTGGGAATGTCATTTTTGACATGGAAAGCCGCAGCTTCGCAGACTTTTTGAGTTCCTCATCAAGCCCGCACGAACCGCCAATCAGCACGGCGAGCCGGCTCGTACCTGAAACCGTCAGTGTACCCAGCGTCTCAGCAAAGCCCTCGCTGGAAAGCTGCCCACCCTCGATGCACAGCGCAATAACCGCCGCCCCGCTGGGGATTTTCGCCCGGATGAGCCCGGCCTCACGCGCAAGCGCCTGCCGCAGCTGCCCTTCCGACGGCGACTCCGGAAGCCTCTGCTCAGGGATTTCAACGATTTCCAGCCTGCAATAAGCGGAAAGGCGCTTGGAATACTCGTCACAAGCGGTTTTCCAAAACTTTTCCCCAAGCTTGCCGACGCAAATCAGGCGAACAGAGAGCATTGCCCCTCCTCGGAGAGCCAGACCGGCCCGTCCATCTCATTTTTCGGCGCGACAAACACCCTGCAGCTGCCAACCCCAGCGACCGCTTCCTCAGTTTCGCGCTTCGCAAGCGCTGGACGGTTGTTTTCCTCGCTCAAATGCGCTAAAATCAACGTTTTTGTGCCGTTTTTCACCAGCTCCACCGCACAGGCGGCGCAGTCAACGTTGGAAAGATGCCCGCGCGGCCCCGCTACGCGCTGCTTGAGTATGTACGGATAAGGCCCGGTTTCGAGCATCGTCAGGTCATGGTTGGACTCCAAAACGACCGCGCTACAGCCGAGCAGCTTCTGGCGCACCGGCGAAGGCACAAACCCAAGGTCGGTTGCGTAACCAAACGAATCCTCGCCGCTGCGGAACACATAGCCCACGCTTTCAGGGGAATCGTGCGGGGTCAGGAAGGACTCAACCTGCAAACCGCCGACCGAAAATGACTCCCCGCCCCAGAACGGGCGCAAAAGCGGCAGCGCCCCAGGCTCCCGGCGCGCAATCATCTCGGCCGCGCCGCGCGAGGCATACAACGGGACATGATGTTTTTTTACATACGTCGCAAGTCCCTTAATATGGTCGTTGTGTTCATGGGTAATCAGGATACCCGCAAGGTCGGCAAACTCCAGCCCGCGCCGCCGCAGGGCAGCAGTAACGCGCCGGACAGACACGCCGAGATCAATTAAAACAGCCGTATCCCCGCAGACATAAAGCCCGCAGTTACCGCTCGAGCCGCTTCCGATGCTGTAATAATACCGTTCTTTCATCTTTTACTTTCTTCCAGCCAAAAACGGCCGTTTCTTTCCCTTCGTCCCGCCCGCAGGCGTGATGAAGTTTTTACTCGATTTTTTTACAAAAAAATCGCAGGGGTCCAGGGGACAGAGTCCCCTGGCGCTGCCCGCGCAGGGCCGGAGGGGGGGCAGCGCTTACTGCGCCGCGCCCATCGCGGTTTCTACCTCGGGAATCTCCGCCCGGTACATATCGGCCCCCAGGCCGACAAATTTTTCCACCAGATTTTCATAACCGCGCTCAATCAGCGTCACCTGCTCGACCTGCGTGACGCCCTTCGCCGCAAGCCCCGCAATGACCATCGCCGCGCCCGCCCGCAGGTCAAACGCCCGGATCGGCGCCGCCGTGAGCTCCTTCACGCCCTGGATCACCGCAATCTTGCCGTCTACATGGATGCTCGCGCCCATCCGGGTCAGCTCCTCCGTATACCGGTAGCGCGTATCCCAAACGCCTTCTGTTACAATGCTCGTGCCGTCTGCAAGGCAAAGCGCCGTCGTCAGCTGCGGCTGCATATCCGTCGGGAACCCAGGGTACGGCAGCGTCTTCAGATTGGTCTTGCGCAGGCTGCCGCTCCGCGTCACCAGCACCGAATCATCGTATTCCGTGATCTCAACGCCCATCTCCTTGAGCTTCGCCGTGATGCATTCCAGATGCTTCGGGATAATATTCTTAATCAGCACCTGCCCGCCGCACGCCGCAACCGCCGCCATATACGTCCCTGCCTCGATCTGGTCCGGGATGATCGAATACATCCCCCCGCGCAGGCGGCGCACGCCGCGGATCTTGATCACATCGGTCCCCGCGCCCTTGACGTCAGCGCCCATCGAGTTCAAAAAGTTCGCCAAATCAACGATATGCGGCTCTTTCGCGCAGTTTTCCAGGATCGTCTGGCCCTTTGCCAGCACTGCGGCAAGCATGATGTTGATGGTCGCGCCAACCGATACCACATCAAAATAAATATGCGCGCCGGTCAGGCCGTCGGGTGCGTCAGCGTGGATATAGCCCCCTTCGCGGATTTCGACCCGCGCCCCAAGCGCCTTGAAACCCTTGATATGCTGGTCGATCGGGCGGATGCCGCCAAAGTTGCAGCCGCCGGGCATGGCAACCTCCGCATGGTGGTACTTGCCCAGCAGCGCGCCGATCAGGTAATACGACGCGCGGATCTTCCGCATCAGCTCGTAAGGCACCTTCGCTTCCGCAATGCAGTCGCCGTTAATCTCGACCGTGGTCGAATTGAGCAGCCGGATCTGCACGCCGAGCTCCCGCAGGATCTCCAGCTGAAGGGTTACGTCAATAATCTTCGGTACGTTTTCAATACGGCACGGGCCGTCTACCAGAATGGCTGCCGGGATAATCGCGACCGCGGCGTTTTTCGCGCCGCTGATGGAAACTTCCCCGTTCAGGCGGTTCCCACCATTGATGATATATTTCGTCAAGCCTACCTACTCCTTAGCAAGATGGTACGGCGGTTTACCGTACATTTTTATGGCAAATATCCCCGCCTGCGCTCCAAAGCGGGCGCACTGCGCGGGCGGCCGGTTGCTCCGGCCCCTATATGTTCAAAATATGCTTTTTTAAGAAAAGTGTTCTCATGTGTAACATCTTTGTAATCGTTCAGTAACCATTTTAACATATATTACACGATTTGCAAAGGGGTTTTGTTACAGAAGTTTTACGAATTTTTCACAGGCAGGACTGCCATTTTTGACGGATCGAGGAATTCCGTCCCCTTGTCGGTCTCAATGCGCCAGCACACCACCAGTGGTATACGGCCCGCATTTTCCTCTCCAAGCCGGTAACCGAGCGTCATATCGCGGATTATTGTGCCCGCCTGCGCCTGGAAGGCGTAGGTAAGCAGTGCGTCCGCGCCGTCATAGTAGACGCTCGTGCCGGTCGTGGTGTAAGGCAGCTCGAGCGTCCAGCGCCCGGACGCGAGCAGCCAGCCCTCCTCAAACGTCACCGTTACCGCACGGTCAAACAGGGGCACGCCGGCCGTCCAGGCTTCCAGCCGCACCGCGTCCTCCCCGTCTGCGGCGAACACGCCGCCGTGGGCCGGGAACCCGGCAAGACGCTGCCCGGCAAGCTGGACGCGCTCGCCGCGCCCTTCCGGAACCCCCTCCACGCGCAGGCGCGCTTCCAGCGTCCCGTCGCGGGAAAACCGGATGCTCTCGCCGTCCGTGTTGCTGAAATACGCCGAACCGTCCTCGCCGTCCTCGCGCTGGACGTTTTGCCCAAGCAGCGCGGCGGCGGCCTGTTCCTCGGCGCTGGCGCTGCGCTCGGCCTCAAGCGCAGGCAGCGTGGCCCCCGCCGGGATGCTGAAGCCCGGGGCCAGCTGTACGCCCTGCTCCCCGATCAGCTCCCGGACATCCGCAAGCGTTTCACGGGTGCGCTGGCTATGGGAAACGAAGTTTTGCGAGAGGTTCCACGCCAGGAAGCCATCGACCGCCAGCAGGATTGCCAGCAGGATCGTTTTCACTTTGTCCCACTGCATGAGGATGCCCTTCTTTCTGGAAAATTATACGCGTTTTTTGCCTTCCGCGCGCTGTGCGCCGCGGGACAGCAGGGGTATTCAAAGCCTTCCGTTTTGCCAAAGGTCTGGAACGCTTTGAATGCCGCTGCTTGGCCCGGTCCCGCCGGTTGGCGGGACCGGGATTCTTTCATTCCTCGACAAAGGTAAAGCAGCGTTCCGGGGCGAAGCTGCCGTCCTCCCCTTCCACGTAGGCGATGCCGAGCCGCTGCCCTTTCCGGGGCGACGCCGCGGCCGCCTGCGCCGCCGGGAGCACATACTGCCGCTTGCCCGACGCGGTATAGCGCCGCAGGCGGACGACTGCCGTAACCAGCTGCCCATCCTGGAACTCGAACCGCGCGTAAGGCTCGCCGGTGACAACCGGGATGCCCTCGAACACCAGCCCGAACAACAGCGTCTGCCCGCCGCTGCCGTCCTCCGCCGCTGAAAGCAGCTCGGCCTGCGTGCCTGCACCGATCGAATACTGCGCCTGCTCCAGAATGAGCCGCGCCTGCTCGATTGCCGCTGCCAGGGCCAGCGGCTCGCCTTCCGCCTCGCGCCGCGCGGAGGTAAAGCGTACCGTGCCGTCCGCACTGATGCGCATGGTGCTGTCGTTGTCCACATACACCTGCGCGTCGCGCTCCTCATAGCTCCGCGCGTAAACGCTGTAGCCGAACCCGCCGAGCAGCGTTTGCAGGCTGTCCGCCGCGTTGGGGTCGCCGAACGCGGGCGGCTCGCAGGCCAGGATCTCCGCGCTGAAGCCGGTTTCTTCAAACAGGAGGGTTTCCGGCGCAAGGTTCCGGAACGCCGTCCCGCCTGACGTGCCCGCGTAGCTGCACGTCCCCGCGCCGAGCGCCGCCGACGCGCGCGCCCATGCGTTGCGGTCAACTGCCGCGGTTGCCAGTACCAGCCCCTGCGACTTGGTGCGCAGCGCCAGATGCCCGTCCCGCGTCAGCAGCAGCATGGAAATGTCCTCATCCAGCGTGCTCCGGCTTTCCATCCACGCCGCGAGCGCCGCCGCCGGGATCTCCCCGTTATAGGCGTAGCAGAGCGTCTCTCCTGCCAGCATCGTGCGCAGCCCGTCCTCCGTCAGCGGCGTAAAGCCGCTGGCCGTGCCCAGCGCGCTGCCCATCAGCTCCCGCGTCGCTTCGTAAACCTGCGCGACCGTGCGCTCGTGATAGGCCGCGCCGTACAGCCTGCCGTCCGCGCCGGTCATGGCCGCCGACGACGGATACGCCGCCGGGCTGTCGCCTGAGCGCACCTCATACCCCAACGCCGCCTGGCCCAGCGACTGCCGGAAAGCGTGGAACAGCGGCTCCCAGCCCAGCGCGAACACCACGTTCAGCAGGGTCAGCACTGGCAGCAGCAGGGTCAGCACAACCAGCACGATATTCCGCACCGTATTTTTCAGCGACTTCTGTTTCATTGCAGCCCCCTGTCCCGCCCGAGAGCGGCTATCCTCACGTTCATAAAAAATCTGACACTTCACCATCATAGACGCACCGATTCCCCACCGCAGTGGATAAAGGGAGTCCAGAGGGGCTAGCCCCTCTGGCGCCCGCCGCGCAGGCGCGGGATTCCAAAGGGCAGCGCCCTTTGGCGCCGTCCGCGGAGGACCTCCCGCGTCACTCCTCCAGCGGGAGGTCGACCGGCAGCAGGATTGTGACCTTCGTCCCCTTGTCGAGCTCGCTTTCCAGCCGGATACTCCCGCGGTGGGCCTCGACCATTTCCTTCGCGATCGCGAGCCCGAGCCCGGTGCCGCCCTTTTCGCGCGAGCGCGCCTTGTCGACCCGGTAGAAGCGTTCAAACAGCCGCGGCACATCGTCCTTGGGGATGCCCATGCCGTCGTCCTCGACGGTGATTTCCAGCCTGCGTTCGTCGCGCATCTTTGCTGACAGACGGATATGCCCGCCGTGCGGTGTGTATTTGATGGCGTTCGACACGATGTTCACGACCACCTGTTCCAGCCGCTCCCGGTCGCCGTTCATATCGGGCAGGGCTTCGGGGACGTCCATCTGGAAGCTGTGCCCCTGTTCGCCTGCGTTCAGCACCATTGCGTTATAGACGGCTTCCAGCATTGCGTGGGTCGAGAAGCGCGAGAAACGCAGGTCCATCTGGTTGTAGTCCAGCTTGGACAGGGTCAGCAGGTCGGTCACGATGCGCGCCATGCGTTCGGCTTCGCTGGTGACGATGCCAAGGAACTTGATTTCGGTTTCCTGCGGCAGGTCGCCCGCCGCGTCGATCAGCGTTTCGGTGTAGGAGCGGATATTGGTCAGCGGCGTGCGCAGCTCGTGGGAAACGTTCGCGACAAATTCGCGCCGCGCGTCGTCCAGCTTGCGCTGCTCCGTGATGTCGTGGATGACCGCCATTACGCCGCCTTCGCCGTTGATCGAGCCGTAGGGCGCGAGCGTTACGGTCAGGATACGCCCGTAGCGTATGATCTCGTTTTGCAGGTAAGTACGCCGGCCCTCTTTTTTGTCGGGCAGCGCAAGGTCGCCGAACATCTCGTCAAAGGTGACCTTGTCCTCAAAGCGCACGCCGAGATAGCTTTCGGTCGCTGGGTTCATATGGATGAGCTTGCCGTCGAAGGTAAAGGCGGCGACGCCGTCGGTCATGTGCAGGAAGATGGTTTCCAGCTTGTTGCGCTCGCCCTGCACTTCGTTCAGGGTTTTGTGGAGCGCCTGCGCCATGTAGTTGAAGGCGCTGGTCAGCTCGCCGATCTCGTCGGAGGACTGGATCGGCAGCTCTTGGCCGAGGTCGCCGTCGGCGATGCGCTTTGCGCCCTGGGTGATGTTTTCAAGCGGCGTGGTGATGGTTTTGGACAGCAGGAACGAGAGCAGGATGGCGACGACCAGCCCGAACATCATGGCCTGCATGACGATTGCGAAATAGCGGCTGGAGAGCTCGGAAATCTCCTGTTTGCCGTCGTTGAGGTAGACGATGTAGCGCACTTCACCGTCTACTGTGACCGGGATTGCGTAATCCATGTAGCTGTCGATCACAGCGCCCGCGCAGCTGGCCTTACCGGCCATTGCGGAGATGATGTTGGGGCGGCGGTAGAACTGTTCGGCGCTGGCGGCGTTGGCCACCGAGCCGGTCAGGTAGCTGCCGTTGGCGTCCAGGATGGAAAAGCTGCGGTACTGGTCGAGGCCAAGCTGGGTGTCGTAGGCCGCGACGACGTTTTTGAGGGCTTCCGCACCGTCCGGACCGGCGGCGGCGTTTTCCATTGCGTCCATGACCGAGCGTGTCCAGAGGGTGCTCTGCACCTGGCTGCGGAAATCCTCGAGATAGAACATCCCGACGCTGTTGATCAGGAAGATGCCGACCACTGCCATAACTGAAACGATCAGCAGCACGAGGATCAGCACCAGCTTCATATGCAGGCTGCGAAACATAAGACTCCACCTTCCGGTTTCGTGGCTGTACAGGGTGGTTTTCTGCTCTCCTGGGGATGCCGCCGGGGCTTTGCCCCGGACCCCAGCCCTGCGCGGGCAGCGCCAAAGGGGCCCGCCCCTTTGGAATCCCTTCCATCGCCTGCGGGCGGGACGTGAGGGGAGGCAGCGGGCTTCTTTGATTGGAAGGCCAACCTGTATTTTCCTAAATTCAGCTTCGCCGGAGCCCCGCAGGGCCCCGGCGAAAAAAACGGCAGGACCCGTCAGGGCTGTTCAGGATAATAATACCCCATGCCGCGCTTTGTTATGATATATTTGGGCTGTGCGGGTTCGTCCTCGACCTTTTCGCGCAGGCGGCGGATGGCAACATCGACCGCACGCAGGTCGCCATAGTATTCATAGCCCCACACCTTTTCCATCAGCTCCTCGCGTGTGACGACCCGCCCTGGCGTTTTGGAAAGGTAGTTCAGGATGTCGTACTCGCGCACGGACAGGTCTAGGGGCTTCCCGTTCTTATAGACGGCGCTCTGTTCAGGGCTGATTACCAGCTTGCCTTCCTTTGCCGCCGCCGGCGCTTCGGCTTCTGCGGACACGGTGCGCCGCATGTTTGCCTTGACCCGCGCCATCAGCTCACGCATTGAAAAGGGCTTGGTGATATAATCGTCCGCGCCCATCTCGAGCGCGTCGACCTTGTCCGACTCCTCCTCGCGGGCGGTCAGCATGATGACCGGCACCTGCGACTGTGCGCGCACCTGGCGCAGCACCTCGAAGCCGTCCATCTCGGGCAGCATCACGTCGAGCAGGATTAAATCGGGCGCGCCTTCCAGCGCCATTTTCAGCCCTGCGGGGCCGTCGCCCGCCGAGGCCGCCTCATATCCTTCGCGTTCCAGGTTGAACACGAGGATATCTGCAATTGTGCGTTCATCCTCAACTACCAGGATCTTCTTTTTCAATGGAACCCGCTCCTTTCCCCAAAAGGGTGACTGTTTTCCATTCCTGCGCGTTGTGCGCGGCTTTTTGGTTAGTGGTCGAAGCCGTCCAGATAGCCCAGCAGGCGCGCGCGGTACATTGCGATGATTGTTTTGCCGTCGCGCAGCTCGCCGGACGCAATCAGCCGCTCGACCTCCCGGATCGGCATACGCACCACTTCGACAAACTCGTCCTCGTCCGGCTCGCTCTCGCCCATCGCCAGGTCGAGCGCGCAGTAGGTGTGCAGCACTTCGGTCAGGAATCCCGGGGACGGGTAGCTTTCGCCCATATAGATCATCCGGCCTGCGGTGCAGCCGGTTTCCTCTTTGAGTTCACGCACTGCGCAGCCTGCGGGGTCCTCGCCGGGGCCGTGGTCCAGCTTGCCGGCAGGGATTTCCAGGATGGTTTTGCCGTAGGGGTAGCGGAACTGGCGAACCAGCAGCACCTGCCCGTCGCGCGTGATTGGCAGGATGCCCACGCCGCCCAGATGCTCGCAGACCTCGCGCACGCACTCTTTTCCGTTCGGCAGCAGCGCGGTATCCACGCGGCAGTTCATGATTTTCCCGCGGAATTGGTACTCTTGCGTCAGCGTTTTCTCGGTGAAATCCATTCCGGTTCCTCCTTAGTATGTGATGTCATGGTCTGTAATTTGCGCGTTGCCCTTTGCGGGCGAATGCCGTCCCCTGGGGTTCTGGCCCTACGCGGGCGGCGGCAGGGCGCTGCCACACTCAATTGAACCGCGCACAGCGCGGGAATAAGGATAGTGGCCTACGGGCTGCACCCGCGATTTTTTTGGAAAAAAATCGAGTAAAAACTTTATTACGCCTGCGGGCGGGACGAAAAACACACAACGCGCTGAAAAATCCTCCCCCGTCCCGCCCGCAGGCGGCAAACGGGATTCCCAAGGGGCTAGTCCCTTGGGCGCCGCCCGCGCAGGGCCGGGGTCCAGGGGCAGCGCCCCTGGCGTCACTCGCCGAGGTCGCCGCCGCAGCGCAGCAGCAGCACGCTCTCCGGCTGCATATCGATATATGCGCCCTTGCCAAGCTCCTCCCAGTACGGGCTCCCCGTCAACACGTCAACCGCGTAAATCTGCGGGATACGGAAATGATATTCCTGGTCGTCCCGGTTGACCGCAATGATCACCTGCCGCCCGCCCAGCGAACGCGCAAACACCAGATGCCCGCCCTCTGCCGTTAGAAATTGCAGGTCGCCCTCGCGGAGAACCTCGTTTTCCTCCCGTTCCAGGCACAGCGCCCGGTAAAAGTCCAGCAGCTCGGTATCCTCGTGCCCCCACGGGTAGGTCCGCCGGTTCAGCGGGTCGCCGTAGCCTTGCAGCCCCGCTTCGTCGCCATAGTAAATCGTCGGCGAGCCCGGCATCCCAAATTGGATGACCGCCGCCATTTTCAGCCGTCGTTTGGCATATTCGTAAGCGCCGCCCTCCATCAGCGCGCCCGCCTGTACGGACTTGTCTGCATTCCACAGCTCCGGGCTGCTTCCAAGCACCGTGATCGCGCGCGCCGTATCGTGCGTGCCTATGATGTTCATCAGGTTATAGAATACGTCGCGCGGGTAGTTTTCGCGCAGGCATTCCATCTTTTCCGCGAAATTCTCCGCACCGTCGCCCCCCAGAAACGCGAGGATACCATCGCGCAGCGGGTAATTCATTACGGAATCCAGCTCGCCGCCCTGGAAATAGCGCCTGCGGCGGGAATAGCTGACCTTGTTTGAAGCGTCCTCCCAGACCTCGCCGACAATCAGCGCGTCCGGTTTTTCCAGCCGCGCCGCCGCCGCAATCCGTTCGATGAACTCGTCGGGCAGCTCGTCGGCCACGTCCAGCCGCCAGCCCGACGCGCCCAGCCGCAGCCAGCGCCGGATCACCGAATCCTCGTTTTCGACAATATAATCCAGATATTTTTCGTTCATTTCATTCGTTTCCGGCAGGGTGTAGATCCCCCACCAGGAGCTGTACCGGCCAGGCCACTCTGAGAAATTGAACCATTCGTAATAAGGCGATTCCTTCGACTGGTACGCGCCCAGCCCGTCGTAATTGCCGCGGGCGTTGAAATAGCGGCTGTCGTAGCCGGTGTGGCTGAATACGCCGTCCAGCACGACGCGCATCCCACGTTTGCCGGCTTCTTCACAGAGCAGCTTGAAATCCTCTTCCGAGCCGAACATGGGGTCAATGCATTTGTAATCCCCGGTATCGTAGCGGTGATTGGAAAATGCTTCAAACATCGGGTTAAAATAGAGGGTGCGCACCGCCAGGCTTTGCAGGTAATCCAGCTTTTCGATCACGCCGCGGATGCTGCCGCCAAAAAAATCGTTGTTGACGATTTCACCGTGCTCGTTGGGCGCAAAAACAGGGGTGTCCTCCCAGTTTTCGTGGATCACGCGTTCGCTGCGCCAGCCCTCGCGGGACGGCACGGCAGTCCGGGCAAAACGGTCGGGGAAAATGTTATAGGTAATGCCTTCGCCGAACCAACGCGCAATCTGGTAGCTGCCGTCGTATACGGTCAGCTGGAACGGGCTGTGCAGCACGCTGTCGGGGACACCTTCGCCGCCGTAGCCGCGGCTGATGCACCGTTCACCGGCTTTTGATTTCACTGTAAAGTAATACCAATATAACCCCGGCTCGGCTGGGGTGTAAATGACTGAATAAAGGTCGGTTGCGCCGTCGTAGCCGCTCCATTTCATTGGGTAGGCGACAGCCTCCTCGCCGTCGCGCTGCACCCAGAGCCGCGCATCAATCACGCCGACATGGCGGGCGGGGTAAATGGAGAAGCGGACATCCTGCCCGGCCGGAACCGCGCCGTAAGGCGATTTGCACGCTTCGTCGCGGGAAGAATAGTAGCTGATTTTCATAGGTTACGGAAACCCCCGTTCAAAAATTGCAGACAGTACATTATATTATAGCACAAATCCCAGTGATTTCAAAGGTTTTCCGTGAAAATATTCCTCTCCTGCCACTTTTTTTCGTTATCCCGGCAAAAGCGCCCGTGCGGGAAGCCTGTGCGGCGGCAGGCCGGAGCCCATTTTGCCTGCAAAAAGCGGCGCTGATCAAGCGCCGCCCTGCTTCGTCCCTTAGAGGGATTGATAAAGTTCGAGGTACTGGTCTGCCGAGGTATCCCAGCTGAAATCGCTTTCCATGCCGTTCTGCACCAGCTTCTTCCACGCGGGCTTGTTGCAGCGGAAGACCTCGCAGGCTTCCCGGATGACATGCAGCATGTCGTGTGCGTTATAGCTGGCAAAGGTGAAGCCGTTGCCGGTCCCGAGGTAATCGACAAATGCGGTGACGGTATCCCGCAGGCCGCCGGTTTCGCGGACGACCGGGATGGTGCCGTAGCGCAGGGAGATCATCTGCGCAAGCCCGCACGGTTCGCTCTTGGACGGCATCAGGAAGATATCGGAGCCCGCATAGATGCGCTGCGCAAGCTCGCCGGAGAACATGATTGACGCGGAAATCTTGTCGGGGTAGCGCCGTTTGGCTTCAAGGAACATCTGTTCATAGCGCCATTCGCCCTTTCCGAGCACGATCAGCCGCACGTCCTCTTGCAGCAGGTCGTCCAGCACGGCTTCGAGCAGGTCGAAGCCCTTGTGGTCGGCGAACCGGGAAACCATGCCGATGACCGGCACGTCCTCGCCTCCCTCAAGCCCGCAAAGCTCCAGCAGCTGCTTTTTGTTTTCCAGCTTGCCCTCAGGTTTTTTCGGGCCGTAGTTGGCAAACAGCGCGGGGTCCTTCATCGGGTCGAGCGTTTCCATATCGATGCCGTTGAGGATGCCGTGCAGCTTGTAGCTGTTCGCGCGCAGCACGGAATCCAGGCGGTGGCCATAGTAGGCGGTCTGGATTTCCTGTGCATAGGTCGGGGAAACGGTGGTCACGGCGGTCGAAGCCACGATGGCCGACTTCATGAGGTTGACGTCCCCGTCCATCGCCATAAAGCCGGAACGGAAATGCGCGTCATCCACGCCGAGGACATATTCCAGGATTTCGCGCCCATACTGCCCCTGGTACTGGATATTATGGATTGTGAAGACGGTTTTAATCCCCCAGTAATAGGGGCGTGCTGCGAACATAAGGTTATAGTAGACCGGGACAAGCGCGGTCTGCCAATCGTTGCAGTTGATGATGTCGGGCTTAAAGTCGATGTCGGGCAGGATCTCGAGCACGGCTTTCGAGAAATAGGCAAAGCGTTCCGCGTCGTCATACTCGCCGTAGATCTGGGCGCGGGCGAAATAATATTCGTTGTCGATAAAATAGTAGTCCACGCCGTCGAGCTCATACTGGAACACGCCGCAGTACTGGTTGCGCCAGCCGAGCCGGACATATGCGTTTTTCAGGTAAGTAAACTTTTCTCGCCAATCGGGCTTGATGGCGCTGTACAGCGGGCAAAAGACCTTTACTTCGTGCCCTTTTGCCGCGAGCGCTTTCGGCAGCGAGCCCGCGACGTCGCCCAGGCCGCCGGTTTTGATAAACGGCGCGACCTCGCTGGCAACATACATAATTTTCATAGAAAACCCTCCGTTTCTTTCCGGTAAACGGCTATGCAGTGCAGGGGCGGAAGCAAAAGCTTCCGCCCGCCTGCCCAAAATCTTTTATGCTGATCGGCTTTCTTCGGCCATCCACGCGGCGGGGTCCGCCCTGCACCCGCACCTCCGCGGTGAGCGGCAGGGCTCTGCCCTGCACCCGCACCTCCGCGGTGAGCGGCAGG
>QXXE01000078.1 GCA_009911355.1 Clostridiaceae bacterium | reverse complement strand
TTTGGTTCGGAATAGTGTAGTGCTGGCGGTCTATCTCTTGTTTTCGGTTGCTTGCTTCCTTACCGTACATGAGCATTTATGTAAGGGTTACTCTACCGCTTCAACTGCCGCAATGGAAGCCGCCAGGGATTCTACTACCGTCTGCATACGGGCTTCGAGATCGGCTGTGTCAGGGGTGCCGCCACTGGTGATCGTGTCCAGCAGCACGTCGCAGTATTCATCGATCAGGCCGCCAAAATCGCCGCAGTCCTTTGCGAGCGCCGTATGCACATCCTCATAGCCCTCAGCGGGCGCCGCGATTGCCTGGAAATCCAGGAATGCCTGCTTGGATTCGCGGATTTTCTCTACAGACGCGTTGACTGCATCGGCGTCATCCATGTTTTGCAGATAAGTCGAAACAAATTCCGCAGTTGCAACGGTGAACTCTTCGCCTGCGCTGTTGAGCCCTTCCACCTCTGCAAGATAGTCTTCCTTGCTCATGGATGCGGGTGCGGAATCGCCTGCGTCGGCAGCGCCGCCGTCCGCATTGCCGCTCTCGCCGCCGCACGCGGCCAGGGACAGGAGCATCAGCGCCGCGCAAAGTGCGGACAAGATCCGTGTTTTCAACGATTTCATACTCAAATTCTCTCCTCTATCAAGATTGTTCCATACGGATGCCGTATGATTTTCCAGTATAGCACTGTAAGGTTAAAGATTCAAGAGGAATCCAACCGAAAATCAGCAGAGAAAACCGCCTATTTTATACCATTTGCACAACACCGAAATACAAAATCTGACAATATACGACGTATAAAGGAACAGCGCGCGAAAACATGGCGCTGTTCCGAAAATATATTTTTAAAGACACCTGAAGTCAGGAGAGCGGGATTTCCGTACCGCAGACGACCACTGCCGCCATCTCCTCAACCGGGATGACTTCGGACAGGAGGCTGCTCTTGGTGAAAACGGTTTTTCCACCGCTGCCTGCATCCACGCTGCCGCCGGCCCAGTAGCCGAGATCGAGCTCGCGCCCGTCCTTGAGCCTGAGCACGACCGACAGCTGGTCAAGCGCTTCGCTTGTCCCGTCCAAATATTTGTTGCTGTCCTTCAGCGGGTAATCGGTTTTTGCCTGCTCCACTTCGACACGGAAGGAAATGGGCGAAAAGGTCAGCCCCGTAACGGCTGCGGGCTCGCCGAGGAATTCAACCTGCTGTCCGGCGGGGAAGCTCTGCGTAGCGTCCACAAAATCGATATTGAAGCGCAGCGTCCACTTGCCTTTGACCAGCACCTTGGTTTCCTGCGCGCTATCATCCCAGACACACAGGTTTTTCAGGATCTCCTTTGCGCTGCCATGCGGGGTACCGCCCTCCACTGTGCGCTGCTCGACGAACTGTAGGATATTGTCGGCGGGGTCGTCGTCAATGAACCAGCTGCTGCCGTGCGCGCCCCAGCTGTCCGTGCTCGAACGTTCGACATTAAAATCGAAGGTAGAATCTTCAAACAAGAAGGAATCCTCATCATACCCCCACGGGGTTCCGTCCTCTTTTTCCAGGGTGTAGATCACGCAAATGCCGTTGGTATCGCCGAGGATTGCGTCAGCGGTCACGGTCACGCCGCCCGCGCTGTCAGACACGCCGACCGGATAGCCGATGCTGTCAATAATCTCGGTGTGCGCGGAACCAAAGAGCGGCGCAAAGAAATCGCTGACCGCGCCGGTCGCGGCCTCTGCCGCCCCCGCGCCGATGGTCAGACAGGCTACAGCCGCAGCTGCAACCAAACCGATACGAGGTGCGCGGCGAATGCGGGCCTCTGTGCTTTTTCCTTCGTTCATCAGCTTATTTATCATATTTTCCTCCCATTCTGGTGTGACATGTATGCTGTCCATCGCCTTTTTATACTCGAACTGATGCCTGCTCATAAAGGTTCCCTCCTAACATGCTGCGCAGCTTTTTCCGGCCGCGGCTCAAATGGGCGCTGACTGCATTTGGGGTCTCGCCGGTCATTTCGGCAATCTCCTGCACCTGATACCCTTCGTAATAGTGCAGATAGATGGCGTTGCGGTATTTGAGCGGCAGCGACTGCACAGCCTCAAGCACCGGGTTGTCCGCAAGCTCAGGCATAGCAACCGCGATTTCGGGATTCTCATCAAAACCGCTCACCCGCCTGCGCCAGAAGCTCTTTTTCAAATCCTTGCAGGCGTTCAGGGTCATCCGGATGATCCACGCACGTTCCTGCTCGACGGTGTCGAACGCAGTCCTACCGGTCAGCAGCTTGAGGAATACCGTCTGGCTGATATCCTGCACATCCGCAGTGCTGCTGAACCAGGTGTAACTGACGCGGGCAATCAAGTCAGAATAGGTGCGCACCAAATATTCAACCTGTTCCCTGTCAAATTGTGTTTGCATGGCTTCTGACCTCCTTTCACCTATAAAACGACTGGCGGGGGCGAAATCTGACAACCCGGAAAAAATTTTTTTAACCATCAACAGCTTGTCCCTATCACGAAGATACCACCTATTCCAATAACCGTCAAGCCACCCCCACAACATTTGCAGCATAGTAAGCCGGTCCAGCCCGCCGGCGTTCTGGCGGGCTGGACCACACAGCAGCCACAGCGGGCGCCATCCCCGTCCCGCCCGCAGGCGAGAAAGGGATTCCAAAGGGGCCAGCCCCTTTGGTGCCCGCCGCATAGGCGCGGGGCCTGGGGCGGGGCCCCAGCAGTCAGCCTCAGCGGCGCAGGCACGACTCCAGATGCGTCAGGAAGCGCGTGCATTCGCCCTCCGTATTCAGCGCACTCACCGAAGCGCGTACCGTGCCCGTGTCAAACGTCCCCGCCGACCGATGCGCCTGCGGCGCGCAGTGCAGCCCGTCACGCACGCAAACCCCGCACAGCGCCAGCCGCCCCGCGACCTCCTCGCACGCAAGCCCCTGCACCCGGAACGACACCACCCCGCACTGCCCCGGCCCACTGAACACTTCCACGCCCGGAAGCGCACGCAGCCCCTGCACAAGCTGCGAGACCAGCCGCCGCTCGTGCCCGAGGATCTGCCGCGTGCCCTGCCTGCGCACCCACGCAATCCCCGCGCCCAGCCCCGCGATCCCGTGGGCGTTCAGCGTCCCGCTCTCAAACCGGTCAGGCAGGAAGTCCGGCTGC
This sequence comes from Clostridiaceae bacterium, assembly GCA_009911355.1. Classification (GTDB taxonomy): domain Bacteria; phylum Bacillota; class Clostridia; order Oscillospirales; family Butyricicoccaceae; genus QXXE01. The sequence continues at coordinate 15,843 of QXXE01000078.1, read as the reverse complement.
TCGATCTGCTCTGACAGGCTCCCCGTCCCACCATAAAGCAGCGGCTCCGCCAGACGGTCGGACAGCACCAGCAAGACGCCCGTCCCCTGCGGCCCGAACAGCGCCTTGTGCCCCGGGCAGCAGACCGCAGCAAGCGATTTCCACTCCCCGGCCTGCACCGGCAGCACGCCCGCCGATTGCGACGCGTCCAGGATCATCGGCACGCCCGCCTGCGTAAGCAGCGCATCAATGCGCCCCACCGGCTGCGCATAGCCGAAAACATTCGACACATGGTTGACAATAAACAGCTCCGCGCCCGCCTCCAGCGCCGCTTCCGCCGCCTTGACCGCCTCGTCCGGCTGGAACAGCGGCGCTTCCATGACAATCACCCGGCACCCCAGCGCCGCCAGCGGGCGCATCACCGAATTGTGCTCATAGCCGGTCACGGCAACCGCCATCCCCGGCTTCGCCAGCGCGTGGATTGCCGTATTCAGCGCATGGGTCGCGTTGAGTGTAAACACCACCCGCTCGGGCTCCTCAACACCAAACAGCGCTGCGGCCTGCTCCCGGCAGGCATATACCAGCTCGCCCGCCCGCAGCGCGGGCCGGTGCCCGCTGCGCCCGAACCCGGCAGCGGTGCGCATGGCGTTCTGCACGGCGTGGAAGACCTCGGCAGGCTTGAGCAGCGTTGTCGCGGCATTATCAAAATAAATCATGACGCCCTCCCTGTCATACGATCTTGCATGGCACAAAATTCTTGTCGCGCATACGCTGCTGCGCGGTCATGAAGCTACAGCGCGGGATGCTCACCGCAAAGGAACACGACCGGTTGGTGTACTGGCGGGGCGGGCGCACGATCCGCCCGGTCACGCCAGCCCCCGCGAGCATTCTCTGCAGCGCCAGCGCTTCGGTCTGCGACTGGCATATCAGCAATGTTTTCTCCAAAAGGACTCACCTCAATCTATCTTGCAGCGCGCGGCGGCAAAGGGCTGCGCGCGGTTATGGTTCTCCCTTCATGCTATGTTGCAAAGCGGGGAAAAGTGTGTTATCCTAATGGGGAAACAAGAGGTATTGTGAAAGAGGTATGAAAAAGATGCATAAACAGCTTGAAATCCATTTGCAGTTCTTATCCGTGCTGGGGAACCTTACGGAGCACCCGCTGGTGCAGCGTTACCGCGCCGTGCTCGATGCGCTGCGCTCTGACGACACCGCGTTCGGCTGGGAATACGGTGCGCTGTGCGACACGGTTTACCGCACTGGCGACCTGCACGGCGCGCTGCTGGACGCGGTGCGGCGCGACGAGAACGCGCTGAACGCCAGCCTTCCCGCGCCGCCGCAGCACATCCTCGACGCGGCAACCCACGACCTGGGGGTGCTGAACGGGCTGCTTGCGCTGTCGGGCGACGCGCTGCTCGCGGACGCGCGCGCGGCGTTCCCGGGGACGGCGGACTATCTGACCGGCCTGCCGTCTTTCCCGCCGGCGCAGCCGCTGCCGTTCGCGACAGGCGACGCGCTCGCCGCCTACTACCGGGAAAACGGCTACGGCTTTTTTGCGGGGGCTGACGCGTTCGCGGTCGGGCCGGACGGCGAGCTGCGCCCGGTCCCGCACCCCGACCCGATCCGGCTTTCCGACCTCCCGGGCTACGAGCGGCAGAAAAAGGCGGTGCTGACCAACACGCTTGCGTTCCTTGCGGGGCGCACGGCGAATAATATCCTGCTGTACGGCGACAAGGGCACGGGTAAATCTTCGACGGTCAAAGCGGTTGTCAACGAATACGCGCCGCGCGGGCTGAAGATTGTGGAGCTGCCGCCCAAGCAAGTCAAGCTGTTCCCGCGGCTTTGCGAGCGGATCGCGGCCTCCCCGTTCCGGTTTATTGTATTCCTTGACGACCTGTCCTTCGACCAGGAGGATGAAAACTTTGCGGCGCTGAAAGCGTTTATTGAGGGCGGGCTTGCGGGCCGGCCGGAGAACCTGGTGATTTATGCAACTTCCAACCGCCGGCACCTGGTGCGCGAGTCGTTCTCTTCGCGGCAGGGCGACGATATCCATTTGCGGGACACGCTGGAAACGGCGACCTCACTTTCCGACCGTTTCGGCCTGGAAATCACCTTCTCGGTCCCGGACAAGGACGAATATTTATATATTGTAGACGAGCTGGCGGCGGAATACGGCGTAACGCTCCCTGCGGAGGAGCTGCACCTTCTCGCTGAGCGCTTCGCGCTGCGGCGCAACGGCCGCTCCCCACGCACAGCGCGCCAGTTCATCAGCCAGCACCTCGCTGAGCTGCATCACGCCTGAGGTTCCGCGCTCTGCGGAGCGCGGCCAGCGCCCGGCGCTGGACCCGGCCCTGCGCGGGCAGCGCCAGAGGGGCTTGCCCCTCTGGACTCCCTTTCTCCGCCTGCGGGCGGGGACGGGGGAACCTGTCGCGGTCTGTGCGGTCATCGGGTGGTCTTTCTGCGGGCAGAAAAGCGCTTCTCCATCAGGAGAAGCGCTTAAAAAATGCCGGTTTTTCCTTTGGCCTGCGGACAGGGGTCTCAAACCGCACCAGAATAATGTCCGCGCCGATTTTCTCGATCCGTTCCCACGGGATGATATAATCGTCCTCCCGCCCGAACAGCCCGAAAAACCGCGCCCGCCCAGGTACGACCAACGCAACCACCCGCCCGCACAGGATATCCACTTCCAAATCCCCTACGTAACCCAGGCGGCAGCCGTCGCACAGGTTGATGACCTCCCTGCACCGCAGCTCCGCCAATCGGCATCCATCTGCCATCGCATTTCACCTCCTCCGGTATGGCCGTTCGGGGGCCCGCGCCGCGCCTGCACCTGCCAAGCCCCGTCAGCGGGGCCCCTCCGCGCAGTGCTTTGCTATCCCGCTTGGATTCATTGATTTACGTCCCCATTTCAATTTCATATCCTGATTTTTATCGGTTATATCCCTATTTGATTCATGATCGCCTGTGTGCTGGGGCCGGATGGACGGTTCCAGCGTTTTAGATTGAACAGGCATTCCGGGTCTCTCGTAACCGTGTTGACGCCCTCCTCGCAGCCCAGCGTACATTGGAAGCCCAGCTCGCGTACTACCTCCGCGGGCTCCCAGCTGCACGCCCCGAAGGGGTAGGTATAGCAGGTCGGCGCGGGCAGGCCCGCGTCGGCGAGGTAATCCTGCACGCGCCGGGTATCGGAGGTGAAAAATTCGCGGTAGCTCGTTTCCTCCTCACCGCGCTTGCGCAGGCACCCCCGCCGCTCGCCGAGCGTGTGCAGGTCCCATGAATGGTTCTGCACCTCAAAAACGCCGCTGCCGGATAGCTCTTTCAGGTGGTCGAGCGTCAGGTACGACCAATAAGCGTTTTCCTGCCCGTTTTCGGTGAACAGCTTGGTCTGCGCCCCGATCACCGACACGACCGCGCGCATCCCCAGCTCCTGTAAAACCGGGTAGGCGTAAAGGTAATTGTTATAGCAGCCATCGTCAAAGGTAACCATGACCGGATGCTCGGGCAGCGGCGTGCCGTCCCTGACATACGCGAGGAGATCGGCAACCACAACGGTTTCATAGCCGTTTTCCTTCAAATACTCCATATCCTGCCGGAAAACGTCGGGAGAGAGCACATATTGGCCCTGCTGCGCCTGGTCTTTGAGCAGGCTGTGGTACATGAGGACGGGAAGCTGCACCTCCCCGTTTGTCCCCGCCGCGGGTACGGCCTCGCGCCCGCTGAGCCCATACCCCAGCACCCCGCAGAACACCATCACGGTCAGTGCCGCCTGAAGCGCCGTCGTCCGGAAACCGCTGCTGCATGCCGGCTTCCGCTCCGTCCGGGCGCGCGCCGCGCGCTTTCCCCCGCCGGGCTTCCGAAAACCGCTGCCCGCCCGGGCGGCGGCCCCGCGGACCGCAGATTCAGCCTGCCGCAGCCGGGCTTTCAGACGGCGAAAACAGTAAAAACCCATATTCCCGCACATACTCCTTTCCTTCCGGGTGTACCGTGGCGCGGTGGCGCTCAAGCAGCCGCGTAATCGCGTACAAATCCACCCAGATTTCGTTGTCCGATTCCTTTTGGGACTCATCAAAAACCAGCTCGAGCCCGTAATGCAGGTGCGGGGTTTCAATGCCGTTGACGTTTTCGGTATGGGAATAGCCGGTCTGCCCCAGGTAGCCGATCACGTCGCCCGCTGTCACCCGCTGCCCCTCGGCAAGCCCTGCGGCGAAAGGATGGTCCTTGCGCAGATGGGCGTAATAATAGTAGCGCCTGCCGTCCAGCGAGCGGATGCCGATCCGCCAGCCGCCGTACTGGTTCCAGCCCATTGCCTCCACCGTGCCGGTCTCGACGGCGATGACCGGGGTGCCGACGCTCCCCATCATGTCGTGGCCAAGATGCCGCCGCCGGTAGCCGTAGGAGCGCGACGCGCCGAAATCGTTGAAATGGGTGTACCAGTACCCTTCCGCGAGCGGTGAAAAGGCGGTCAGGCCGTAACGCACCTCCCAGCGGTCGTCTTCGAGCTCCTGCAAGTGCCAGCCCGCGAAGCCGTCCAGCACCGCGCCGTAGACCTGCCGGAAATAGCCGAAATACTGCATCCCCTCGGCGGCGCTTTCGACGCTCTCCCCGCCGTGCAGGCGTTCCAGCAGCGCGTCCATGTCGGCGGGCTTGTAGCGCTTCCACTCGCCGCCGTACTTGGCCGCGAGCAGCGACAGCACATCAACCCAGCTGACCTCGCCCTGGCAGGCGATATCGTCCCGGAGCGCGCGGTCAAGCGCGGCATAAGGGACGTTAAACTCCGCATAACGGATAAAGCCGTCCCCGTTGGCGTGGGCGGTCAGCAGGATCGCGCAGGTCGCGGCGGCAAGCAGCACCGTGGCAAGCAGCCGCCCCCATTTTGTTTTCAGCAAGCAAAAGCACCTCCCCGCAGCCCTTCTAAAAGGTATGCGCGAGGAGGTGCCGGTATGACTGGGCTTCCAGCAACCATCGGTCCCCGAAAGCTGTTTTTGAATAGGCTGGTTCAGCCTTGTCTGATGCTTGAAAACACAGCGGGCAGCAAAGGTTTTCACACCGGATCAGGTAAAAAACCACAGAAACCCTTTGTGAGTTTCAAGAATTTATCACGCAGTATGCCGGAAAAGATCCCGCCCGCAGGCGACGAAAGGGATTCCAAAGGGGCTAGCCCCTTTGGCGCTGCCCGCGCAGGGCCGCCCGCCGCGCAGGCGTGCCCACCGTACGGGCGCACTCGCCGCGCAGGCGCTTTTTAACGGATGGTTTGTACTTTTTCCTGGTATTTTTCGACCGAGTCCAGCACACCCGCCTTGTCAGTGGCCTTACCGTAGTTGTCAACCTTCATGCGGCTCTTTGGCTCGTGCGTCAGGCTCGCCGCACCGCCCGCGCAGCCGCCGACACACGCCATGCCCTCAATAAAGTTCTTGTCCAGCTTGCCCACCTTGGCCTTGAGCAGCGCAACCTTGCACGCCTCGATGCCGTCGCAGATTTCCGGCTTGACCTCCACGTCAAACGACTGCTCCTTGACAACCTGCTGTACCGCTTCTGTCAAGCCGCCCGAGCGCCCGAAGATGCGCCCGAAGTAAGACGCGTCGTCAACCGGGGTCTCTTCCAGCGTGGTTTCGTCAATGCCGCGCGCGTCCAGCATCGCCTGGAGCTCCTCAAAGGTCAGCACGCAGTCGATCCACAGGTCGACCGACGGCAGCTGCATTTCCTGCTTCTTTGCCGTGCAGGGCCCGATAAATACCGTCTTGACCGGGATCTCGGCGTTGATCTTGATAAACCGCCCGATCTCCGCCATCGGCGAAAGGTTGTGCGAAATTTTTTCGGACAGCTCGGGCACATGCTTCCTTATGTACGACACGAACGCCGGGCAGCACGACGAGGTCAGGAAACCCTTTTCGGCAAGCTCCTCGGTCTCCTTCTTCGCAACCATGTCCGCGCCCATTGCCGCCTCCGCGATGTAGTCAAAGCCCAGCTGCTTCATCGCGGTCGCAAGCTGGCCGACAGTCGCCTTTTCAAACTGGGAAGCAAGCGCGGGGGCTACGATCGCAACCACCTTATAGTCATAGCCGTCGCCCTTCTTCTTGTTCTTGATGATGTTGATCGCGTCCACCATAAACGATTTGTCCATGATCGCGCCAAACGGGCAGGCATACGCGCACGCGCCGCAGGCAATGCACTTATCGATGTTAATGGATGCTTTTTTGTCCTCGTTCATCTTGACCGCACCGACCTTGCAGCTGCGTTCGCACGGACGGACGTTTTCGGTAATCGCGCCGTAGGGGCACGCCTTTGCACAGCGCCCGCACTCGATACACAGATCCTCATTGATCTGGGCGCGGCCGCTTCCTTCCTTCGTAATGGCTTTCTTCGGGCATGCCTTGATGCAGCGGTGCGAAATACAGCCGCGGCAGGACGGGCTGACCGTGTAGCGCTCGACCGGGCATTCGTCGCAGGCGATCGGGATGACCTCAATCACATTGGGGTTGCGGCGGTCGCCGCCCATCGCAAGGCGCACACGCTCCTGCACAATGGCGCGTTCCTTGTATACGCAGCAGCGCATGGTTGCCTTCGGGCCCGGGGAAATCACCTTCGGGATTTCGTAGTAGGATTCCATGAGATGCCCGTCATAGGCGCGCTCGGCGACTTGCTTCAATACGTTGTACTTGAGCTGCTGGACATCGGTTTCAAATGTTCTCACTGGTATTGCTCCTTCCCTGTTCCTCTGTTTATGGTTTCTGGCCTTCTCTTCTTCCCTCATCTATCGACCGCGGGGACGCCCCCGTGATGCGCCGGTGATCTGCGGTAGGCCGCTGCGCCGTCGCGGTACAGGCTGCCGCCCATGCAGTCCATTGCGACAATCGCATGGAAGCCCTCGACCGAAAGCTGCTTGACCGATTCGCAGCCGAGGTCTTCATAGGCGATGACCTCCACCTGTTTAATCTGCGCCGCCTTGACCGCGCCTGCGCCGCCGATCGCAACCATGTAGACGCAGCCGTTTTTCGCCATCGAGTCGGCGACTGCCTGGCTGCGCACGCCCTTGCCGATCATGCATTTCAGCCCCGCGTCCATCAGCCGGGGGGCGTAAGGGTCCATGCGCCCGGAGGTTGTCGGCCCGACCGAGCCGATCACCTGCCCCGGCTTTGCGGGGGTGGGGCCCGCGTAATAGACCGCCGCGCCCTCCAGCGGGAAGGGCGGCTCCTGCCCTGCGTCCATCGCCTCCACAATGCGCTTGTGCGCCGCGTCGCGGGCGGTATAGACCGTGCCGGTCAGGTGTACCACGTCGCCCGCGCGGAGCTTGGGCGCCATTTCGGCAAGCTCGCTGGTCTGCAATTCATAGTGTGCCATGTTCAGTCCTCCCCTTTTCCCCGGATGCAGCCTAAGACCTCGGTGACAGCGTCCCGGGCGCGGCTGGAAGCCTTTGCCGGGACGGACAGCTGCCCGCCGATGGCTTCAAAATTGGAAAGCAGCTCGCCTGCCTGCTTCTGCATGGCGGCGAAGTCCTCCTGCGCGTGTACGAGCAGGAGACGGTAAGCGTCGTTTGCCGTGTTCAGCTGACGTTTGAGTTTTGCGACCATTTCGTCGCATTCGCGCCGCACGTGCGCGGCTTCGGCCTGGCTTTTGGCTTCAAGCTCTTTCGCCTGCCGGTAGGCGCGCAGCTCAATTTCCGTCATGTGGCCTTTCGCCGATTCGTATTCGCTGCATTTGCGGCGCAGCTCGCGCAGCTCTTCGGCATAGGCGGCATTTTCGGCACGCAGGCTGCTGTTCTCGGCGGCAAGGCGCTGGGCGGCGGCTGTCTGGGTGGAAAGCTCGGCGCGGACGGTTTCAAGCTCGCTGCGCAGGCTGTCTTCAGACAGGGTCATTGCGCCCAGGCGTTCTAGGATCTCCGCATCCTTGGCGCTGAACTCGGCAGCTTGGGCGGAGAATTCCCCTGCGCGGGCGCTTTCCTGTTCGGCGTCTTGGCGTGCTTGCGCAAGGTCGCGTTCCAGGGCTTCGATCCGCGCGGTGAAGACCTGATTGGTGGTTTCAATATAGCGTAAAACGTCGTCGCGTTGGAATCCGCCGACGATTTGGGTGCGGAAGCCCATTTCCTGTTCGTTCATGTATTCGTCCTTCCTCCGCGCACCGGCGGATGCTGTCAACTCCCTGTCTATACGATATTATAACAATCATCCGGCCAAAACACAAGACTGCGGCGGCTGAAAATCTGCGGATTTTCAGGCAATTTGGTGCAGGACGCCTGCGCGCACCTACGCGGGCTGCGGCAGGGCTCTGCCCTGCACCCGGCCCTACGCGGGCTGCGGCAGGGCTCTGCCCTGCACCCGGCCCTGCGCGGGCAGCGGCAGGGCTCTGCCCTGCACCCGGCCCTGCGCGGGCTGCGCCAAAGGGACTCGTCCCTTTGGAATCCCTTTCGTCGCCTGCGGGCGGGACGGGGGTATTCTTTGGTTAGGACATATTTAGGGATGGCAATGCGTCCCTGAGAATCTTCCTTTTATAATCTGGGCAGTCAAAAATTTTCATTTTACGCCGCTGGTAAGTATAGGCTATGGCTTCTTTTTGGGTTTTTTGTTCAGTTTCAGTTGGATATTTTCCCGCTTGGCAGTGCTTTGGATCGCGTTTACCACCCGCGCGCATCTTTCTGCCAGCGGCAGTGCGGCGGCTTCCGGGTCATCCATCACAACGCCTGCTGCTTCCTGGAGTGCATCAAGCCCCAGCAGGTTTACCGCCACGCAAAAGAAATTTTTCCTGCGCCCGTCGTTGCAGCACGCGAGCAGGTATTCCAGGATACGCACCTTTTCCTCCTGCTCGCGGCTGTATGCATCAATACCGATCTGCTGCATCCTTTCCAGGTCGGCTTTTCGCCTTTTATGTGTAATAAAGGAATCATACCGGTCAATATCCTGATAGGTTTCGCATGGGTACTGCCCGCATTCGCAGCAATACTGGATCCCCCCCTGCTCCAAACTGCATCTTGCAATCCTGCACGACTGGTTGCCGTTGCCGCACCCGCCGCAATAACCGCCAATCCGCATGGGGCACAGCCCGCAGTTGAGCCCGCAGAGGGAAAACAGCTGGTTTTCCCTTTCAAATCCTTTCATCCGGTCCCCTCCTGAAAAGCATTTGCCGCCAGTTTTTTTGAGATACAAACAGCAAAAACCAACGGGAGAAGCTTCCTTCCCCCGCTGGCACATTCGCAAAGCGATCCATCTGTTTATTCCGCAGCCGGTGCGGCCTCCTGCGGCGCTGGGAATGTCACCCCGCCGACATGGACATTGACCGCCGTGGTATCGAGCCCGGCCATCGACTTCACCGCCGAGCGCACATTTTCCTGTACCTGGCGTGCAACCTCACGGATCGGGCAGCCAAACTCCGCAAGGAAGCCGATTTCCAGCATCACCGCGTCCTCGCCGACAAACTCAACGCGCACGCCCTTTGACATATTCTTCCGGCCCAGCAGCCCGGCAAGCTCGCTGGTCAGGCTTGCGCAGAGCCCGGAAACGCCCTCGGTTTCCGCTGCTGTCAGCGCCGCGATCGACGCGACGACATCCTCAGAAATCTTGATTGTGCCCTGGTCGCCGGTTGTGGACCAATATTCTTTATGATCTGCCATTCGGTTCACTCTCCTTTATTGAGTCCATTATATCATAATGTTCCCCAAAAGGAAAGGGAAATATCGCTTTCCGCCCCTCTTTTCTTATCCTGCCTCAACAATCTTGATCTGATCGGCGGAAAAGGCGGTTTCGGTCACGATAATATCCTTGATCGTCGCCGCGTCGGACGCTTCAAACCCGCCCGTGGGCGGCTCGACGATGACGCTCAGGCTGTCGTCTCCGATCAGCACGACCGCTTCCGCGTAGCCCTTTGCTTTGATCAGGCTTTCAACCCGCGCTTCGGTCACGGAATTTTCCGCCAGCACCGAAATTTTCGCACTTGCGGCCTCCTTTGCCGACTCGTCGGCGGCGCTGCTTTCGACGGTCTCCTTCAAAATACTGATCGCTTCATCGCGCGCCTGCTCCCTTGACAGGCGGGACTGGGCAAAATAGTCGTCCTTCGACACGGCTTCGGCAGACGTCCCATCCGTTGCCGCCGTCTGCCCAAGCTCATCGTCCACCTGCCCAGCGACCACCAGGTCATCCGGTGTTTTGACATAACTCCAATTGAGATACACCGCCACGCACAGCATCAGGCCAATGACCCCATACACCGCTCCGCGCTTTCGTACTTTTACCATCCTGAGATTCCTCCTCGCCTTTCCCGGTAATTTGTTTGCCCCTGGGAACTTGTCAGGGACAGGGCCAGCGCGCGGCTTGACGCAGGGGCATCCATGGTTCCCATGCCGCCCGTCTTCCGTCCTGTCCACGCTGTGTTCTTTTCTAAACTTATTCACGCCGCCCGCTGTTTAGAACCTGCACCGTAGCTGTCCGTCAGGCCCATCCCCGTCCCGCCCGCAGGCGGCGGAAGGGAGTCCAGAGGGGCTAGCCCCTCTGGCGCCGTCCGCGCAGGACCGCCCGCCGCGCAGGCGCGGGGCTGGGCAGAGCCCCAAAGCGAAGCCTCGCCTACGGCTCGCCGCCCTGCATCTTGAGCACAGCGACCTTGTCTGCGCCAATGCCGCAAAGCGTGCTGACCGCCTCGACCACCGCGCACCGCACATGGATATCGTCCGCGCCCTCGCACAGCACAACCGCCCCGCGGAACGTCGGGTACAGCTCCTTGACCGTTACCGGCTTCTGCTCGTACCCGCTGCCCGATACGACGGTGATGCTCTCTTCCCGCGAGCCGTTCAGCTCGCCGTTAACGCTTTCGCGCCGGTCCTGCGCGTACACCGATTCGCCGGTCGATTCCAGTGTCAGCATCAGCTCCAGCCTGCCGACCCCGTCAATCCGGGACAGCTGAGCGGCAGCGGCGCGCTCGAACTCCGCGAGGTTAAACCCCTGTGCCATGCCCTGCTGCACCTGGGCTGCGGGCTCCGCCTTTTCCTCCCCACCGCCCAGGCTCAGCAGCAGCACGCCCGCAGCCAGCACGGCCACGGCATAGCGGTATTTGACCAGCAGGCCCCGCAGCCGCCCAAGCAGGGCCCCTGCATCCTCTTTTTTCATCGTCCCTTGACCTCCAATAAATAAATCGGGATGCCGCACTCCTGCGCGACCATACCGCATACGGCGGCGCGTTCCTCTTCGCTTGCCCCTTCGATGTACAGCGTTACGCCGCGCGTGACCAGCATCCCATTTTCATCCCCTTCCATATGTACGGAAGCGCTGCATTTGACCCCCATTTCTTTTGCGCGGTCCTGAATGTACACGGCAATCGCGTTGCCGACCGAGCTTGCGGCGACGCGCTGGTTCTCCAACGCTGCAAACGCGGCTGCACTCTGGACTTCACCCAGTGTACTTGAAAACGCCATTTTCACGGCGGGCGCGCGGCTGAGCGGCACAAGCAGCGCAAGCGTCATCATGAGGCCCGCTGCTACGCGCACCATTTCATGCAGCGGCCCTTCCTTCACGGCTTGCAGGCTGATCCCGCCGAGGATTGCTGCTGCTGCGACATTGACGAGCAGCTGCCGGAACAACGCAGCCATACTACACCTCCTATTCTCACGGGCTGTTTCTACGCTCTTGGGGCTCTGCCCCACCCCACGCGCCTGCGCGGCGGGCGGCCCTGCGCGGGCAGCGCCAAAGGGGCTAGCCCCTTTGGAATCCCTTTCGCCGCCTGCGGGCGGGACGGGGGACTTTCCCTTTCAAGGCTTTGCAGAATCCATATTTTTACTATGCTTTCACGATTGTAATCGCAAGTACCATTTCAAAAAACAGGATTGCACAACACGTCCCAAGCATCCCAAGCAACAGCCCAACGCCTTCCCCGATACCGCCCAGCATCGAGCCAAGCTCCTTCCCGCAGACCGGCGACATGACTGCCGCGCCCGCTTTGAACAGCAGATACGCCGCGCCCGCTTTCAGGAACGGTACCAGGCACACCGCCGTCACGCACAGCATCCCGAACACCCCGACCGCGTTTTTTACCAGCACCGCTCCCGAAAGCATGGTTTCGGCAGCGTCCGAAATAATACCGCCCACGACCGGCACCGTCCCCGAAACCGCGAACCTCGCCGCCTTGAGCGACAACTGGTCGACCGAGCCCGAAACCGTACTGCCAAGCGTTAAAAACGTGATAAACAGCGTCAGCACCAGCTTGAGCGTGCCCGTCACCGCCCAGCGGATCAGCCCGCCCAGGCTTCCCAGCAGATCGCCGCCAACCGCCGCGTTAACGGTCAACACCGCAAGATAAACGCACACTGCCGGGACAAGCAGGTTTTCGATCAGCCGGATGACAAGGTCAAATGCAAACATGCCCGCCGCCTGCGTCGTCGCCGCAGTCCCCGCCGCTCCGGTCAGCGTCAGCGCTGCCGTCATCACTGGGAACATCCCCGCCGCAAGTACGCCGACCTGCTCAATTGCAGCAAGCACAGCATGGAGCACTGACCGAAAATCGCTGAACAGCACCGCCGCTACCGCAAGCGCCCCGCCCATTGTGATCGTCTGCCGGTTTTCCTGCGAAAAGCTGTTTGCGCAGCCGCACAGTACCGCGATCAGGAAGATTTTCAGCAAGCTTTGCAGCGTATCCCGCAGCGCCCCGCCCGCGTCCCGCCAAGCATTGCGGAACAGCCTCAAAAACGAATCCCACAAGCTTGCATCGGGCGCGGCCGACGTGCCCTCCAAATATCCGCGCTGTGCGGGCGTCAGGCTGTCCGCTATCGTCTCCCCGCCGATGGCGGACATCTGCTGGTCAAAAAGCCCGGCGTCATAGGCAAGTGCGGCGGGGCTCAGCGCCAACACTGCCAGCAGTGCAAGAAACAGCTTCTTCATACGTTCCTCCCTGTCTGGGGATTTTTCCTTCCTTTTTTCCTGCCCATTCAGAATATCATGAATCCCTGATCCCTTTCCTCAAAGCAGCTCCCCGGCAAGCTGCAATACCTGCCGGAACAGGGGCATACAGGCCGCAACCGCCGCCGCCGTGCCTGCAAGCTCCAGCTTCGCCGCAAGCGCGTTCTGCCCAGCGTCCTTGCAAAGCGCCCCCGTAACACGCACCAGCACCCCGATCGCGACAACCCGCGCAACCGGCAGGTAAATGCCGCTGTCAAGCCCGCTGGCACGCAGCAGCGCCCGCGCCTCGCCAAGCCCCTCTATCAACGCATCCAACCCAAGCCACAACACCACAAGCCCGCCCGCCAACGCAAGGCACCAGCTCAGCGGCGCACTATCCTTTTTAATCGTCAGCGCAAGCACGGCGCATACGGCCGCAACGCCCGCAGCCTGAAAGGCCATATTCAAAACCCGAACACCGCCTTCATCATCGAAAACAATGCGCCGATTTCCTGCACGAGAATCATCATGACAACAACCAGTCCCGCAATTGTGGTCATCAGCGCTTGCTCCTCCCTGCCGGAACGGATTAGCAGCTGATTAAATACGGCGACCAAAATCCCCACCGCTGCGATCTTAAAAATCAGGTCTACATTCACACCTGTTGCCCTCCTTTGAGCTTTTTCCGTCCTTTTCTGTAGTATTGCGCTATTGTCCTAAGCAGGTTTTGGCGCATGGCGGTTTGGACCAGCCGCTTTTTGTTTTTCGTCCCGCCCGCAGGCGTGATGAAGCTTTTACTCAATTTTTTCTCGAAAAAATTGCGGGTGCAGGGCAGGGCCCGCCAGGGGTCCAGGGGACAGCGTCCCCTGGCGCCGCCTGCGGAGGGCAACGCCCTTTGGCGCGGGCAGAAAGACTCACAGCAGCACAATGACAGCCAGCAGGCCGAGCGCCAGACCGCATGTCCGGTACAGATTACCCTTGTTCTTCAAATCCTCAGCCGCTTCCCCGCGCACAGCGTCCAGCCGTGAACGCGTCAGCCGCAGCGATTGCAGCTGCTGTTCGCTGTCATAGCGCCCGAGAAATGCCGACGCGTCGCACAGAACACCGATTTCCTCGCTTTTCAGCCCACAGGCAGGGCCAGTCTCGCGTAACGCGCGGCTCCACTTATAAGCAAGAGATAACCCGTCGTTCCTCGAAAGCCAGTCGGCCATGCTTTGGAAAATAGGCGCAATCTGCCCGTCCCCTTCCTTCGCGAGCAGCCCGATCAGCTCGCCGCTTGGGGTGAGCCGGAAGGCGATTTCGCTTTCCATGCGTTCAAGGGCTTTCAAGCAGCCGTCGATTGCCGCAATCCGGGTGCGGAGATCCTGCCGCGCCGACAGCCCGAGCGCACCGCACGAACCGATAATTAAAATCGCGCCCAGCAGCTTCAGCATGGCGCACCGCCCCTCCGGACGGTTGTCCGCTTCCTGACGAAACCCTGGCGTATCCAAAAGCAGCTTTTGGAGGCTGCAACGGTTGATAAACCTGTCATTTCAGAGCCTTCCTTTCCTTTTTCATTGGCTGTAGCTTGCAGCTTCTTTTTCCGCCGTCAAGAGATAGCTCAACGGCATAATCAAAAATTTTCAGCAACGGCTGGTAAATGCCGCGCTTTGCAAAATCCTCCAGGCTGTAAGCGTGGGCTGTAGCGAAAATCGCGGTACCGCAGTTGGCGGCATAGCACACGGCTTCGGCGTCCTGCGGGGAAGTGATCTCGTCGAGCGCGACCGCTTTTGGGGCCATGGTTTTGATCAGGTGCATCACGGCGTCCTTTTTGGGGCAGAGCTCGAGCACGTCTGCTGGCCCGCCCAGGTCAAACTGCGGGGTTCCATCGCGCAGTGCGGCGAGCTCCCCGCGCTCATCGGCGACGGCGACGCGTGTGCCGCCTGCTGCCGCGCAGCGGATCAGGTCACGCAGGAGGGTTGTTTTGCCGTAGCCTGGCGGGGAGATCACGACCAGGCTGGACGGTTCCGGGCGGCAGGACTGCTCGTACACCTCGCGGGCGCAGCCGAAGACGGCTTTTGCGACGCGGATATTGAGAGAACCGAACGTACGTACCCCTTCGAAGCAGCCGTTTTCGGCTTTTGCGGTGCCGCAGATGCCAACTCGGTGTCCTCCTGCGAGGGTCAGGAAGCCCTGCCGTAGGCTATCGGCGTAGCTGTGTACGGATTCGCGGGCGGCGCGGGCGACGATTTCGCGCAGGTCGGCGGCGGTTACCATGGTGTCCTGGATTGGTATTTCGAGGCCGCTGTTGGAAACGGCGACCGGCTGGCCCGCCCGGAGACGGATTTCCTCGGTTTCAAGGGCAGTTTTCGGTGGAAGCTGTTCGACTGCGATCCGCAGATGTGGGGGAAGGCAGCTGGCGGCTTCCAGCAGCGGGGGGATTTTCACTTCATTCATTTGAATCACCTGATACAATATACGATGCCCGGATAGGAAGTATGACTGCTAATTTTGTGATCTTTTTCAGTCTTGCCAGCTGCTGTTCCTTCTCCAAAGGAACGGGGGGTTGCGAAAGGGGGAAGGGCACCTATGGTTCCCTTCCCCCTCTCGCGCTCTCCCCATCCCTCCTCCGGGCCGTTGCCGACGTACCGCAAGCCTGCACGTCCCGCCCCCCTTGGGGGCGCGCCGCACAAAGGCTTGCAGAGCTGCTGCGGTGCTCCGGGCTTCCGCGGGGGAGGTTTTCGTTTCTGCGTGCCGCCCCCGCTCCCGCCCGTTACAACCCGTTTCGTGTTTGGCGCAAGGGGTCTTACGTGGGCAGCACGCCCGCCTATCCCCCGGCGGGCTCTGTTCCTTTTTCCGCTGCGCTGTTTTGCCCGCCGCCGCCAAAAAAGGCGCGGCGGGGGCGCGCAAGCCGTCCACTTGAAGCCAGCCGCTTCCATTAAAAAACCGGATACGGTCCTGCTCCGCAGGGTATTTGAATGAGTAAACAAATCATGAACAGAAAGCAGAACAGACAATTTTATCCAAAAAAGACTCATCG
>QXXE01000077.1 GCA_009911355.1 Clostridiaceae bacterium | reverse complement strand
TTGTTGTACTCTTTTCGCCCCCTCATCTTTCTTCAGTTTTTTCAAATTTCCTATTGACTTTTCCTTTGCAGACTTCTTATTTTTGTGATCGCTGCAACACAACATAGCATCATTCAGTATCAATATCCAGCGCAGAAACCAACAAAACAACGCTGGTTTTATTGGGCACAACCACTTTTTATGGAAATATCGGCGCAGGCAAACCTATTATTCAACAAATATGATCTGCTAAATGGGCAGGCCGTCCGTAGTCGCAGGCATATCGTGACCCCTCCTTCCTTTTGAAAACAAAAAGAGGGCCGTAATCTTACTGATTTCTCAGCAGTTTACGACCCTCGTTTATGGCAAAAAATGTTTTGGTTTTTATAAGGAATACATGGTTTTCGCTGTGCCTTGCCCGGATTCGTTCATGATTGAAGGCAGTGGCTTAGCGCTGTGCCCCTTTGAATCTCAACGTGAAAATTAAAAGGGCACAAGCGAGAAACAGCGCAATCTTGCCGACTGTATCCTGCTTCATGGCGAGCGGAGAGGTCGGTCAAATCGGCTGTGCCCTCTGAAAGCTGACCACGCTTGCGCGGAGCCGCTGTGCAGAGGGTCAGCCCTGCGCCTGTTATTTCGTGATGGATTATTCAGGAAGGCGGAAGAAGCAACCAGCTTCCTCCGCCACTTTCCGAAAATCCAAAAGGGACATCACGCGGATGTCCTTTTTGCATTGCCGGATTTTGTTGTGAATTTGAAGCAAAACCGAAAGGATTGTTAGTGCCGCAGTCGGTTTTGTAACGATTGTATGTGAAATAGAAAAAGGGCACCGCTCATCTGGCTTTGTAAATAGCCAACAAACCGGATGCCCGAAACTTTGTATATCATTTTCTCTGAAAAAGTCGCGCCCTGCGAGGAAAATTTCCGTTTCAAAAAGGGCACTGCTTGGACGAAGGCGTTCAAACCCTGCCGACAGGTGGTTCGAATCCACCACCTCGCAGCAAACCGGCGGTTTGCATCTATGGAAATCACCTTAAAATCTGACCCTTCAAAAACTGCTAAAACGCGAGAGCGGCGGGCTTTTTAGCCCGCCGCATCTATGGTGTTTTGATAACATGGTGGGAGGTGGTGGATTCGAACCACCGAAGTCATAGACGACAGATTTACAGTCTGTTCCCTTTGGCCACTCGGGAAACCTCCCATATCGAGTTGTAAAGTGGAGCTGGTGGACGGACTTGAACCCCCGACCTGCTGATTACAAATCAGCTGCTCTACCAACTGAGCTACACCAGCATCTTGGCCGCCCGTTCCTCTCAGCGACGTTTATTATTTTAGCATGGAACCAGCCGGATGTCAACAGTTTTTTTGATTTTTCCCTAAAATTTTTGCACCGGCTATCCGGCGGGCGGCTGCGCGCAGCCAGAAGGCCGGGATACGTGCGCAGCAGGCGCTTTTTCAGTCCCCAAAAGCCCGCTTTCCTGCCATACTGCGCGGCTTTTGGAAAAACAGCGCCGGGCATCCTGCCCAGCGCCGTTTCCTTATTGTCAGCGTACCGCGATGCATTCGACCTCGACCTTTGCGCCCATCGGGAGCGCCGCGACCTGGAAGCAGGAACGCGCGGGCGGGTTCTCGGTAAAATATTGCGCATAGACTGCGTTAAACGCCGCAAAATCCGCCATATCCGCCAGGAAGCAGGTTGTTTTGACAATCCGGTCCATGCCGACCCCCGATTCCGCGAGGATCGCCTTCAGGTTCTGCATGACCTGCCCGGACTGCTCCTCGATACCGCCGGGGACCAGCTTGCCGGTCGAGGGGTCGATCGGGATCTGCCCGGAGGTGAACACCAGCTTTTCGGTCTCAATGCCCTGCGAATAGGGGCCAATGGCAGCAGGTGCAAGCGCTGTGGAAATAACTTTTCTCATGATTTAACATCCTTTCTTCAATCAGCGGGAGCCCTTTCATCTTTTGCATCAGGGCAACCCCGCTTTTGGGGTTTCTCAGCCATGCAGCTTTTTCATACGCTGCTGGTTATTCAAAATCTTCTTGCGGATACGCACGCTCTTCGGCGTGATCTCCAAAAGCTCGTCGTCCTTGATAAACTCCAGCGATTCCTCAATCGACATGACGTGGGGCGGGATCAGGCGCAGCGCGTCGTCCGAGCCCGAGGCGCGTGTATTGGTCAGCTGCTTTTTCTTGCAGACATTGACCGCCATGTCCTCGCTCTTCGGCGTACAGCCCACGACCATGCCCTCATACACCTGCACGCCTGCGCCGATGAACAGCGTCCCGCGCTCCTGCGCATTGAACAGGCCGTAGGTGATCGACTCGCCGGTCTCAAATGCGATCATCGAGCCGGTCGAGCGCTTCTGGATCTCCCCGCGGTAGGGCTGGTAGCTGTGGAACACCGAGCTCAGCACGCCCTCGCCGCGCGTATCGGTCAGGAACTCATTGCGGTAGCCGAACAAGCCGCGCGCAGGCACGAGGAATTCCACGCGCATGCGGTCGCCCTTCGGGTTCATCGACACCAGCTCGCCCTTGCGCGAGCCCATCTTCTCCATCACCGAGCCGACCGCGTCCTGCGGCACGTCGGCGATCATACGCTCAATCGGCTCGCATTTCACGCCGTCGACCTCCTTGAGCAGCGCGCGCGGCGCGCCGACCTGGAACTCGTAGCCCTCGCGGCGGAGGTTCTCGATCAGGATCGACAGATGCATCTCGCCGCGCCCGCAGACCCGGAAGGACTCGGTTGTATCAGTTTCATTCACCCGCAGCGACACATCTTTCAGCAGTTCGCGGAACAGCCGGTCGCGCAGGTGCCGCGAGGTGACATATTTGCCCTCGCGCCCCGCGAAGGGGCTGTCGTTGACCGAGAAATACATCTCGACCGTCGGCTCGGAAATCTTGACAAACGGCAGCGCCTGTACATTCTGCGGGTCGCAGATGGTCTCGCCGATGGTGATATTCTCAATGCCCGAGAAACAGACGATATCGCCCGCGTCGGCGCTCTCAACCGGCGTGCGGCCCAGCCCGTCAATCGCGTACAGCGTATTCAGCTTGGCGGTGTACGGCGTGGTGTGCCCGTGGTAGTCGCATACCGTCACCTGCTGACCGACCTTTACCGTGCCGCGCTCGATACGCCCGATGCCGATGCGGCCGACATAGTCGTTGTAATCGATGGACGACACCAGCATCTGCATCGTTCCCTCCATATCCACGTGCGGCGCGGGGACGTGCTCCATGATCTGCTCAAAGAGGGGGGTCAGATCGGCGCCCTCGGTGTTCGGCGACATCGAGGCCGTGCCCGCACGCCCCGAGCAGTAAATAATCGGGCTGTCCAGCTGCTCGTCGGTCGCGTCAAGGTTCAGCAGCAGCTCGAGCACCTCATCGCCGATTTCGTTGAGACGCGCATCCGGCCGGTCGATCTTATTGACGACAATAATGATCTTGTGCCCGAATTCCAGCGCCTTTTGCAGCACAAAACGGGTCTGGGGCATCGGGCCTTCCGCCGCGTCGACCAGCAGCAGCACGCCGTCCACCATTTTCAGGACGCGTTCGACCTCGCCCGAAAAATCCGCGTGCCCCGGGGTATCGACGATATTGATCTTGGTACCCTTGTAATGCACCGATGTATTCTTCGCAAGGATGGTAATCCCACGCTCGCGCTCGATATCGTTCGAGTCCATCACGCGCTCCTCGACCACCTGGTTTTCCCGGAAGGTGCCCGCCTGCTTGAGCATCTGGTCGACCAGGGTCGTTTTGCCGTGGTCGACATGCGCAATGATTGCGATATTCCTTAAATCATTCCTTACCATAAAAGCCTCCAAAACGGACTATTTTTTATCGTATCCTATTATACCCCGCCCCACAGCCTTTTTCCAGATATCCATTTGTAAAAAATACGCTTACGCCCTTTCAAAAAACTGTGCGAAATTTTCAAAAAAATTAAAAAAAGGGCTTGACTTTTCCTTCCGGGTTGGGTATAATAAATCCTGCCAGCGCGAGGAAAGGCTGGCATCCAGCCGAATTGTGTAAAGGTAGCACGACAGACTCTGACTCTGTTTGTGAGGGTTCGAATCCTTCTTCGGCTGCCACTGCAAACCCCAGGGCTTACCGCCTTGGGGTTTTTGCTTGCCGCGGGAAAAAGGGAAGGGGTACGGGCGTTTGCTGCCCGTACCCCTTTTGGATTTTCCTCTTACGCCATTGCTTGTTCCAGCGCGTCCAGCAGCGTTTCCCGCTCAAACGGCTTGCAGACAACGCCCTTCACATCCAGGCCGTCGAGCTCGTCGCCGATATCCTCGCTGTCCAGGGAGGTGACCATCACGATCCGCGCGCCGTCATGCTCTTCCAGGATGGCGCGGGCGGTCTCAAACCCATCCAGCCCCGGCATGATCACGTCCATCGTCACCACGTCGGGCGCAACCATGCCGTACAGCCCGATCGCCTCCTCGCCGGTTTTACAATGCGCCGCGACCTGGAAATCAGAACCTTCCAGCAATTTTTCCATCTGCATTTCCAGGACGCGGGAGTCGTCCACGACCATCAGCTTTTTTTTCATCTCCTGCTCCTTTCCTATCTGCCGGGCGGCAGCTGCCCTACGCCCGGTATGGCCTGCGCCTATCCCCAAATGGCCTGCGCACAGTGTATCTTCCCCGCCATGCCGCGCACACCCCATTCCGGGCCAGGCTTTTAAAATACCCGTATCTCCCCGTCGTCTGTCAGCCGCGCGACGCACTTATGCGTCTCGTTCGACAGCCGCAGGCTCTTCCCGTTAATGATGATCTCGGTACCCGCATAGGCGATTTCACATTCCAGCCTTGCCTTGCCGGTGCCCTCCAGCGCTTCATGCAGCGCGATCAGATCCTTTTCCATTTTATCCAGCTTCATCCGGGCAACCGATACCTGCATCCGCGTCTTGGGCAGCTTGGAAAGCTTATAGGGCCCATCCGGCTGCTTCTCAAGCTCGCCCTGCTGGTCGAGCAGCTCTTCGATTTCCAGCTCGATCAGCCCCTTTTCGTACTCCGCGCAGGGCAGGCCACCCAGCACGATCGTGGTCAGCCCTTCGGCCTTTGAGCCGACGATCTTGGCATTGACGCCCTTGCCCGCGCTGACCTGGCCACCGACGATCTTGCCGCGCCCGGTGAGCACCTGCACAAGCCCGTCACAATACACGTCGCAGCCCACAATACAGTCAGCCTGCAAATTTTCCCGCGCGTGGACGCGGCTGTTTTCCATGTATTTTGCAAAAATATTGCGGTGGGCACGGATAATCGACTCCTGCCCGGCAAGGATGCCCTTGCCGACCATCAGGTCGCCGCCCGCCTCGACCATGCCTTCAATTACGCCGTCTACCCGCACGCTGCCGACCGCGCGCACCGAAAACCCGGCGCACACGTCGCCTTTGACGTGCACGTCCCCGAGGAAATTGATGTTGCCGGTCGAATAATCGACGTTGCCGGGCAGCTCGAGCACCGATTTGATCTGGAAGGTGCGCCCCGTGAACTCCACGCGCCCCGCCTGGGAGGCAAGCAGCTTTAAGCCGTCCTCGCTGGCCTCGGTGTTCCGCCCTTTGGGAAGCACCGCTTTTTTGCCGCTCTTGGCGGGGATTTCCTCGCCAAGCACGGTCATGCCGGGGTCGCCCTCGGTGTGCGGGATCAGCTGGCAGATCGCGTCGCCCTTTTCGGCGTTCTGCACGGTGCTGGTCTCTGTATAGTCGACGTTGCCGAATTCATCCGGCTTGATTTCAAACTGTTCCACGCGGGCGAAAAAGTCGACAATCCTGCCGTCCTTGCCGTCCTCCGGCGGCTTGCCGGCCGCCAGCAGGCGGAACCGGAAATAACGCGCCCGGTCTTCCGGCAGGCGGTCGAGCATCTCCTGCTTTACGCCATAGGAGACGCCGGACGATTTCAGGAACCCGCTGATCATTTCGGGCGTAAGCCCCTTGCCCGCCCCCACGGGCGGGAATACGAGCAGCCATGCGGCCAACCGGTCTGCGGACAGGAAGATAAACGGCTCCGCGTCCAGGTCGGGAAGCCTTTCCGCAGGTTCTTTTTCAGGCGGCGCGCCGCCTTCCTGTTTGGGCGGCTTGACCTTCACGGGGCGCGACGCGGCTTCCCGCACCGACGCCGCCCGGGTAAGCGCCGATTTCAGGCGTTCCTGCTCCTTTTCGGTCCAGCCGTCCTTCAGCACGCCCGGGTCCTCAAGCTCCAGGCTCAGCGGCGGCTGGAAGCCGGATTGGCGCACCCATCGTTCATACAGCTTGCGTGCCGCGTGCCCATTCGGCACCTCGGCGCGCAGCACAGAAGGCGGGCGGGCGGCTTCTTCCATAACAACCGCCGTTTCCTGCACCTTTTTCGGCTGTTCCTGCGCAGGCTCCTCCTGCTTCGATGAAAACAACCGTGAGAAATACTTCTTCAATGCCATATCCGGCACCTCCCCTCGTACCGCAGCTGCTTCTGCAAGGGCCCTGTCCGCGCGGTCTAGGAAGGGCTCCCATTTCTACCTACAGTATACCATAGGGAAATGGAAAAGTTAAGCATTTTACGCCGTTTTTGAATTTCTGATTATTTTTTACAAAACGGGGTGGGAAGGTTTTGGACAGGGTGTACAGTTTCAGCCGCCCCGCCGCCGGAAGGCAGCAGGGGCGGCTGTTTTACCGGGCGCTCAGCGGCATTTTGCGAGCAGCTTTTCCCATTTTTTGTCCACCCATGCCTGCGCTTCCTCGAGCATCCATTCCCTGCCCGGGGCGAAGCAATGGCGGAACCGGCCCTGCGGGCGCATGAAATCGGCGACGGGCAGCTTACGCTTGGGCTCGTAGGTCAGATGGTATTCGCCCTCGACCACCTCGAACAGCGGCCAGACACAGGTTTCGACCGCAAGCCGGGTGATCCCGGCCAGGTCCTCGGCCGGGTAGCGCCAGCCGCGCGGGCAAGGCGAGCGGGAACAGCAACCACGCAGGGCGCAGGGTATCGTTCTATAAAGCTGGTGAAAATGGGTGTTGACAATTTGGGGTCCAAGTTGTAAAATTAACTTGTGCCCCAAGTTGGAGGTGAAGTTGTTTGGCACGAAAAAAACCGGGCCCTCATCCAGAGAAACCGCTGGATACTCAGATTAAAACACGAGCGGACAAAGAAACAATGGAAAAGATTGAGTATTGCATGGCAAAACTCAATATCACACGCTCTGAGGTTTTACGACGCGGCGTTCACAGTCTGTATGAGAGCCTACAAGAAAAATGAAGGAAGTGGCGCACTCCTACCAAAGACACACGCCACTTCCCAGCCGACTATTGCCAAAAGGCAAAAGTGACGTAAATATTATACCATGCGTCAGCTTTCCTTTCAAGCAATATCGGACAAAAAGGGAAAGGACGGTTCAAACGTGGAAAATATTCTGGAAATGCTTTATGACCTGCCCCGTGAGAAAATCCATGGGCAGGACGCGCCGTTTGTCAGAACGGCGCGTATCAAAAGCGAAAATATGGAATTGCTCACCGCTTCTATGACGGACGAGCAAAAAGACCTGCTGGACGCGTACTTAGACGCGAGAAGCAAAGTCGAGGGCATGATGGACTTTGACCGCTTCCGGTTTGCGTTTCATTTTGGGGCGCAGCTTATGGCGGAACTGATTAAGGGCAAGGAGGATGTTCTATGAGGGAATCCATGGTGCGTGAACTCTATTATGGCAATATCAGCCCGTGGGAGCGCAAGCGCGCGTACCCCCCTGAACGTATTGCGCTCACTGATAAAATTGATGACATAGTACAGCATTTCAAAAACCTGCTGTCACCCGAAGAATACAAGAAGTTTGCGGAAATGCAAGAGTTGGAATCGCAGGTTGACGTAGAAGATGCGGTAGACCTTTTTGAACACGCCTTCTGTATGGGTGTGCGTCTGATGATTGACATTTTCGGCTACACAGAAATTGATTAACCGGACAGGAAAGTGAATCACACGCAGAGAGAGGATTGCCAGATGGCGGTCGTTGGGCCTTGCGGTGGCTCTGCCCCCGCGCCCCCGGCCTCTCCCAAAGAACAGGTTATAAGGCCCGCCTGGGCAGCGCCGGGGCTTTGCCCCAGACCCCAGTCCTACGCGGACAGCGCCAGAGGGACAAGTCCCTCTGGACTCCCTTCCTTCGCCTGCGGGCGGGACGGGGGTTTGCCTTTCCTGCACAGCAAACGGCAGCAATTCTTTTTTTCGGCAACAAAAACGGGCTTTCGCCCTTTAACGGACGAAAGCCCGAAAGCATTCGCTATACCACCTTGTCACCGTACCATCATACGTTCCCCTCATAACGGCGGGGCTCTGGCACATCCTAACTCCAATCCGGTATCGGTACGCAGCTCAGGAGTGATTTTCAGCATCCGTCTACTCGCACCGGGCTCGCACTGTCCCCGGCTCGCTGCGGCTTTCATCCACTGCCTACTCTCTCCGTCTTAGCCTTTTAGCTGTTTAGTGGAAATTTCTGCCGCCCCGGCTGCCGTCGTCAGAGAGCGCCGGAAAAATCCGCCTTTCGCTGCGCTTAAAATTTTACGTCCCTTTTCCCTTTGCATTTCCCGCCAAAAGCTGCTATAATATAGCTGACTGTACACTCCGTCCAAAGGGGGAATACTTTTGGCCAATCAACAAATCCTGGAAATGGCACTGAAACAGATGGAACAGACGATCAACCCCGTCACCCTGACCGCCTGGTTCGACGACGCGGAGGTCGTCTCTTTTGAAGCCTCCCGGCTTACCCTACACGTGCCAAACGATTTCAAAAAGGAAATCATTGAAAGCCGGTTCATCGAGCCGTTAAAGGCCGCGCTCCAAATGCTGTTTGACGATACCATTGAGGTCGCAATCATCACCGGCAACGTCGTCAGCCCCCCTGATATGGTCGGCGTCCCAAACGACGTATACACTTTTGACCATTTTGTGGTCGGCTCCTCAAACAAATTTGCCCACGCGGCAGCAACTGCCGTTTCCAAAAGGCCCGCCATCGTTTACAACCCGCTGTTTATTTATGGCAATTCCGGGCTCGGAAAAACCCATCTTCTATACGCAATCGCCCACCAGCTGCGCATCTCCCATTCCAGCTTCAAAATCGTATACGTCAAAGGAGAGGATTTTACAAACGAGCTGGTAAATGCCATCCAAGACGGCGACATGCAAAATTTCCGCGAAAAATACCGCACCGCCGACCTCCTTCTGATCGACGATATCCAGTTCATCGCAGGCAAAGAACGCACGCAGGAAGAATTTTTCCATACCTTCAACACCATTTATGAAGCAAACCGGCAAATCGTACTGACCAGCGACCGGCCGCCAAAGGAAATCAACACCCTTGAGGACCGCCTGCGCACCCGCTTTGAAATGGGGCTGCTCGCCGATATCCAGCCGCCGGACTACGAAACCCGCCTCGCAATCATTAAATGCAAAGCCGAACAGTTCGGCATCCTGCTCCCGCAAGACGTCATGCACGAAGTCGCCGACTCTATCCAGTCCAACGTGCGGCAGCTGGAAGGCACCGTACAAAAAATCAAGGCCATGCACGAGCTGATGAACGAGCCGATCACCGTCGAGCTGGCCAGAAAGGCAATCGACGAGGTCAAAACAGAAAGCCCCGGCCTGAACCCCACCCCGCAAATGATCATGCAGGCCGTCGCAAATTACTACTGCATCCCCGTAGAGCAGATCACCTCAAACAAGCGCTCAAAGGACACCGTGCAGCCGCGCCAGGTCTCTATGTACCTCGTCCGCGACATGCTGGGCTACTCCCTGCCCGAAATCGGCAAAATCTTTTCGCGCGACCATTCCACCGTGCTCCATGCTGTCGACAAGGTAAAATCGCTCATGAAAACCTCAACCGAAATGAACGATATCCTCAAAACCCTGACCGACAATATCCGTTCGGTCTAGCCAGCAAGCGGCAGCTTTTTCTTTTACCCTTCAAAATATCCACAAATCCCTGTGGACTGTGCGTAAATCCCTGTGGACAAAAACAGCCCTTTTCCACTGTCAACATCCGGCAATTTTCTATCCACATTCCCCCTGTGGATGCAAAATCCCCCTGAAACAGCGGGAAAAATGAGATTTCCACAAAATCCACACCTCTACTATTACGACTAAAAACATTCTTTTCCCTATAGGGCTCCTATCTCCCGCTATTCCCCCTCAAAAATTGACAGCACCTGTGGATAATCTGCAAGAAAAAAAAATAACCCTCCAAACCGGTTTTGCAAGTCCTGACCCAACATCCTGCAAAACATCTAAAAAGCAACTCTTACCTGAAAGGAACACCCTACATGAAATTTTCCTGTGACAAAGAACTGTTAAACGAACTGATTGCCATGTCCTCGCGAGCCGTGTCCACAAAAGCGACAAATCCATTATTAGAAGGAATCCTAATCGAAGCCACACAGACTGGGCTTACCTTTACCGGCTATAACCTTTCTATGGCAATCCGCACGACAATTACCGACGCAGACGTCATCAAAGACGGCAAAATTGTACTTAATGCGCGTTTATTTGGTGATATCGTCCGAAAATTACCGTCCGATATTGTCTATCTGGAATGCGACAACGATCTCCGCACAACTATCAAATGCGGGCGCGCGGTGTTCAACCTCATTGCGAATGCCGCTGACGAATACCCGGCGCTTCCGGAAGTCGAAAAAGAACGTGAAATCCAAATCCCATCGGCAATCCTGAAATCCATGATTGCGCAAACAATTTTTGCGGTTTCCGAAAACGAAGCGAAGCCTATCCATACCGGCTGCCTCTTTGAAACCGAAGGGAAGCGGCTGAACGTGATTGCAGTGGATGGCTACCGCCTGTCGGTGCGCCGCGAGGATCTGCCATCTGAACCGGAAGAAGACTTTAAATTCGTTGTCCCGGGTTCATCGCTGCGCGAAATCGAGCGTGTGTTGGGTGAAAACAACGAACTGATCTCTATTTTCCCCGGAGACAAGCATATCCTGTTTTCGATTGGGGAAACGACAATGATCTCCCGGCTGATCGACGGCGAATTCCTGAATTACCGCGCAGCGATCCCGTCTGAATTTGAGCACGAGGTAAAAGCGAACAGGGCCGATCTGATTACCTGCGTAGAACGCGTATCGCTGATCGTATCGGAGAAACTGAAAAACCCGGTGCGCATGTCCTTTGACGGGGATACCGTAAAAATGAGCTGTATCACAGCAATCGGAAAAAGCTATGACGAATGCCAAATTGACGGTTCGATTGACGAGCTGGAAATCGGGTTTAATAACCGCTATTTGCTGGACGCGCTGCGGGCAGCGGGAGACGAAACAATTGTGCTTTCGCTGAAAGGGGCGCTGAACCCGCTGGTTATCACGCCTATAGATGGGGATAAATATACTTATCTCGTACTTCCAGTGCGGTTAAAAGCAAACGAATAAAAATAGAAACTAAGAGCCGATCCCGAAATGATCCGCACACCGCTTGCTTGTATCTATTCTGTCATGCTGAGCCGCTTCCCCTTGAAATCCCCAAAGGATTGCTGCGGGAAATCGGCTTGGCCTGACGAAAAATCTGACGGCACAATCTGCGCACGTCTAATTACAGGATAGGCCCTAAACCCCTAACTCAAACCCCCGTCCCGCCCGCAGGCGAAGAAGGGAGTCCAGAGGGACGAGTCCCTCTGGCGCTGCCCGCGTAGGGCCGGGGTCCAGGGGCAGAGCCCCGGCGCGCTCCGCAGAGCGCGAATTCCTGCGGAAACAGAGAAAGGATGCTGTATGACCGAAGTTACAATTCAGGGCGAGTTTATCCGCCTCGACGCATTGCTGAAATTCGCAGCCCTTGCCAGCACCGGCGGCGAAGCTAAAATCCGTATCGCAGAAGGCGAAGTCTCCGTCAACGGCGAGCCCTGCACCGCAAGAGGGAAAAAATGCCGGGACGGTGATATAATCGCTTTGGGCAGTGAACAAATCCGTGTCAAATGCAGCTGAATCACGTCATTTTAGAGAACTTCCGTAACTATTCAGCCGAGGAATTTGTTTTTGACCCAAAGGTCAACCTCGTGTGCGGGGAAAACGCACAAGGGAAAACAAACCTGCTCGAAGCCTGCGCCCTCCTCTCTACCATGAAGCTGTTCCGGACAGGCCAGAAGAAAGAAGGGCTGGCCTTCGGACAGGAAAATGGCCGCGTTTTTGGGGAATTCCAGGCCGAAGGCCAGCCCTTCACCCTTGAAGTCCGCCTGCACGCCTCCAAAGCAATGGAGGTTTTCCGCGCAGGAGCACGGCTGCGGCGGCAAAGCGAAGGCCAGGGCCTCCTCAAAACCGTCCTGTTCTGCCCCGACGACCTCTATCTCATCCGCGCCGGGGCCGCTTCCCGCAGGAAATTCCTAGATACCGCCCTGTGCCAGCTGCGCCCCAATTATGGGCGCTACCTCGACGAATACAACCGCGTGCTAGAGCACAAAACCCGTATCCTGCGCGACAGCGAGGAGCATCCCGGACTGCTCGACCTCTACGACGATTTTTCGCTGCGGCTCGCGCGGCTCGGCGCAAACCTTGTCCGCTACCGCGCACGTTACCTCCGTAAACTGCACGAAACAGCAGCACTCCTCCACCGCGAAATTGCCCCCAGCGAAACGCTGTCGCTGGAATACGCAACAATCCCGCAAAACCCCTTCGGTTCGGTTCAAGAGGTCGAAAATGAGCTGCTTGACCACCTTTACCGCCACAAAAATGCAGAAATCGCTTCCCGTTCCTGCCTTTCAGGATGCCATAAGGACGATATCCTGATCGAGATCAACGGCTCCCCCGCGTCCAGGTTCGGCTCGCAGGGCCAGGTGCGCACCTGCGCGCTGGTGCTCAAGCTCTCCGAACGCGAGCTGATGAACGAGGACTGCGGGGAGTACCCTGTGCTGCTGCTCGACGACGTGCTGAGCGAGCTCGACAGGCGGCGTCAGGATTTCGTGCTCAACCACATCGGCATGGGGCAAATCCTGATTACCTGCTGCGAGGAGGAAATGGCGGCAAAGCTTGCGGCAGGGCGCGTTTTCCATATCGCAGGGGGCCGGGTGGTGTAGCCTGCCCAGCGTTTGCCGCCGCTGGACGGCCGATTTTTACAAATTTGCCTGATTTCATTTGAAATGCACAAAATTTTGAAAGAAATATTAGATATTTCGGAAATTTTGTGCATTTTTTTCCGTTTTTTCAACAGACAAAAACGAAAAAATTTGGTATAATGTAAAGTAAGGGCGAGTGTACGCAGGAAGGGGGACGGCAGCCGTGTATGTGCATATTGGGCAGGATTTTATTGTGCCGACCAAAAGCATTGTGTGCATTATCGACATGGATACATCTACCTGGTCGAAGCACACAAGGGCGCTGGTACAGCGCCTTGCGCGCGAAGGCCGCACGGTTGAGCTGTTCGACGACCTGCCGCGCGCAGGCGTCCTGTGCGCCGGGGAGCTCGGCGAGCACCTGTACCTGTCAGGGCTTTCATCGGCAGCACTGCAAAAGCGCGCGGAACAGGGCGTATCCGCTTTCGCCTGACCGCCCCACGGATGCAGGCGTTGATAGACGGCTAAAGCTTTTACCCGGAACGCCGGCGCGTCAAGGTTTTAGCGATCGATTCACGCAGCAGGGGAGGCCGCAGGACAAAGACCAGGAGGATTCGGAGAAAAAATATGAGTATGAGTGAAGAGATTTTGGATTTGAAAGTCACCGAGACCTACGATGAGAACCAGATCCAGGTATTGGAAGGGCTCGAGGCCGTGCGCAAAAGGCCGGGTATGTATATCGGTTCGACCTCCGCGCAGGGGCTGCACCATCTGGTTTATGAGATCGTCGACAACTCCATTGACGAAGCGCTCGCCGGTTACTGCACCCATATCGAGGTGACGATCGAGCCTGGCAATATTATTTGCGTTGCCGACAATGGGCGCGGCATCCCGGTCGGCATCCATCCGCAGATGGGCATCCCGACCCTTGAGGTCGTGCTGACCGTGCTGCACGCGGGCGGCAAGTTCGGCGGCGACGGCTATAAGGTCTCCGGCGGCCTGCACGGCGTGGGCTCGTCGGTTGTAAACGCGCTTTCGGTCTGGATGGAGGCCGAGGTGCGCGACGGCTCCTACCGTCACACCATGCGCTTTGAGCGCGGCAAAACGGTACAGCAGATTTCCGCCGTCCCCTATGAAAGTGAGACCGGCACGACCATCCGCTTCCAGGCTGACCCGGAAATTTTCGATACGACTGAGTACGATTATGATGTACTCCATAAACGGCTGCGCGAGCAGGCATTCCTCAACGCGGGCGTGCGCATTACCCTGACCGACGAGCGCCCTGGGCAGGAGAACTGCGAAACCATGTGCTACGAAGGCGGTATCCGTTCTTTTGTCGAGCACCTCAACACCAACAAAACCCCGCTCCACCCGGAAGTCATTTATATCGAGGGCAACCGTGACAACTCCATGGCCGAGGTCGCGATGCAGTACACTGACGTGTACAATACGATGCTGATTTCCTTTGCAAACAACATCCACACGACCGAGGGCGGCATGCACGAGACCGGCTTCAAGTCGGCGCTGACCAAAGTAATCAACGACTATGGCAGGAAATACAACCTCATCAAGGAAAACGACGAGAACCTACAGGGCGACGACGTGCGCGAGGGCCTGACCGCGATCATTTCGGTTAAGCTCCAGGAGGCCCAGTTCGAGGGCCAGACCAAGACCAAGCTTGGCAATTCGGACATGCGCACGCTGGTCGAGTCGATGGTATCTGAAAAGCTGAGCACTTTCTTTGAAGAAAACCCATCGACCGCGCGGTCGATTATCGAGAAGGCGATTGGCGCGAGCCGTGCCCGCGAGGCGGCGCGGCGTGCGCGTGAGCTGACCCGGCGCAAATCGGCGCTCGACGGCGCAACCCTCCCCGGCAAGCTGCGCGACTGCAACGAGCGCGACGCGGCGTTGACCGAAATCTACATCGTCGAGGGCGACTCGGCGGGCGGCTCGGCGACACAGGGGCGTGACAGCCGTTTCCAGGCGATCCTGCCGCTGTGGGGCAAAATGCTGAACGTGGAAAAGGCGCGGGCCGATAAGGTATATGGCAACGACAAGCTTTCGCCGGTCATTATGGCGCTTGGCGCGGGCATTGGCGAGGATTTCGACGTTAGCAAGCTGCGTTATCACAAGGTGATTATCATGGCGGACGCCGACGTGGACGGCGCGCACATCCGCACGCTGCTGCTGACCTTCTTTTTCCGGTTTATGCGCCCGCTGCTTGACGGCGGCTACGTGTACGCGGCGGTCCCGCCGCTTTATAAGCTGACGCGCGGTAAGACAACCCGGGTGGCTTACGACGACCCTGAGCGCGACCGGATTTCCTCCGAGCTGCGGCGCGACAACCCCAATGCGAAAATCGACATCAGCCGGTTTAAGGGTCTGGGCGAGATGAACCCGCATGAGCTTTGGGAGACGACGATGGACCCGGAGACGCGGACGCTCAAGCGTATTACGCTCGAGGATGCGGCGCAGGCAGATGAAATTTTTACGATCCTGATGGGAGAAAAGGTCGAGCCGCGCCGGGATTATATCGAAAAGAACGCGAAATACGCGGAGAATCTCGACTTTTGAGCGGCGGGGATTCTGCGCCCGCGCGGCGTGGCTCTGCGCCTGCGCGGCGTGGCTCTGCGCCTGCGCGGCGGGCGGCAGGGCTCCGCCACACTCAATTAAACCGCGCACGGCGCGGGAACAAGGATAGTGGCCTACGGGCTGCACCCGCGATTTTTTTGAAAAAAAATCGAGTAAAAACTTTATTACGCCTGCTGGCGGGACGAAGCAAATGCGGCAGGCAATGGTTTGCCCGGAGGGGGTTCAAATGGCAGTCCATGTTTTCCTGGTAGATGAAAATAATTTCCAGATCTGCGTCCAACGCGGGCTGGTTGCCCTGCCGGAGCCTTCGGAAGAGAAGCAGCGGAAAGAGAATACGGTCGATGGGCTCCTTTCCCGGCTGTTTTCTGTCAGGGAAGATGATTATATCCTGATGTATGTGGTTGGCACAAAGGAGCTCCGCGGCTTATGGCAGGCGGACGGGCGGCCGTTTTATGACAGGACGCCTGTCTGGCAGAACCAGTGCTATCCGTTCCGCTGTAAAATCAAGTGTTCCCAATATAATTTTGAAAACCCCTTAAAGCTGAATGATGTGATTGACCTGCAAAATACGGGGAAAATCTGGTCTTGGGCGCTGCGGCGCGCCACCGGGCAGGGGACGAACGTCATGTTTTCCGTATCAGACGAGGAATTCAGGGTCCTGCTGAATGAGTTTTTCAAGATCAATCCGTTTTCGATGCGCAAAAGCAGGATTTTAGAGCCGTATCCGTTCCATGAGCAGAACCTGATGGAATATATCCATCTGGAAAACGGCGAGCCGCATTATGAATATTCGGTGATGGCGCTGCTGAACCGGGCCTTTGCAAACGGCGAATATACCGATATTTTCGGCAACTACACCGATTGCCTTTCCTACGTCCCCACCAGCTTGGGCAGGGAAATGGATATCCTGCTGATGTTTCAAAACCCCGTGATGCAGGATGTAACCGCTTCTTATGACATTATCGAGGTCAAAAAATCGAAATTCGATGCAAAAGCCCTGAAACAGCTGATTGATTATGAAGCCTGGTTTTTACAGCATAAGGTTTCCAGGGATTTGAACATGGTCCGCACGACAGCGGTTGCAAGCTCTTTTTCCGACGAGGTGAAGCAGTACGTTAAGCAGCGCGAATATTTTGAAAATAAGCCGATTAAGCTGCTGCGGTATGAATATCTTGCGGAAAGGAAACAGCTGGTGCTGAAAAACGCTTTATAAGCTGCCATCATGAGGTTGTGAATTTTTATAGGGACAGAAGTCGTTAGATTCCGGGAGGAGGATATTTTGGCTAAGGATTACAAACCAGAAGATATTATGTACCCTGACCAGCATATTATATCCAGCGAACTGGTTAAGGAGATGAAAAAATCCTACATTGAGTATGCGATGAGCGTCATAGTCGGGCGTGCGCTGCCCGATGTGCGCGACGGGCTCAAGCCCGTCCACCGCCGCATCCTCTATTCCATGTACGAGAACGGGCTGACCTCGGACAAGCCGTTTAAGAAGTCGGCGACCTGCGTCGGCGATGTGCTCGGCAAATATCATCCGCACGGTGACGCTTCGGTCTATGACGCGCTCGTGCGTCTGGCGCAGGATTTTTCGCTGCGCTACCCGCTGATTGACGGGCACGGCAACTTTGGCTCGGTCGACGGCGACCCCCCGGCGGCCTACCGTTATACCGAGGCAAGGCTGGATAAGCTTTCAGCCGAGATGCTGCGCGAGATCGACAAGGACACCGTCGACTGGGACCCGAACTTCGACGAAAGCCGGAAAGAGCCCCGCGTGCTGCCTTCCCGGTTCCCGAACCTGCTGGTCAACGGCTCGTCGGGCATCGCGGTCGGCATGGCGACGAATATCCCGCCGCATAACCTGACGGAAGTGATTAACGCCTGTATCTGCGTGCTGGAAAACCCGGAGGCCGACTTAAACGACCTCATGGAGCATATCAAGGGACCCGATTTCCCGACGCGCGGGATTATCAAGGGGCTTTCGGGCATCCGCGCCGCTTACGCGACCGGCAAGGGGCGGCTGACCGTCAGTGCGCGCACCGAATTTGAGGAATTTGGGCAGAACCGCACCCGTATCATTGTCACAGAGCTGCCTTATCAGGTCAATAAGCGGCTGCTGATTGAAAATATTGCCGACCAGGTACACGAAAAACGCCTGGACGGGATTTCCGGCCTGCGCGACGAATCCGACCGCAACGGTATGCGCATCGTGATTGAGCTCAAGCGCGAAGCGAATGCGCAGGTGGTGCTCAACCGCCTGCTTGCGCAGACCCAGCTGCAAACCACCTTTGCGGTGAATATGCTTGCGCTGGTCAACAACCAGTCCCAGCCGCGCATCCTGTCGCTGCGCGAGGTGATCGATGAATACCTTGCCCATCAGGAAAGCGTCATTGAGCGGCGCACCCGCTACGACCTGCGAAAAGCGCAGGAGCGCGCCCACCTGCTGGAAGGGCTGCTGATCGCGCAGGACAATATCGACGAGGTCATCCGCATTATCCGCGAAAGCTACGACGACGCAAAGGAAAACCTGAAAACCCGGTTCGGGCTCGACGATGTGCAGGCGCAGGCGATCCTGGAAATGCAGCTGCGCCGTTTGCAGGGCCTGGAACGTGAAAAGCTGCTCGCGGAGTATGAAGAGCTTGAAGAGAAGATCAAGTATTATATCTCCCTGCTGGAAGACAAGGAAAAGCTGCGCGGCGTGCTCAAAGATGAGCTGGCCCAGATCCGCGACAGGTTCGGCGACGAGCGCATCACCGAGATCCAGCCGGTCGACAATGAAATCGACATCGAGGACTTGATCGAGGAGCAGGAATGCGTTTATACGCTCACCCACTTTGGCTACATCAAGCGTTCCCCGACGGCAACCTACCGTGCGCAGCGGCGCGGCGGGCGCGGGGTCAGCGCGATGAGCCATCGTGAAGAGGACTTCACCAAAAGCCTCTTTACCGCTTCGACCCATGATAATATCCTGTTCTTCACCAGCAAGGGCAAGGTCTATAAGCTGAAAGGCTACCAGATCCCCGAAACAGGGCGCACGGCAAAGGGCCAGAATATCGTCAACCTGCTTGAGATCGAAAACGATGAAAAGATCACGGCGATGTTTGCTATCCGTGAGTTTGACGAGGACAAATATATGGTGTTTGTCACCCGGCAGGGCACGATCAAGCGCGTAATGCTGCGCGACCTGCAAAATATCCGCAGGGTCGGCCTGCGTGCGCTCAACCTGACCGAAGGGGACGAGCTGGTCGACGTGCGGCTGACTGACGGCACGGAAAAAATCCTGATCGGCACCCACGAGGGCCGCGCGATCACCTTCGACGAAAACGAGGTGCGCGCGATGGGCCGCACGGCGGTCGGCGTGCGCGGCATCCGGCTGAACGAGGGCGATTATGTCATCGGCGCCTGCCGGGCACGGGCGGGGGCGCACGTGCTCTCGATCACGGAAAACGGCTATGGCAAGCGTACCCCGGTTGAGGATTTCAGCGTGCACCATCGCGGCGGCGGCGGCATTATGCTGCACCAGCTGACCGGAAAAACCGGCGCGGTTGCGGGCATTGCGGTCGTAGACGGCACGGATGACGTGATGATCATCACCGACGGCGGCATTATCATCCGGACAGCGGTCGGCGATATCCGCGAATGCGGGCGTTCGTCCCAGGGCGTTATTGTCATGCGCACTGGCGACGATGTGAAGGTCATTTCGATTGCGCGGACCGACAAGGAGGACGCGGAGGAAACCGAAAGCGGGGAGGAAGCGCCCGAAGGGACAGCTTCCACAGAAGAATCCGAAGCGCCGGAAACCGCGGCAAACGGGGACGGGACGCTCCCGGAAAGCAAAGTATAAAAGCAGTACCGCATAAATTCTGGTGCGTCGATTTATAACCTGAAAGGGCGGCGGAAAGCCGCCTTTTCTGCTATCAGCACTCTAAAACAGGATGAAATTACGATAATAGGAGAGGAACATCGTGCAGCATAAGTGTCAAGTAACTGTAATTGATAAATATGCTTATCGGTTTGACTCAGCCGGTCACAAAATATAGAAAAATATGAAATCAGGGTTGACAAGCCCCATTTA
>QXXE01000076.1 GCA_009911355.1 Clostridiaceae bacterium | reverse complement strand
TACTATGAATCTCTGGATGCTGCTTAGGCATTGATATCCTTGTAAAAAAAGTGTCAACCAATATTGACAATATCAGAATGTATCGCAGACGCGGAGAATATGGCGGTATGGCTGACCCTTATAACATTGAAATTGAGGGAGGAACATCCCGTGGTGGAGTTATGGCGGTAGTCAACTTAACCGATCCGAATCCGGGCGGCTGTATGAGCGAGGGACAGGTGACGACCGGGAAAAATCTTCCCGAACTAATCGAGTACGGGCATGGGTACAAGTTTTATCAATACGACTTTCCGAAACAAGGCGCGGCCTATATGGGGCCGCGTCCTTTTACTGCAAAAACGATTGAACACCTAAAAGCAAGTAAAGCACACATCACTGCTTTGAAAGCAGGATTACAAAGGCAGGGTGTCAAAGTGAAATGATTTTTGAAATAAAGGGTGGTGAGAAAAGATGGACGAAGATCTGAAGATTGTATTGACGAGCGAACTGGAGGCCGACGAACAGGCTTCCGCACAACGAATTTCAGCGCAGCTTCCTAATATTGCGAAGATGATCAACTCGAAAAGCACTATCAAGGTTGGCGTTTCTCTGGATAGCTCTAACATTCAGTCTGAAGCCCAAAAAGTAAGTCGGCAGATCGCTCAGGCAACGAAAACACAAGGTATCGGCGTTACGTTGAATTTGGATCAAAGCTCTGTTGCAAAAATCCGGCAAGAGCTAAACAACTTGAAGGTCAGTCCTGATATTTCTCGCGCCATGACCGACCAGCTGGATAAGATGGGCATTCAGATTGATCGGATTACTGGGCGGTGGCAAGCAGTCAACGGTGAAGAGGAGCGAATGCTGAACCTGACTATTCAGGGCACAGATCAGATGCAGCGCACGGTCACTTATTTGCAGACCTACAACACTGAGACGGGCGAAATCAACACCCACTTGACCAATGTGACAGCCAATCTTGAACGCCAGCGGAATGTCCAGGAGCAAATTGCAAAGCAGGCGCAAAAGGATAATGAATCACGAGTTTCATACTTAAATCGGCAGTTGTCTATTTTGGCCGATGTCCAGGCTGCTTATGCTGGTTCCACCTCTGTAAAGCCGATCAAGGATAGTTCACATTTGGAAACGCTGAATAATACCTATACTGCTCTTAATGCTCAAATTCAGAATATGATTTCTGCTGAGGGGCGTTTGGACAATGTGCAGCGTTCCAGCCTGGAGGCGCAGATTGCTAATCTGCAACGACTTGTAAAAGAGTATCAGAATGCGGAGTATGTAGCGACCAAGCTGAGGACAAAAGACATCGGTTCAATCAAGGGCGACCAGCTTTCCGGTTTGGAGGCTTTGGAAAAACGGCTGGAGGCTGCGGGAACGCTCACCGAGACATTTAAGACGAAAATCGACGGACTGAAGACCTCTTTGCAAAATGTTGGCACTAAAGATGAGCTTGTGACATTTCTTAACAGCTTTGACCAGCTGAATAACGATGTGTCTGTGTTTCAAGAGCGGCTACGTGGTGTCAATGCTATATACACTCAGTTGATTGGTTTGGATAAACAGATTACCTCTGTGCAAGCTCAAATGGTGAAGTTAGACCCCAAAGCCGATCAGAATAAGTTGGTTGCTTTGCAGGGGCAGCTTGCAGTCCTACAGAACCAGAGAACTACCTTGGAGGGACAACTGGTTCCTTATGTGGATATCGTTCAATACGCACAACAGGCGGCGGCTCTTGAACAGAGCCGCCTTTTGAATGGTTCTCAGCTGGTATATACCCAGATGGAAATTGCGGATAAGGCGAGAGAATACGATGCCGCTATGCAGCGCATTCCGAGCACTATCGCTGATTTGCAAACTAAATATAATCAGCTGGTGCAACCCACGGAGTCTGTTACTCGGAATATGAGACAGCTTCGGGAACTGGCGTCGCAATATAGCTCGAATATGGGCGATCGGGAAAAGGTTCAGACATATGAACGGCTGCAACAACTAATTGGAGCGTGCAGCAAAGAGATGTCTGAGCTGATGCGTGTCCAACGTGGCGAGGTCAACGATTTTAGATTCACTCAAAGTCTGGAAAAGGCAAAAGCGGATTTGGCAACCGTTGGAAGAACGTGGAGTGCCTTAAAAAAAGATCCTGGATTGAACGCACAGTTCCAGCAGTTGGAAGCAAATCTCAGACGAGTAAACAGCCAGGCAGATTTGACTAAGTGGACAGCACAATTCAGTGCGTTTAAGTCTGAGGTTAAGGCGGCAGGGAAGAATATGCAATCCCTTGGCGATGTTCTGAAGAACAATGTCGGTAAGGTATTGCAGTGGGTTTCAGCTACAACGCTACTGTTCAGAGCCTTTCGTTTGCTGAGGTCTGCGATTTCAACGATTATCGACCTGGATACGGCTATGGTGGATTTGCGTAAGGTTACAGTGGCAACAGAGGCGGAGTATCGCAATTTCTACGCTACTGCAAACGATACAGCAAAGGCACTTGGAGTAACGACAGAGGCGGTCATCTCTCAAACCGCTGAGTGGGCACGTTTGGGTTATACTATGGCCGAGGCCGCAGAGTTGTCTAAAAACTCTGCAATTTTTGCGGCAATTTCTCCTGGTATGGACATTACTCAGGCAACAGATGG
Organism: Clostridiaceae bacterium; assembly: GCA_009911355.1. Taxonomy (GTDB): domain Bacteria; phylum Bacillota; class Clostridia; order Oscillospirales; family Butyricicoccaceae; genus QXXE01. Next base: position 17,709 of record QXXE01000076.1, on the reverse strand, counting down.
TCTGGTCAGCGCCTTGAAAGCGTTTGATGAAATCGACGTAAACGATTCCTTGGACGGTATCATCTCTAAGGTTAATGATATTGGCAATAAATTTGCTGTTTCCAATAAGGATATCGTAGAGGTTATGACCAGAAGCTCTTCAGCAATGAAAGCGGCGAATAATACTTTTGAGGAAACTGTGGCTCTGGCTACTGCCGCTGTGGAGATTACAAGAGATGCCTCCAGTGTCGGTAATGCTCTGAAAACTGTGTCTATGCGTATTCGTGGGTATGACGAAGAACTTGAAGAGTATTCAAACGATGTCGCTGAATTGACAGGGGATATTGCGGATCTTACCAAAGTTGCCAGCAATAATAACCAAGGTGTTAGACTGTTTGAAGTTGGCGATCCCGATACTTACCGTTCCACATATGACATTCTTCAAGATATCGCAACAATTTGGGATGAGCTGACAGATAAGAACAGGGCACAACTGCTGGAAGTTTTGTTCGGCAAACGGCAAGGCCAGATTGGTTCGGCTATTCTTTCCAATTTTGAGCAGGCTCAAAAAGCTATCGAAACAATGGAGAATAGTGCTGGTAGTGCAGAACGCGAAATGGATAAGATTACCCAGTCTTTGGAATACAAGCTCAATACTCTACAACAGACCTGGGTTGGCGTTGCCCAAAATCTATTTCAGACCGATGATTTGAAATTGGTTGTTGACGGCCTGATTTTTGTTTCTAACGTGATTGACCGTTTAACACAGTCTCTTGGTTTGTTTGGATCTGGTGCTCTTATCACAACCATTGCACTGATTGCAAAGTTCAGATCGACGATGGGGTCTTTACAAACTACAGTATTGCCTGCTGTAAATGCAATTAAGGCATCTGGGGTAGCTATGGATGGTAGTGCGGCAAGCGTACAATTCTATGCTACGAAACTGATAGGGCTGGACAAGTCTCAACAGGCAGCTGCTATGAGCGCACTTGGACTAACTGCGGAGCAGAAGAAACAGATCACAACGATGTCTGCTCTAATTGTTTCTGCCCAAAGATATACAATCCAGGAGCTTGCCGAAAAAGCGTCTACGGATAAAGCGACCGCTTCAGCCCTTGCTAAAAATATGGCAAAGGCCACTGAAAAGAGAACAACGGAACAGCTTTCTGCCGCAATGATGGTGGAAATTCTAAATTCCAACAAATTGACCGCTACCCAAAAGCAGGCGATTATTGCATCTTTGGAACAAGCTGCGGCAAACGAAACCCAAGCATTTTCATGGAAAGTTGTCGGCGCAAATGCCAAGGCAGCGCTTGCAGCTATGGCGACTAATCCCATGACGTGGATTATGCTGGCGGTAACTGCGGTTATGGCATTGGTGCAGGCGTGGCAGAGCTATAAGCAGGCGCAAGAGGAAGCTCGTCAAGCGGCGATTGATGCTGCGAACTCGGCGGCTACACTCAGCGATGAAATTGTGGATTTGACAGGTCGCTACTTGGAGTTGAGCGAAGCTGTTAAAACAGATGATTCTGTCAAGGAAGATTTGCTTTCTACCCAAGACGAGCTTATTGACAAGCTCGGAATAGAAAAAGATCGAATCCAGGAGTTGACCGAAGAGTACGGGAACCTTACGGACGCAATTAAAGCAGCCGCGATAGAATCTCTCCAAGCGTCTGAGCGCGATTTGCGTGGTGGTCTTAACGCTCAAAAAGATGAGCTTTTATCAACTGGGAAAGGCTCTGGCCCCGCCAACAAATCAATGAACCACATAATTACAACATGGGGAGCAGATGAAGCGGATATTAACCGGAAAGGGTTGCAAGCTCTGGTTGACGCTGGATACATTTCGGATGGCTCATTTGCTCCACGTGGTATGGAATTGTGGTTGCCCAGTGAGGATGATTTTGATCTTTCAACTGTTGAGGGAGTCATTAACGCCTATGAGCGGTTGGGTAAAATGCTGGATATTGTGTCTGAAACTGCTGGTTCGGATAACGAAGTCTACAATGCCTTATTTGATGCCTACAACAAATGCTCATCCGCAGTAAAGAGTTATCAGGACAGTATTTCGTCGTTGAACAACAATTTGGCTGAACAGTATATGTTGCAAGGCTTGATTGGAAATGAGATCCCGTCTACGGAAGATGAGTTCAACGACTATCGGCAGAGCGTGATAGCTGCGGCTGAGGAGAGCGGAGAATTTATTGGCTCAAGTCAAGATATTGCGAACGCTGTTGACTCTGTTCTGAAAAGCCAGTCGCATTTCGCGGCTTTCTATGCTGAGGATTTGGCTGGAGCCTCTGAGGAGACGGGTCGCTATATTGCACAGCTTCAAAAGTTGCCAGAGGTGCTTTCAAAACTGAAATCAGCTTATGATGTTTTGGAGGCGGCTCAAAAAGAGATGGCAGACGGCGGAGGGTTGTCTGCTGATACTATTGAAAAGCTGGCTTCTGCTGAGGACAATTATCTTGATTATCTCTATGAAGAAAATGGGGTTGTCAAGCTCAATACTGAGGCATGGAAAGAAAACGCCAATGTTAAAATGCAGAATGAGATGGCCGAAATCCAAAAGGAAATCGACTCGTTGGAAGAGCAAAATGAGGCTTTACGTGAGAATATTGCTTATTATGAGGAGCAACGTCAGCTTGGTAGTGATGGCGGTCTATGGAGTAATTTGATTGCTAAGGCAACAAATGAAATCAATGAGAATACCGACGCTATTGCTGCTAACCAAAATAAGCTGGCAATTTATGAGTCGTTGTATGGAAATATCACGGGAAGTCTGGATGCTTATAGTGCGGCACTAAACAACTTTTCCAACGTAGCAAGCACCATTGATTCTGTCTCCGATTCGTTCCAAACCCTTGCAGAACTGCAGGCTGAGGTTGCAAATGGGTTCTCGCTGTCATTGGACAAGGCTTTGGAGTTCGCTAAGGTTTATCCTGAAATTCTCAACAATGCTCAAGTATCTGCTGATGGACAGGTTATTCTGAACGAGGGTGTTGTCAACTCGTTTATTCAAGGAAAAAAGGCCGAGTTGGACGCACAGATTGATGCAGAGGTTGCCAAGCTGGAAGCGGATAAGGCCGTGTTGGAAGCGAAGGTTCAAGCAGCGCAGGCACAACTTGATCTCGCCCAAAATGTAGGTGAGGGAGAGGGTCAGATTGCTAAAGAGCTGGCGGAGTATCGTATCAACGCTGGCAATATTGTAGCACAAGCTCTGATTGACGCAGGGATTGATGAAGCTACTGCATTTAAGCTGGCGGCGGCAGCTATGGCCCAGAACGCAGAAGAGTTTGATCGTGTTGCTATGGAGGTCTGCACTGATGTAAACGGTAACTTTAATCAGGCCGCATATGCGGCAGCACAGGCTGTTTACAACAACATGACACAGGCGAAGCTGGATGTTGCTTCTTTTGCGAGACAATGCCAAGAAGCTGCTAAGGCTATGGCTGGAGTCGCTGGTGGTCAGGTTGCTGGATCAAGCGGTGTTCAGGGTGGCTCTGGTGGTGGTGTTGGCGGTAGTGGGATTTCTCTAAATCTAACAAGTGGGAGTTTCCAAGGTACTGATTATAACTATACTGCCAAGCAAACAAATCTGGACGATTTTATTTCGCAGATTCAGCTTGATATCTCCAGCTACCAGAATGCGATTGCTCAGATTGATGGACAAATTGCCGCGCTTCGTGCGTTGAAAAATATCCCCTTGAAAGATTTTAAGGGTGGATTAGGCTCTGGTGGCGGTGGAGGCTCAGGTGGTGGATCTTCTAAGGAAGTTGAAGAGTATATTGCTGACATTGACGCATACCGTGAAGCAATCGAGCGTCTGCGCAAGGCTCAAGAAGTCAGATCTAATATTGAGACGAGAATCGACGAGTCTGATAATCTGAAAGAGAAGATCCTATTGGAACGACAGTTGATTGGCGCTTACGAGCGTGAACAAGATGCTCTACACAATCTAAACAACCAGAGGGATAGCACAATCACAGCTGGCGTTGCAGCGCTCCGTGAGTTGGGCTTTGTTGTGAAGTACAATGCAGATACCAATGAACTCTGGATTGAGAATATGGAGCGTCTCAATGATCTGACAGCCGACAGCAAGGGAGAATACGATACCTTGCAAGAGGCGACAAACGCTCTTCGCAAGGAAACGGAAGATTTAATCGGTTCGCTGACCGATCTAAACGAAGAAAATCGGGATGCTTCTGCTAACTGGTGGGAGTTGCAGCACAGTATGAAAGATTCCCGTGAAGAGATTCTTTCTTTGCTTGACGCTATTGTGGAAGAGGCATCTAAGGCGGTTGATTCTATCCAAGACGTTTACGACACCCTACATGATGCCGCCGATGAGTATGCGGAAAGTGGATACATTACAGTTGATACTTTGCAGAACATTATCGGATTAGGTGTGAAGTATGTGGCGTATCTTATGGATGAAAACGGCCAGCTGGTCATCAATGAGGAGCGCATTCGTGATGTGATTGCGGCAAAGACACAGCAACTTGCAATCGAGAGTTCTTTGTCTTACATTGAGGCTTTGCGTATCGCGAAAATGGAGGGGAATATCGAAACCCTTAACAATTTGCTGTATGCTACCGAGGAAGCGACTGACGCTACATGGGGCTTCGTGTATGCAAGTTTGGCTATGGCAGGGCTGGATCAAGATCAGTATAAAGCAGCGCTGGACAACATCAATGCTATTCGTGCATTGGCTGACAGCGCTGTACAAAGCATTGGGCAAACTGCTGGCGGCGTGACTGACGAGCTGAAAAAGATGCAGTCTGGGCTTGACGATATCTTAAAGTACGTTATGGATATGTTGAAACAACGAATCAACGATCAGATTGACGCACTGGAAGATATGAAAGACGCTTACTCTGAAATCATCGACCAGAAAAAAGAGTCGCTGGATGCTACGAAGGATGAGGCCGACTACGAAAAAAAGCGTGCTAACAAGCTGAAAGAAATTGCTAAATTACAAGCTCGTATTGATGCGCTTAGTTTGGATGACAGTCGAGAGGCGCAGGCGGAACGGGCCAAGCTATTGGAGGAGATGGCTGGGTTACAGGAAGACTTGGCAGACGAACAGGCAGATAAGGCTTTAGATGCTACCAAAAACGCTTTGGATGATATGGAAGACGCCTATCATCAAGAAAAGGATAAAGAAATTGCAATTCTGGAAGATAGCATTTCCTCTTATCAAAAACTTTATGACATGGCGATCGACTATATTCAGAACCACTGGGATACACTGTATTCCGAACTGATTGATTGGAACACGCAATATGGAAGTGTGCTGAACAGTGAGATAACTACTGCGTGGGATAACGCTCTGGCAGCGGCACAACGGTATGGGAGCTATGTGTCTGCCCTCAAAAATATTGGTGCTGATATGGATGCTGCGGGTGCTACAGGTAAAGAGCCGAACACCGTTGTTGGAAATACGAATTATGGCAACCAGTCTTCAAATGATGAAATGATTCATGCCATTATTAAGCAAATGTACGCAAATAGCCAGGAGCATCATACGGCCAGTGACGCTCGCAAGAAAGAACTAAGCGATTATAGCTTGCGGCTTGGTGAACAACTGGCGCAGTACGGTGTCTACACTCATCGGGACAATGGAACCTGGTATATGGATGGGTCGAAAGAGCTTCTGTTCGATAAATATAAGAAGTACATTTACCATACGGGTGGTTTTGCTGGCGTGGATGGATCAGTCAAAGACAATGAGATTATGGCAAAATTGGAAAAAGGCGAACCGGTATTGACAGAAGCGATGTGGAATACAGTAACTGAGATGGTGAATCGAATGAGTAAGCTGTCCGCCGCATTTAGCGATATGCCTGGGTATGTTAATGCTCCTATTTTGCCCGAGTTGTCAAAGGTCAGCGCTGGTGCTGTGAGCAATGTGTATAACAATAGTTCTCAGCCTGTGGAAATTCATATTGGCGATACCATTATTCAAGGCAACGCAAGTCCTGAAACGGTGAACGGTCATGTCAAAGTTACTCGTGATATGGTCAACCAAATTGCACGGATTCTGAAAATCAGGATCTAAATTAGTCAGGGTGGGGAGATTTTCTTCCCACCCATTTTAGGCTGACGAAGCCGCCCAGACGGTGACATGTCTGGTATGCCCGCCTGTCAAGTGGGTTTGATGAGAGGAGGTGTGGCGGGTGTATAGAACCTATGAGTTTACTTTTGCAGATACTCCGGCTTCATTGTATGGAATGTTTGTTGCTGATATCGGTAGCAACAAACATAATAACAACGATTTTGGGAATCAGGCTAACATCGTAGAGACAAGAATTGCGAATCGGATTACTCCGCTGCATTTTGGTGTACGGTATCACGACCAGCCTTTGAGCTTTACACTTATTTTTGGAAGTGAGCAGTACATGGATCGCTACCAGTTGCAAGAGGTTTCAAATTGGCTGACTGGATATCAGGAGTATCAATGGCTTTCTATTGATCAGCCAGATATGGAGCATATTCAGTTTCGGTGTCTGATTCAAAAGCTAACACCAATCAGCGTGGGGTGGCTACCAATCGCTTTTGAGGCACAGGTACTGTGTGATTGCCCGTATGGATACAGTTATCCGTTTGAGGAACGTATTCAAATTAACGGTACAACAGAATATCGTTTCTATAATGACAGCACAATCAAAGAGAATTTGAAGCCAGATTTGAAAATTGAATTGGCGGCTGGTTGTACAAATTTTGCAATCACAAACAAGACTACAAAGCAGACACTCCGTTTGTCAGGTCTTCCAGCTGGCGGGTTGCAAATTCTTATCGACAATGAAAATGAAGTCATGGTGGAAAAAACTGATGGCTATGACTTGTACAGCTTTTTCAATTTTCAATTCTTTGAGGCAGCATCGGGAGATAATGAATTGATTTTCGATGGAAGCGGGACTGTTACAATCAGCGGACGCTATTTGTATAATGTTGGAGCATAACAAGAGAGGAGGTCAGAGATGTATCTAAACTATGCCAAAATTAAAAGTGGACAGAGAAAACAGCCTATGCTTCGGCTTCGCACTCTGGCCGGAAAAGAGCTTGGCCCAATTCCATATGTACATGATTTGAATTTTGCAATCAACTATGCAGAGTTGAGCACGATTTCATTTACAATCCCGTATCAAGTAAATGGAATGCTCAACCCCCTTTATGCCGCTGTTTCAAGTTTCAAGGTGGTTTATACAGAGGAGTTTGGCATCTATGTGTTGACTTCTCCCAGTAAAGAGGGCAATGGCGTGTCAGAAATAAAGACCGTTACAGGATATTCTTTGGAATATCTTTTCCAGAAGAAAAACCTATTTTTAGAAGAAGGTACTTATAATTTCTGGAATCCAGTCAATTCAGCAGATACGATTTTGGGTCGTATTTTAGAATTGGATCGGACATGGCACGTGGGCTATGTGGCCCCAAGGCTGATTGGGTGCTACCGCACATTTGACCAGTATGATAGTGATGCTCTGGGTTTTTGTTACGAAGACGCCATGGAAAAGTATCGCTGTGTCATTGTGTTTGATGTGTACGATAAGAGTATCAATGTATATGATGCCAACGAAAATCCGGAAACCCTACCCATCTATTTGAATTATAACAATCTGGTCGATGCAGTTAGTGTTGAGGAAATCCCAGAGGAGATGGTAACAAAGCTACATCTCTATGGTTCGGATGGTCTGTCGGTGCGGGATGTAAACCCCACAGGGACAGACTACCTTGTGGACTTGAGCTATTTTCTCTATAATGGGGATCTGGACATCAAAGTAGGGAACAGCAATACCACATTGGCAGACCGCGTGCGGGGATGGCAGCTGGAAATTGCGGAGAACCAGCAGTATTATACTGGGCTGGCTGCGTCACGGGCTTCTTTGACAGCACAGAAATTGATGGCCGAGTCCGATCTTGTAGAATTGAACGGTGAGATGGAGAGTCTGGTAGCACAGCAAAGTGTAACTATTCAGGCGTTTTCCCTAGAAACCACTGCAAGAGGACAGCAAACACAACAGGCAAACTTGGATCGTATCAATTCTCAGATTGCCGCAAAACAGAATGAGATCGACACACAACAGGCCAAAATCAACTCTCTACAAGTTGAAATTGACAGCTACATGAATGATATCAAACGGCTTACTGGACGATTGGAATTTTCATCATACTTCACACAGGAGGAACAGAAAATCCTCAACCAGTATTTTATTGAAAGCACCGTAGAGGAGGAAACATTTGTTGCTACGGATGTGGACACTTCTGCGGCAGGTGCAATTTCTAAGGTAAGCGGCACTGTGTCCATAAATGCTTCAAATATCGCACGAGTGGAACTGAGCCAGTTTGCAAAAACAATGTACACTTTGGCCGGCGGTACTGTTACGGTTGGAAACGCTGGTGTCTCCGCTGAAATCGTGCGGGGCACTTTGGATGTAAAGGGTGACAGCAGCTATGTATTGACGGCCTATCTGGGAAATACGAACTACAACAATCGGAAATTTAGCAGTGGACTTTTGACCATCGCTGGCAGGTTATCACGGTTTTCCAGTGATATTTCTGTGAGGACGGAGCAAGGAATTACAGAATATAAAGGAACAAGACTGAGCTTCAGTACAAGCAATGCTGATTCATATTTTACAGTAAATGTGAGTGAGTTTCAACAATATTCTGTTGCAATGGAGCTATACGACTTTGGTACGGATGTTCTTTCCGATTACGCATGGCCTGTGTATGAGTTTAGCGTAGATAGCGCCAATTTCCTTTACCACGAGAAATTTGAACCGTTCAAAAATAGGCTGGAACTTGGCAAGGCGGTCTATTTAGAATTGGGCAGTGAGGGATTGGTTAAGCCAAAGATTATCGGTTTTGAGCTGAACTTTGAGAAAATCAATGAGTTCAAGCTGGTGTTTTCTAACCGCTACCGTTTGCGGAATGGGGCGGAGAGTTGGACAGAGGATATCAGAAACTCCACTCGTTCAAGCCGAAGTTTTGACGCCAGCAAGTATATCTATAACCGTACTGCTGACAAAGCAACCGAGATCGACATTTTTATGAACGATTTGCAAAAAGGTGCTGTTGACGCAGTGCTTTCAGCGAAAAACCAAACGGTTGTCTTTAACGGTTCAGGCATTCATGTTGGTGGTGATTCCAAATATCAGATGCGGATCATCGACAATATGATTGCCATGACAGATGACGGCTGGAAAACAGCAAAATTGGCGATTGGACGCTTTGCGTCTCCCGAAACCGGAGTGCAGTGGGGTGTTAACGCGGAACTAATTGCTGGTAAGCTGATTATCGGCAATAACCTTGTACTTCAAAATCCGTTGATTGACGAAAATGGAAACGTGACTGGCACCATGATGTTTCAAGTGGATAGCACCGGAGCATGGCTGTATAATTCACGGATTGTTTTGCAGAGCAACAACGGACTTATCATCGTAGATCCCGATTATGGTATTGTGGCTGGTACAAAGCTCCTGTTCAATACAAATGGTACTACTGTGACACCTGAATTTCTGGACAAGGCCGGCAGTATTACCTATGACTCTGAGGGAATGCCGGCAAATGCGAACTTCTATTTGGATGTAAATACTGGCAATGCCTACTTCCGTGGAAAACTGATCGCCAAGAGCGGTACGATTGGCGGATTTACGATTGCTGACAGCTACCTTTGTTCTGGGTCAGGCAATACACGTGTAGCTATCAACGGAGGAACAAGCTATTACTCAGAATACGCTTTGTGGGCGGGCGCAAGCAATCCTTCTATCGCTCCGTTTTGGGTTAAGAAAAACGGTGATTTTCACGCTAAGAACGGTGATTTCAGCGGAACATTGAGCGCTGCAAAGCTCAGTGGGTCGTTGACAGCTCTTGCTGGTGCAGAAATTATCGGCCCAGCTATTTATGTTCCGAATAAATCTAACCCGAAATTTAAGGTGGATTCTGCTGGCAATGTTAGTATGACTGGAAATCTGACATTGAGTAATGGTGCAATTAAGTGGAGCAATCTAAATTATAGCTTGCAAAACACAATTAACGGCGCATATGATGCCGCTGCTGATGCCGCTGAGGATGCTGCAGCCGCCGCAAGAGATGCTTCTGACGCTGAAAAACTGGCAAGAAAAATTGCTAATGGTGAGTTCAACAACGGAACATTTATCAATGGAACTGAGATCTACAGCCCAACGATTTACGCAGATGAGTTTATTGTTAAACCTAAAAATGCCGCTGGGTATAGTAAATGGACTGGCGGATACAGTATGTATGGTTATTTTGGGAACTATCTCTACAAGATGCTTTCAATTTCTTACATTGACACTGGCTTCGGGCCGGAAGTTGAGTTCTGGAGTCCAGATGGTGCATATGCTTACTGGGCTTTTCCACGAACTACTTTTTCTGGGTATTTGAATTTCCAAAACGCCCATATTGAAGGACTCTCATTAGAGGCAACATTCGGATAAGGCAGGTGAGTTAATTGGCTTCATTTACTGTATCTTGCACCGACACCACTGTTACGATGCGAGTGTCTGGGTTGAAAAGTGGGCAAAAAGTTCGGTTTTATGTAAGAATAGATCCTGGAAGTACAGTCTATGTAGACCGAACATATACTGCTACTTCGTCTTCGCTTTCCAGGTCGTTTAGTGGTTTGAAGCCAAGCACCGACTATGCTTGCAATGTCAAATTGGACGATACAACATGGATTGGCACAAGATACTTTACCACGGATAGTCCAGAGATAAAGGTTGAGCCATGGTCTTGGTCAAGATCGAATGGAGACGCCTCAGCTTCGCAAACAAGCGCCGCTTACTCTGCCGTTAGAAATAAGGGCAAAGTAAGCGGTTTTTCATATCTTGTATGGAACGATATGGTGAATAAGGTTAAAGAAATCCTTGATGCCAAAGGTCTTTCTTGGAACAACAGATTCGCTTCATATGCAGGTACATTGATGAGTTCTGGAAGTAGGACTTTAACCGCAACAAAATTCAATTCGCTTCGATACAATATAGGACTACATTATTCAACAGGAATTGACACTGTTTTTCGTGGTGATACCGTGTACGGCTGGTATTTTACTACTTTGACAAGCTGCATGAATTACTGGCTTAACGACTAAGGAGGGTAATGAAAATGACAAAAATTGAAATCGTACAGCATATCGCAAATATTCATAACTGTTTGGCACAGATTCAAGTCTGTGGTGATGGTGCTATTATGATGGGCGATACTTTGAAGGAACTGCGTTTTTTAGTGCAAGAGCTTCAAAAGGATATTGAGGCAGAGAACGCATCGGAGGAGGAGCAAAGCAAAACGGAAGAATAAGGAGGGGATGGTATGCACATTCCAAACCCATATACACTACCAGCATTTGATTTTGTTGGTGGATCGACTCAGGATCTGATCTTTCATTGCTATTTTTTCAAAACGAAGAAACCACAGGATTTGTCCGCTTGTGTAGCGGACTTTTCTATTATCAATTTTGTAAATAAAAATGGTAAGCCGCTCCTATCAAAGCAAATGGAGATTAGACCAGATCCAAATAGAGACGGTGATGTAAACAATGTGGTTTGTGTTACGTTAGAGGCGGATGAGACGGTGAATCTGCCTGCGGGTAAGTATATCTACCAAATTACCATCCGTGATATTTCTGGTGAAGTTGAAATTCCCAATCATGGGCTGATTCATATTATCAAAAATATTAACCAAGCATTTATTCGATAGTAGATGATCTGATAGCGTTACACAAATTAAAGAACAAGGAGGATGCAAAATGACTACGACATATTTTCTGAATCTTGCTGCCGGTAATATTTATCGGACGAAGGAAACTCCGGCCATTCCTACAGAATACTGGATTGGCCTAAGCACTACTGCACCCAATCTCAACGGTACGAATGTTTCCGAGCCGGTTGGTAGTGCTGGCTATGCGAGGGTTAAGCTCGATATGCTGAGTGAACCTGCTTCTGGTGTTGTTACAAACGAAGCAAACATTGATTTTAACGAAAGTACCGCAAGCTGGGGTACGGTGACACATTTTGTTGTGTTTGACGCCCAGAATGGAGGAAATCTGCTTCAGTATGGAGCACTGTCAACTCCTCGCTCTGTGGAGGCGGCTACTATTATGACCATTAAGGCTGGATATCTGAACCTGTCTGTGCAAAACCCGACGTGATAGAAAGAAAGGTGGGGTAGATCTATGTCAAAGGAGTTTGATATTTTTTTGAAAAAGCACATTATCGAATGTGATTTGCTTATCTACTCCATTCCATATCGTGACGGTATCTCTGTGACAGATCGCCTTATTTTGAATGCTGCGCTTGAAAGCTATTCGCTTTATAAATTTGTGGCGGTTCAAACTGGATCACTGCTTACTGCACATATTGATGAGATGATAAAATTGTGCAAAGAGCGGTTGAGCATCGAGATGACATTTGGTGCTTCGGCAGAAATTGAGGTGCATAACAACCTGTACATTCAAAACGATCCAATCGTTTTTGATACACCAGCTGTAGAGACTATCGAACTGGTTATGAATGAGTTCAACAATGGACTTATCCTAACTGCTGGAGACATTGATACGCAGGTGGCGTTGTCTGCCGGTAAAGTGAATTTGGCATTACTGCTTAATGCAGATGTGATAGGAACTAAAAAGACAAGTTTGATTAGAGCCGACAGCGGTTTCTTTCTTGATTCCGATATTCGTGAAGTCAATCAGCGGAATTACATTGAAACAGATACGGCACTGGAAATGGGCGCGACTCTTCAAAGTCTTTGTTACCAACTAACGATTGAGGCGAGTGCGGCATTTGAACTTATGGCAATGGTCGTCGGCACAGAAATACGGCATTCACTTGGTAGATGGTATAACGGTCTTGCTATTGGTGCTAATGTGAAAGGGACAAATTCTCAGAAGTTTGAAAGAGCAGAGGCAATTATCCAGCTCATGGAGAGTGCAACAGGAACGCTGGTGAAAGTGCTATACCTTTCTGATTGCGGTATGGCACTTGATGTTGCTGATGCAAACTTTGGGCTAAAGCGATATCGACTTCTTAGAGAAATTGATGATTTGGAGTTAAGAGATATTGACGATATGACACTTAACGAGCTTGATTGGGTCGAGCTTACATGAGTTGATGGATGGAAGGAGGTCAAATATGTCTCAGGCGCATTTGGGTAGCTTCAATGGAACTGTTACACCTGGCGTCAATATGCTGGAGACGTTCAAAAAGAACGAAATCAGGGATAACCCGAACAGCATTTTGAAATATGGGGACATGGTGCTGAAAAAGTTCGGTATCTCCTGTCCTGCCGGTACAGTAGTAAAAATTAACGGGAAGGAAATCCCGTTGTTTACTGGCGTTTTCGAGCTGGGTATGAACCAGATTGATATTACATCGCTGGAATTTTTAGAAACGGTAAATGTTAATATTTACTATATGTTTTAGGGAGGAGGTGCGACGATGGCAGATTTGAGTTTAAGAGACGCTTTGCTTATTGCAGGCAGTGGCTCTGGCGGCTCTGGCGGTAAAGATGGCGTTGGCATTGCTTCCTTAGAAATTAACGACAGTGGAGAGTTAGTCGTTACTCTGGATAATGGGCGAGTAAAAAATCTTGGCAGAATCGTCGGTGCGGATGGTGCAGTATATGTGCCCCATATCGACGATAAAAAGGTTCTTTCATTCACGATTGAGAAAGCGCCCGACAAGGTTCCAGATCCTGTTGATCTAAATGGGGACGGTGTTAAACCCTCTGATGTAACAACGGACGAGGAAGTCAATGAAATGCTTGGAGAAGTCTTTGGTGAACAAAGTGGAGATGGCACCATAGACGAAAACCAGGTTGTCACCGATGCGGAGGTGGCAGAAATGTTGAAAGAAGTTTTCGGTCGTTGACCGTCAACTGATAGAAAATACAAACCTATGACAAAACAAGGAGGAAAAGACAATGAGTTACGATGTGAAGAAACTGACCAGACTACAGGATTTGAAGACCTTGGCGACCACTATCAATGAAAACTTTGCTACTAAGGAAGAGATTGCCAGCCTTGCAACGTCGTTTAAGTCTGGTGAGGTGGCGGGTAATACCGTCAAGCTGTACACCACCGAGGATAAGAGCGGCACCCCTGCGTTCAGCTTTGATTTCCCTACTGAGCTGTTCCTGGATCAGACTAAGACCCAGTTTGTGAGCGAGTTTGCTTTTGATGCAGATACTTATGCTGGGGCGACCGACCCTAATCTGGAGGGCAAGCCTGTTATGGTTTTGGCCGTCAAGGGCGGGAGCGATGCGATTACCTACTCTTTCCTAAATATGGCCGCTCTGGTGGACACCTATAAGGCCAAGGCTGGTGATGGCACTGCTACCGTGACTGTGAGCGGCTATGAGATCAGCGTGGATGTGAATATCTCCGCTGAGGCAAACAACGCCCTGGTGAAGAAAGACGATGGCCTGTATGTGCCTAAGTCCGATGTGGTTGATATCACTGGCAAGGCTGATAAGGTCGGTAGCGCTATCGCTGGCAACTTTGCCGGCCTGGATGCTAATGGCAATTTGACCGACAGCGGCAAGTCTGCTACTGATTTTTCTAAGGTTGAAGCAAGCACTACCGCTGGTGCAATCAGCGTTGACGGTGCCGATGTGACCGTGGTGGAGATCGCCACTGATGCTGAGGTCAAGGAAATGCTGGATGAAATCTTCGGTGTTCCTGATACTCCGGAGGTTAGCGCCTAATTTCAGATAATGGCTGTATAAAGAGGAACGGCATATGCCGTTCCTCTTTTGTATTTAGGATAGGTGGAGGTGAATCTTGTGGCAGTGAATAAGGTTCCATATTTGGAGCACTTGAAACAGTTTGGATTGCGGGAAAGCGCCTTGATCGGTCGGGTCGCTAAGACCGCCGCTGATGCAATCGAAGAGCAGGCGCAACAAATTGGCGCTTTGTCCGATAAAGTGGAAAATTTGCCCGGAATCTCTGGGGAAATTAGTCGCTCAGTCAATGCGACACTGACCGTTGCCGGATGGGAAAACAATCGTCAAATTGTTGAGATTGAGGGGCTAACTGCAAATCAAAATGGTGTAGTCGGTTTATCTCAAGACATTTCAACGGCGGAACGTGAGACTGTGGCAAGTGCGGAGCTGTATATCTGCGGCCAGGCCGATGGGTCTTTTACGGTTGCGTATGGTGGTGATAAACCGACATACGACATCCCGATTACCCTTATCCTGCTCGATTAACGAGAGGAGGAAGGAATATGAGCGCGACAAAAAACTATGGATTCTATCTCGAAGGAGATGATACCGCCAAGTTCAAAGAGTGGCGGGAAAAACTAAACGGCCTGGTCAATTCCAATATGGAGATGATTGATGAGGTCTTGGCTGAAAAAGCAATCAAAAGTCAGTCATTCCAGGCTTCATTAACATCTTCCGATTGGGTTTGGACAGGTTCAAAGTATTCACAGACTTTGGAAATCGAGGGGCTTACACCTGATACAAACGGCATTATTGGTGTTGGACAAAATCTTACACTTGAACAGACTGATGCTGTTTATATGGCAGAGCTGATGGTTGGCGACCAGACTGATGGTGCGCTAACCATTTTTGCTAATGGTGATAAGCCCTATTGTGATATCCCAGTCATCATCATTCTTTTGGGATAAAGAAAGAAGGAGGTTACTATGCCTATTATTGGAAATTTCCCGTCTGGCAGCGGCGGTAGCGGCGGCGGTCTTGCTCTGGCCGCAGTTTCGGGCATTCAGACATTGACAGCGGCGGGAAAGGTCTATGTTAAATGGACAGATCCTGACGATCTGGTTGTTGCCGGTTCGCCTTTGGCAAGCTGGGGAGGAACCCTTTTGGTTCGCAAGGCGGGTAGTGCGCCGGTGAGCCGCAGAGACGGTACTGTCGTTTTAGACAGCAAGACCAGAAACGCTTATCAGAACAGCTATTTCTGTGATAGCGGTTTGACAGATGGTGTGGAGTATTTCTACAAGTTTTTCCCGTACACCACTTCAAGTGCATATACAGATAGCGCCGACGATGAGTTTAGTGCGACGCCCAACCCTGTGGCGGTCGGTGATGTATCTGGAATTACTTTGGCAGCGGCGGGCAATGGGAAGTTGTCTATCAAGTGGACTGATCCTGCCGCTACTGTTGTTACTGACGGTGTTACCCGTGCGACCTGGGCGTCCACGATTGTGGTCGTGAAAGAGGGAAGCTATGCTGCCTCTCCCACCGATCCTGACGCCGCATATACCCATACCAGCACAACCCGCAACGGCCACTCAAGTACCCCGCTGGTGGCGACAGGGCTGAAGAATGGAACGACTTACTATGTCTCTCTATTCCCCATGTCTACAGACGGCAAAGCCAACACTAATGCCGCTAATCGCAAGACTGGTGTAGCGAACAGGATGACGATTGCGAATGTCCCCAGTCAAAGTGGTAGTTTGACATTCCAAGAGAACACACCGCAGTCCCCGTCTTGGAGTAACTATAACACCGCACAGCTTACACTGGGCGGTGTGACCACAGGCACCAATGCCACGAGTTACAACGCCACCTTTACTCCGAAAGATGACTATATGTGGCCTGACGGTACTACAACGGCTAAGACTGTATCGTGGAGCATTGGTAAGGCGGCTGGCAGCTTAACTTTGAGTAAGAGTTCTGTAACCCTGAACACATCAAAGCTGAGTGATACTGTAACTGTGACTCGTCCTGGTGATGGTGCGATTTCTGCTACATCCAGCAATACCAGTGTTGCTACAGTAAGCGTATCCGGCGATATCGTGACTATTAACCATGTGAATCAGACCACCGGATCAGCAACCATTACCATCAAGGTTGCAGCGGGAAGCAATTATACTGCTCCTGCTAATAAAACGGTTGAAGTGACAGCTCAGTTTATGCCCGCAAAAGGGAATAAGCTGAACACCTATACATGGGAGCAAATCAAGCAAGTGTCTGATGCTGGTCTTGCAGCAAGCTATTGGAATGTTGGTGATACCAAAACCATTAAGCTCAATGGTAAGGCGGGGAATTATACTTTCTCTAACCTCTCCGTTGATGTTTTTATTTTGGGCTTTAATCACAATAGTGCCAAGGAGGGAACAAATCGTATCCACTTCCAAATCGGAAAAATTAGTGGGAAAGATGTGGCACTTTGCGACAGCAAATACAACAACGAGCAAACTTCCGCTGGATATTTCCACATGAATACCTCCCGCACCAACAGCGGGGGATGGAACAACAGCGCAATGCGCAAGACGCTGTTGGGCAACAGCAATAGTCCGACCAGCCCCTTGGCGAACAGCCTGATGGCGGGGCTTCCTGCCGATTTGAGAGCAGTTATGAAGTCAGTGACGAAGTATACCGATAATACTGGCGGCGGCTCTAACACAGCAAGCTATGTGACTGCGACAACGGATTACCTGTTCCTTTTGTCTGAGTTCGAGGTTTTTGGAACCAGAAATTACGCAAACTCAGCAGAGCAAAACTACCAGCTTCAGTATGACTACTATAAGAGTGGAAACGCTAAGGTAGCTTATAATCACAGTGCGAACAGCACTGCTGTGTGGTGGTGGTTGCGTTCCCCCTATTGCTACACCGACAGCGGTTTCTGTAATGTGAACACCAACGGCTACATCAACTGCACCCTTGCTTCCTGGTCGGCGGGTGTGCGCCCCGGCTTTTCTGTCTAATCTACCGCAGTGTATCGGGTCTATATCCCGCCCA
>QXXE01000075.1 GCA_009911355.1 Clostridiaceae bacterium | reverse complement strand
GTTGTACTCTTTTCGCCCCCTCATCTTTCTTCAGTTTTTTCAAATTTCCTATTGACTTTTCCTTTGCAGACTTTTCATATTTTATATCAAATTTTTTCTATAGTTGACATTTAGTAAATGTCAACTTGTGTCGATTCCTGTTGTATAATGTCATTCTGTCCAAAGCGAGCATACACAGCTATGGAGAATGACATAATGTACAAAAACCGCGCCAGTGGGGGAAAACTGAATATCAGCGGTATTCGGATTGCCCACCTGCGTATGTCAATGCGTCCCAGAACTTCACAGCGGATGCTGGCAGACCAACTACAGCTGGCAGGTCTTGATCTGGATAAGAACGCGATTTCAAAAATCGAGCTCGGGAAACGCTTTATAACCGATATCGAATTGAAGGTAATTGCGGATTTTTTTGGTGTGACGACCGATTCCCTATTGATTACAAAAGAAAGCACCTATACGTCAAACGACTCAACATAAAAACAGGCAGGAAGCTTGATTCCTGCCTGTTTTCATACAAACTTATTCAGATTGCCAGCCTAACGCGGAGAACTTCGTTTCCTTCGTCCCGCCCGCAGGCGAGATGAAGTTTTTACTCGATTTTTTTACAAAAAAATCGCGGGTGCAGGGCAGCGGCAGGGCCAGGGGTCCAGGGGACAGCGTCCCCTGGCGCCCGCTGCGGAGGCGAACCCGCGTCAGCACACCGCTGTTGTCCAGCCCATGTCGTCGGGCAGCTTGCCCCACTGAATGCCCGTAATCGTGTCGTAAAGCCGGTGCGTCAGCTCGCCGATCTCACCGCCGTTAATAAACGCAACCTCATCCTCATAACGCAGCTCGCCCACCGGCGAAATAACCGCCGCCGTGCCAGTACCGAATACCTCTTCCAACTTACCGTCCCGCGACGCCTTCATCACATCCTCGATCGCAAGGCGCTCCTCGGAAACCGTGTAACCCCACTTCTTCAACAGCTCAATGCAGCTCATACGCGTCACGCCCGGCAGAACCGTGCCAACACACGGCGCCGTATAAATTGTACCGTCAATCTTGAAAAAGCAGTTCATTGAACCGACTTCCTCCACATATTTGTGCTGCACGCCATCCAGCCACAGCGTCTGCTCATAGCCCAGATCATGCGCCTTGACCTGCGAGATCAGCGACGCCGCATAGTTGCCGCCGCACTTGGTGAAGCCTGTGCCGCCCGGGGTCGCTCGGGTATATTCGTCTTCCACGAAAATCTTAACCGGGTTGATGCCAGTCGAGTAATACGCGCCAACCGGCGAGCAAATAATATAAAACTGATGGGTCTTCGACGGACGCACCCCAAGATGCGGCTCGGTCGCAATCACAAACGGGCGGATATACAGCGACGTGCCCTCCTCCGACGGCACCCAGTCCTCCTCCGTCTTGACCAGCGCCTTCACCGCCTGGACAAAGTCCTCCGCAGGCAGCGCCGGCAAGCACATACGATGGTTTGTGTTGATCATGCGCTCGCCGTTCTTCTCCGGCCGGAACAGCCGTACCGAGCCGTCCGGCTGGCGGTACGCCTTGAGCCCCTCAAACGACTCCATCGCATAGTGCAGCGCCATCGCCGCCGGGTCCAGCTGAAGCGGCGCATAAGGCACAATGCGCGCGTCATGCCAGCCGATCCCCTCCGTATGGTCGATCACAAACATATGATCCGTATAGTACACACCGAAACCCAGGTTCTTTGTGTCCGGCTTGTCCTTTTTGTGCTGGGTCATTTCGTACCTGATTTCCAACATTGAAGTTCACTCTTTCCTTTTTATGCTTTCCCACTTTCGCAGGATAAAATTCTTACCCTCCTATTCTATCGCGCTTCGCGCCAGATTGCAAGAGGTCAGAACGATTTTTTCGCATATTTCAGCAGCAGGACACGACGTCACAGTCAGCGCACATCCCCCCGCGCGTTGATCGGCGCGCGCAGCACCGACACCCCAGCCGAAGTGATACCATTCGTGCGCATGTAGCCCAGTACCGTGCGCAGCGCCGGAACCGTCGCGTCCCGGTCCCGGAACCGGACAACCACCGGAGAATCGGTCCGGCTGAACGCTGTTGTCACCGTATTCGCAGCCCGGTAAGACGAAAGCTCATGATCCCGGCTGTCCAGCGTCGTGTCCCAAAGCCGGTAGCCCGCCCCGATCAGCGCTTCCAACTGCCCGCCTGTCATGGCTTCGCTGCCGCCAAGCGGCGTAACAATCCGCGTCGTCATGCCCGTTTCCTCCAAAAGCAACGCATTTGCACGGTTCGCCGATTCCACCAGCGCTTCCGGCGTGATCTTGCTCGCGTTCACTGCAAGCCCGACCGCATGCCCCTCGCCGACAATGCGCCGCAGCAGCGCCGGATCCGTCTCCTGCCCCAACGAAAGGAAAAACGTCGCCTTACGCCCCGATTCGTTCAGGATATCCAAGATTTCATGCGTATGTACACCTGGGCAGTTGAAAAAAGTGAGATAAACCAGCGAAGGTTTATGCTGTTGCTCCTCTGGCTGCTGCACCGGTTCCACCGCCGGAGGGTTACCGTTGTATGCGTCCACAAGCTCGGAAAGCCGCGCTTTATTCGCATTCAGAAAGGCGGAATCGGTCTGCGAAGCGCCACTCCCGCAAATGCGCAGAATCTGTGCCGAGGTGCTCTGAATCAGCGAATAGCTCAACCCGAATACCGAACAGATCGTGCGCACCGGTACATATATCTGCCCATTCAGCGAATAGGCAGGCGTGTCATAAGATTTCATGTTCTGATCATAGACATAGCCCTGCGCAATCAAATAGGTCAGCGTACGGCTGCCGCCCGACATCACCAGCATCTGCTGGCTTCCGTCATAGGACGCGCGTACCCCCAGCCCGCCAGACGAAAACACCCCATACGGGACAAAATATTCGCCGCCAATCCGTGTGGGCATATACGCCGCGCTCAGCGGTAAAAACGCGTCGTTCACCGCTGCAATCGTCAGCGACGGCGCAGCAAAAACCGCAATCCCGCCCACTAACAGCACCGCTGCAAGCAGCATGCAAAGCATTCGTTTCAGGAATTTCATAATCGTCCTTTCCAGCAAGGGATTTGTCCATTTCAGTATAGCATCCAGAACCTGAATTTTCAAGAGGGGAACTCTGGTTTCCTCCGCAAAGACGTACTTCCACGCATTCCGGAAAGCTGTTTTGCCGCATAAATCAGCCCTTGACAAACCACGCGCCGCACGGTATCCTGATTTCAGGAACATCCAGAAAGGAGACCTGTATGCACCCCGAAAGCCACGCCCTTTTCCTGCCCGTTTTTTCACGTATTGAAGCACTCCTGCAAGCACAAAGCAATGTCCTTGTCGCAATTGACGGACGCTGCGGGAGCGGCAAATCAACGCTTGCAGAACACCTGCTGCACCACTGGCACAGCAGGCTGCTGCATATGGACGATTTTTATCTCCCCTTCCCTGAACGCGCCCCCAATTGGGCCAGCATCCCCTGCGGGAATATGGATTTTTCCCGGTTCCTGCGGGAAGCGCTGCTGCCTGCGCGCGCGGGAGAGGCGATTTCTTACCGCCGATGCGACTGCCATGCCGGAAGGTTTCTGGCTCCGGTCGAGCTGCCGCCCGCGCCGCTAACCATCATTGAAGGCAGCTACTCGCTGCATCCCAAGCTTGCCAGCTGCTATGACCTGTCCATATTCCTGACCTGTGCGCCCGACGAACAGCTGCGCCGCCTGCGCGCCCGCGAAGGAGACAATTTCCCATCCTTCCCCGCACGCTGGCTTCCCTTGGAAGAGCGCTATTTCGCCCTTTACGGGATTGCCAGCAGCGCCTCTGCCGTGATCAGAACATAACCTTCCAATCACCCTGTATACGCCAAAGCCCGCCCTTTTGAAGCATGATCAAAGGGGCGGGCTTTTCAGCCTTTCGCATATGTAAAGCCAGTTGCCATTACAGCTATTCTCATGCACCGCACGCAGTTTCCCGCGCTTCCTGCTGCTTTTGAAGCCGCTTTTCCACCCGCATCAGCCCCTGCTCATACATGGAGATTTTGTAGTCCAGGCGATCCAGCGAACGCTGCATATCTGCCATCCGTGCTGCCAGCTGCGCGCGCTGCTCGATGAGAATCGCCTTGCGGGCGTCCAGCGTTTCATCCCCACGCCGGAACAACGCGACATACTCGATCAGCGCTTCAATCTGCACCCCTGCCGCACGCATGCACTTCATCAGCTCAATCCAGCCGCACGACTCTTCGTCGTAATTGCGTATGCCGCTTTTATTCCTTGGCACCGGCGGCAACAGCCCAATCCGTTCATAATACCGCAGCGTGTCCGCCGAAATATCGTATTTTTTGCTTACTTCAGCAATCGTCATCTTGTCACACCGCTCCTCTCAATACCGGAAAGCATTATTTCCCAAAAATCTCCTGCGCGCGCTTCATATTTTCTCGTACCGGCACATGGAACGGGCAGCGCGTTTCGCACATGCCGCAGTGGATGCACTCGGCCGCAGAATGGGCCAGCACCGCATAATGCTCCCGCACCGTCTCCGGCACCTCACCCTGTGATTCCGATAAATGCAGGAATTTGGTAACGGCTGCCACATCAATCCCTTTCGGGCAGGGCGCGCAGTGGCCGCAGTACATACAGTGCCCTTCCCAGCTGATCTTCGGCAGCGAGGCCAGGGCAGCCGCATAATCCTTTTCCCCCTCTGACGCATCCTCGTAGGAGATGCATGCCCGCAGCTCATCGAGCGTCCGCGCGCCGGACATGACAGACGCAACCCCTGGCCGTGTCAAGGCATAATGCAGACACTGATACAGCGTCAGCGCCTTCCCGGCGGGAGAATATTCACTCAGCAAGTCCCCGCCGCCGAATGCTTTCATTACTGTAATGCCCACACCCAGCCGCTGGCATTCCTCATATAACGCCTGCCGCTGCGGGTCCATATTGAGCAGCGGCTTTTCATAGCTTTTTTCCGCCCACAATTCTTCAACATCCTCGCTGGCAGGCTGCAAATCGTAGCACGGGTTGACACTAAACATCAGCACGTTAATCAGCCCACTGCGCACCGCCGCCAATGCAACCTCCGGGTTGTGGCTGGAAAGGCCAATGCTTTTCAGCGTGCCCGCATCCCGCAGCGCAAGCGCATAGCGCATCACGCTGCCGCCGCGTACCTCTTCCCAGTCGGACATGGAGTCAACATAATGCACCATGCCAATTTCGACCGTCCCAGTCCCCAGCCGCGCCAGCTGATCCTCAAAGCCCTCGCGCACCTCGGAAATATCACGGGTGCGCTTGTACTGCCCGTCTTTCCAGATCGTGCATAAATGTGCCTGTAAAACAAATTTTTCGCGCCTGCCCTGTAGTGCAAGCCCTAAATTTGTACGGAATCCCGGCTCCGGCGAATACAGGTCAATGCAGTTGACGCCAGCCTGCTCCATCAGGTCCACGAATGCCTTCACTTCTTCGTATGGCTTATCGACAAGGCCCTCGCAGCCCATCCCGATCTCACTGACACGAATCCCTGTACGCCCTAATACACGCTGTTTCATTGTTCTAAACTCCATTCCCAGTCGATGTCCCTTCTTACCCGCATACCGGCAGGCGATGCGGCAAGTTCCTGCTTATACCGTAACACTTGGAGCGCACTCCATGTCAAGCGTTAAATTGTAAATTTTCTGTGACTTGTGGAATTTTTTAAGCTGCAACCAATTTAGTTGATTTTATCAATCAAACTACTTGACTAAGGCAACTAAATATGTTATGATAACCGCAATCAATCACTAAAGGAGATGCCGCAAATGCTACCGGAAACACAGGAGCAAATTTCCACAATCCGCCAGTTTAACCGCTATTATACCAACCTTTTAGGCGTTTTGGACCGCCATTTCCTTGCAGGCAGCCTACCGCTCCCCGAGGTGCGCGTCCTGCATGAAATCGGGCGCACTCCCGGCTGCACCTCAAAAACGCTGTCCTCCCAGCTGCAAATGGACGCCGGCTACTTCAGCCGTATCCTGAAACGTCTGGAAACTTCGGGGTTCCTGGAAAAATCCCCCTCCCCCGAAGATGGGCGCGCCCAATGCCTGGCACTCACCCCGGCGGGCAGGGCGCAATGGGAAGCGTATAACCGCCGCTCCAATGAGCAGATCGAACAGCTTTTGCGTCCATTGCCGCCCAGCCGCCGCGCCGCGCTTGTGTGTAATATGTCCTCAATCGAAACCGCGCTGACCTGTGGCAAGGGGCTGCGCCTTTCTGACATCACTGTGCGGGATGAGTTGCGTCCCGGCGATATCGGCGCGGTTTCCGCCCTGCATGGCTGGGCCTACCGGGAGGAATACGGCTATTCCTTTGCGTTTGAAGCCGATGTTGCCACGTCGCTTGCACATTTCCTGCACCACTATGACCCAGGGCATGACCGGCTCTGGTGTGCTGAACACCACGGCCAGCTTGCCGGATGCATCGGCCTGACAGACGAAAAAACACACGCCCAGCTGCGCTGGTTCGTGCTTGACCCACTGTACCGCGGGCTTGGCCTCGGCAAGCAGCTGCTCCAAACAGCGTTGGAGCATGCACGAAAAAACGGCTTCCCAGAAGCCAGATTAGATACCACTTCCGACCTTCGCTGCGCAATCGGCCTATACGAAAAAGCCGGGTTCCAAAAAACCGGCGAAGCCCCCCGGCCTGCATGGCGCGAAGGGCTTCGGATATACCAATTTTCACTCAAGCTTTGATAGGGCGGCACAGCCGGGGATTGATCTGTATAGCGTCATTTCCGGTTTACTCAGCGGTAAGCCATATATAATAGCTGCTGCCGTCCCTCTGAATCTCTTTCGAGCTGTCCAGGGAAAAACAGCGTATATTCCCGGTGTCACCGTCCCAGATATACAGCGTTTCGCCATCCCCGCAGAACGCCTGATTGCCGGAAATCACGGCGCTGCGGCTGTCGCTCCCGCCCCACAGACTGTAACCCAGCCTATCCGCACCCTCCCGCCAGAAGGTTACGAACTGAGTACCTGTTTCGGCAGTGAACCGTCCTTCCCACGCGCAGCGCTCCGCGACAACCGGATAGACTGGCGACTCGCGGAAATCATAGGAATACCCCATATCGGTGTCATAGCCACGGATTTCCGCGTTTTTGCTGCTCACCAGCAGCGTGCAGAAGTATTCGCCGTCCTGATACACCGCAAACCGGTAATTTTCGTCCATCGTCCCCCGCTGCTCTGCTGTATAGCCGTCCGGCAGCGCGCCCTCAAGGATTTCCAGCGCTTCGGAAGCGGCGAGCCCAGACGGGCGCAGCGCGCCATAATTCTGCTCCCAACGCTCCTGATAACGGATATCAAACAGGTCGGATTGCAGGCGCTCACAGCTGTCAAGCATCAGCGTCCCCTGGCCGTCGCGCTTGTAGATGTTCAGGTTGCAGCCGTCCGCGCACCACAGGAACAGGTATTTCCCATCGTCCGTCCAGCCCTGGTTGCCAGAAAACCGTCCATTGCCTGACGTACCGTCCGGGCGTATGTAGGAGAACGCGTGCTCGCCGATCTTGTGGATGACCGTCCGCTGGTTTTCCTGCTTGTAGGGGTAAAATTCCCCTTCCCATGTCGAACGCCGCTCAAGCACGCCGTCCAGCGGCGCTTCATGGAACGGGCGCAGCTCGCCGCCGTCCTGATAGAAAATTTCACCGGTCTGAAACTCCACGGCAAGCGTACAGCGGCGCACCCCATCCGGGTCATAAAGCCCGCAAATCTGATGGTGCAGGCCGGGCAGCTCGTCCCGGGTTTCCCAGCCGCCGGGAAGGCCGTTCAGGATCATGCTCCGCGCTTCAAGATAGGACAGACCGTTCAGGAATTCTTCCCGACGCCCGGTTGAAACCCAAATCCCGTCATGCCCCTCCGGATGGCCCATCACGAAAAAGAGGTCGCCATCCTCCCAATGGTACCAGCAGCGCGCCACGCCGATATCCGGATGGCGGATCACTGTGCCGCCCGATAGGTTCCACGCCTTGACCGCCGCGTCCGGCGCGTCCAGGCCATACAGTCCGATGTGCTCAGACTCCATCCGCGCAAAATCCTCCTCGGTATAAGCATCCCCGTCCGGCGGGAATGCTCCCACCGAGCGCAGGGCAAACTCTGTAAATTCCGAGTAGCTCCCCGCCTCCAGCCCCGCGGACCACGCCACCTCAGCGATCTGCCAGCCGTCCGCTGTCTGCTGGAAACGCAGCGTTTCGCTGACCGAATAAAGCGCAAGATCATCGCTTTTATACAGGTAGCTGATGCCCGCGCTACACCAGCCTTCCTGGTCATCGCCGACCAGAATGCTGTAATCGCACAGCTCAAACCCTTCGCGGCCGTCCAGCCACTGAAGCGTATTTTGCTGCTCCTCGGGCGGCAGGTCAGAGGGCGCCAGCAGCGCCCTCCGGCCCTGCTCATCCTTCGCGGCGGCTGCAAGCACCCACTGCTCGCAGATCGGGGTAATCCATTTGCGCGCACCGTACAGCGGGCCGGGCTCCTCCGGCGTTTCCGCCAGCTGTTCAAATTCCCCATTGGAGCAGCCAAGCAGCAGCCCCAAAAGCGCGACAGCTGCAAACAACGCGACGCACGCCATATGCCCTTTTTTCCCAAGCGGGCAGTGCGACAGGGCGGCATCCATACGGTTTTTGAGCTCCCGCGCGTCCTCGCCAAGCGCTACGGCCGGCAAGTTCTGCCGCCTTGCGTCAGCCGCTGCGCACAGCAGGGTTTCGCAATAAGCGATCCGTTCGCGCTCGTCCAGCCCCCCGACGACCGCTGCGTCGCAGGACTGCTCACACGCGCGCTCAGCCTGCCGCCCGGCCAGCCACACCAGCGGGTTAAACCAATGGACGCTCTGCATCAGCAGGATCAGCCATTTGTAGGCGATATCCAGCCGCCGGACATGGGTCAGCTCGTGCAGTAAGATGTAATGCAGTTCATCCGCCCCATAGGTGCGGTCGGGCAAAACAATCACCGGGCGCAGCAGCCCAACCGCCAGCGGCGTTGCCGCAGCCCTGCTCCGCCGCAAGCGCGGCGCCCGCTTCCCGGCGCACAGCATGTCCAACATCTGCTGCTGTTCCGGCAAAGGCTGTTGCGCGGTCAGCCGTAGCGTGTAGTGCAGCTGGTAAAGCCCCCAGACATGCGGCAGCAGCACAGCCCCCATCCCGAACAGCCACAAAAACGCAAGCACCCTTGCAGCGCCAAGCGAGGCAAGTCGGCGGCTTGTTTCCGCAATCCCCTGCGAAATTTCAAAATCCATAGAAGGCTTTGTATCAAAGCCTTGAACGGCCACCTGTGAATCCCCCTCCACCGCCGGTTCCCCATCCGATGGGACATAGACAATCGCTGGCGTGGAAGCCTGTACCTGCGGCGCTGCGGGCACATCTTCCGCGCGCAGCGGCGTAAGCTGCCCCGGCGTGTCCAGATACACGGCAATCCGGGAAATCAGGCTTTCCCCCGGCGCAAACGGCAGCAGCAGCCGCACCACGACCGGCAGCCATAAATAATAACGCAGCGTCGACCAGCGCCGCAGCAACGGCGACAGGCACAGCACCAGCAGGGCGAGTACGCTGCCCGAGATTGACAGCGTGAAAAGCAGCCACAGCAACGCGGTCATATCAATCCCCCCTTATCCATATCGGGAAAAAATTCCTCTACTAATTAAGACGTTTTCAAACGCCATTTCGTGACAGGCATTTTATATAAAATTATAATATTTTTTTGTAATTTCCTCCAAAAACGCGATGTTCCTGCTGACGATTCCACCGAGAAACACCAGAAGATTTCGGCAAAAAACCACAAGATATCGTGGTTTTTACGTCTGTTATTCCAACCCCCTGTGCCTTATGCCATATCCTTACGGCTTCCCTTTCCGGCTCTCCAAATAACGCCGAAGTTCGTCCAACTCGCCGTCGGAAATCCGGTTGCCGTTCACCAGCGACGCCACTAGCCCGGCAGCACTCCCGCCAAACACCTGGTCAAGCAGTGCGCCCGCCGCACTTTCGTGATATTCTGCTTCGCTGACCAGCGGCATGTAATAAAAAACCTCCCGTTTTTCCTGCGCGACCACGCCCTTTGTACACAGGCGGCGCAGCAGCGTTTTGACCGTCGACGGTTCCCAGCTGCGCTCCTGCGCCAGCCGTTCCCGCAGCACTGACAACGGGATGGGCTCCCCGGCCTCCCAGAGCACCCGCATCACCGTGAGCTCACTGCCGGAAATCTTTTCACATGCATTTCTCATGCATCCCGCTCCTTCCAACCGCAAGTTTACATCTGTAACTCCTATATTCAGTTTACAACTGTAACCCACATTTGTCAAGTGTTTCCTGCTGCAAAAATAGCCTCGCCGCATAAGCGGCTTTACCCTTTACACGATTATAGGAAGTGCCCTGCGGCATATTTTAATTGTATGTGAAAAAACCTGCCTTTCGGCAGGGAAAGCCCCGCTGCCAAAAAGGCAGCGGGGCTTTTTGAAATTGCTGTATTTCGCGAATCTGCTTCCGCTTACTGGAGCAGCTGGAGGACGCCCTGCGGGACCTGGTTGGCCTGCGCGAGCATTGCCTGAGCCGACTGAACAAGGATGTTGTTCTTCGTGTAGCTCATCATCTCTTCTGCGATATCGGTGTCGCGGATGGTGGATTCTGCATCCTGGATGTTCTCGCGCATTACGGACAGGTTGTTTGCCGTATGGTCGAGACGGTTGCTGATCGCGCCGAGGTCGCCGCGGACGGAAGAAACGTAGTTGATAGCAGACTTGATGGTATCAACCGCCTTCTGCGCGCCTTCCTGGGTGCTGATGTCGATATCGGCGATCGAAACGCCGTTCTCGTCCACCATAGCCTTGGTGTGCATATCGCCAATGCCAACGGTCAGCTGGTTAAACTTGTCAGAGGTATCGCCGATCTGGAGCATCAGGCCAGAGCCCTTAACAGTGCTGCCAGCAGTGAAGCCGAGAGACTTCTCAATGCCTTCCTCAGTAGTCAGGTCATACTTATCCTTCAGCCCATTCTTAAACGCAACCTGTTCGGTAACAGTGATACGGCTTCCGTCATGACCAACAGAGTAAACCGTATTCTTGGCTGCTGCATCTGTCAGGTTCTTAGCAATCTTATCAAGATCACCGCTGGAAATATCTACAAAGCCAGCCTTGCCGATATTGTCCTTATTTGCAGTAAAGGTATACTCTTCTTCGCCAATGCGAATCTTAGACCCCTCGGTTACCATCTCTTCGGTCAGATCAAAGTAAGTGCTAGCAAGACGGTCATTGCCTCCCGCAGACACGTTGGTAATATCGGTGGTCGATACGTTCCAGTCGCCCTTGAATCCAGCGTCGCCAGCAGCCGCGCCCTTGGTAGTGGTCTTGGCAGTGAACTCAGAACCATTTGCCCATGTTACAAAACCAGCAGTAGGTGCCGCAGTAGTAGATGCTGCGTCTGCCGCAACATCTTCTCTCAGTTCAAGCTTCGTGCCATTTACTGTAACGTTATAGTCACCAACCTTCTTACCATCCAGTTCTGCAATATCGGTAACGGAAAATTCCTCTGTGCCAATCTTTACAGTACCGCCGGTAAACGCAGCGGTGAGATCAAAATCTGCCTTTGCGCCAACTGCATCCGCGCCGCCTGTAAGCGTTACGTTCACATCAGTACCGGCGTTATCCTTAATGGTAAGCGTACCGTTACCAGCAACTCCTGCTTTTTTTGCAGTAATCGTTACAGCACCAGTATTATCAATACCTACGGTATAGTCACCAACATCTTGAGTAACAGCAGTACCAGCAAAGTTAATATCGGTTCCGCCAACTGTGATTTTCTCACCATTATTTACGGTAAGACCAGTAGCCGTGCCGCTAGCAGCTACCGCAGCAATACCCGCCGCAGCGCCAGAGATGGTGCCATTCGTCGCTGCCTTCGATACCTTAACAGCCGGAGTTGCATCCGCACCGCCGGTCTTAGCAGTCAAGGTTGCCTTTGTGCCATCTACTGTGACGTCATATTTGGTAGAAGCCTTGAGCGTAGTTTCCAAATCAGTATTCCAAGTCAACTCTTCATCGCCGATTGTAATCTTATCGCCAGTTGCACCAGTATAATTAGCAAAGTCAACCTCATGAACCGCCTTGGAAGCTACGTTGTTGCCAGAAATGGTTACCTTCATAGAACCATTAACTTCGTCAGCCTCAGTCGTGGGGGCATTAACCTGCTTAAATGTAATACGGCCATCGGTCTCGCCCTTTTCCATCGTAAATGCCTGACCGTTAATGGTAATTTCATCACCAGCAGCATATTCAACGCCATCCACAGTTACTTTCAACTTGTCGCTCGTGCCGTCTGTAATCGCATCTGCAATTGCGTCGCCATCCAGCGGATCAGCATTATCTTTCAGCGCTTCCAGCTTGATTTTGGTTTCGCCAATGGTAATGGTCATATTATCGCCGGCAGTTTTATTACCAAACTCATAGTTGTGCAAATCAACGCTAAACTCGGTGCCGCCAGCGGTAAGCGCATCATTGTGCAGAACAGTATCTACGCCAAGCGTCTGACCAACCTTCGGGAGGTTGTTGCCAATTTCAAAATCAACCTTAGTGCTCAGATCCTTACCACTGTCCAGCGAGCCATCCAGCAACTTGGTGCCGTTGAAGTTCGCGGAATCAGCGATACGGTTGATTTCGCTCTTGAGCGCGTCGACTTCCTTCTGGAGGTTCTTGCGGTCAACCGCGTCGTCGTAAGTGCCGTTCGCGGACTGCTGCGCCAGGTAAACCATACGGTTCAGCATGTCCTGGATTTCCTGCATTGCGCCCTCAGCAGTGTTTACGAGGGAGATACCGTCCTTAACGTTCTTCTGAGCCGCTTCCAGACCGGTAATCTGCGCGCGCATTTTCTCAGAAATCGCAAGGCCCGCAGCATCGTCGCCCGCGCGGTTGATCTTGTAGCCCGAAGACAGGCGCTCCAGGTTCTTGGACAGCGCAGAGGTGTTGCGGTTGTAGTTCCGGTAGGCGTTCATCGCCATAATATTGTGTTGGATACGCATAAAATAAGTCTCCTTCTTAATTCGCCGGAAGGTTCCTTCCCTCCGGGTGTATTAGATTTTGGGCTGGCGGCTAACCGCTGGCCAGTTCGGCTTCCGCCTGCCCGCGTACTATCTTAAACAGGCTTTTGGGCCTGCTTAAAACCTGATTTCGGCGGCATTTTCC
>QXXE01000074.1 GCA_009911355.1 Clostridiaceae bacterium | reverse complement strand
TGTCCAGAGCAATATATCCGTCTTCCTGGTTCCGCTGATTCCACGCCTGATAGAACGCGTTCCTTTGTTCCACTGTGATTTCCGAAAGAAGCTCACTGATCCGTTGGGAAGACAACGTTCCGATTGGCAGCGTAGCGGTTCGGGACGCCCAGTCTTCGCAATACATGACCGGTTCATTGGATTCCACCAGGAAGCTGGCCAGACTGAAGATCTCATTGCACTTGTCGGGAAACACTTCCCGCAGCAGTTCCAGAAGACCGTTCTCTTTTGCCAGCTCATGGAACAGATGAAAGGCGCCATAGGACTTTACGCTGTCCAGTGTCTGCTCAACCACCTTGTTCCAATCGTTTTCCGGCTCCTTCTCGGGGAGTTGGGGAACCTCCACTGGCGTACCCTGCGCAGCCATCCGCTCAAGGTACTCCGGCAAGTATACAGGCAGTCCGGTTTTCAAATCCAGTTTCCCTATTTTTGTCTTTTTGTTCCGAGGTCTGCCCAATTCATCGCGAAAAGATACCGATTCATAAAGATATGTGTATTTTCCAACATGCTGCCGGGTGATACTTGCCATCTCTTTCCCCTCCAAAGTAGGATAAGTTATATTTTAACCTACTGCGAGCCTTTTGGAAAGCATATTTTTTACCAAATTTTCCTGCCTCTTCCCCACTTTTTTCGTCCTCTTCTCCCATATTTCTTGTAGGGTAAATCTTTACCGGGAATTCAGGTAACAACTTTTACGCCCGCTTCCGCAAGGTTGCGAAGGGTAATCTTATAATTCTCAATGTACTGGTCGCGGGTCGGACGGCCGATTTTAATGTCATCATGCACGTTGACCGATTCGACGACATCAATATTGAAGCCTGCTCCTTCAATAATAGCCTTTTCCGCCGCAATTTCCTCCGGCTCCCAAACCTCGCCTGCCGGCTTATGATGCAGCGCCCAGACGATTCCAGTCACACCGGGGATCTGGCGAATTTGGTCAAGCGTTATGGTGTCATTTCCCTGCCCATACCAACGGAATGTCATTTGCATATTTAGCATCCTCCCTGCAAAACAATTTACCCTGCTTACTGGATATCTACTGCAGGCATATCCGGATGTGCGGCATTGCCTTCGAAATTTTCGATTTTTATGTCTGCACAGTCCCTTGCACAAACCGCCTGCGCGAAGTCCGACAGGTCATCACCCCCAAATCTGACACGGCAATCACGCAGCGTCACACCGTCTGCGCGGCGGAACAGAAAACCAGGGCTTTTCATTTCTTCAATTCCCTGTCCATGGCCAGGCCGCAGATCATACAGTCCGCGCGGCCATTTGCTTTTCGCGCGAAGCGTAACCTGTACCCGCTCGAACTGCACATCTTCAATATGATTGTTGTCGCTACCGGAAAGGAATACCCCGTTTTCGCTGTCACAGGTAATATTGAAAAAGCGGACATTTGAAATTTTGCCCGAGGGAATGCCTTCATGGCGGTTGTGGGTTGTCATGACGATCGGTTCGGCGGTTCCCCACCAGCAGTCGGCAAAACGCCGCGTTTCAATGATGATGTTAGAGAATGAGATGTTCTTTGCGTGACCACCATCCCTGATCTGAACGGAAATACCACGGTTAGAACCGGAAATGATGCAATTGTCCACAACTACATTTTCAAAATCCCCCGTCCCCTCTGTACCGATTTTCAATGCTGCCGAGGTCGAGGTCAGTGTACAGCCGGAAATAATGATGTTTTTACAGGGGCC
Source organism: Clostridiaceae bacterium (assembly GCA_009911355.1). Taxonomy (GTDB): domain Bacteria; phylum Bacillota; class Clostridia; order Oscillospirales; family Butyricicoccaceae; genus QXXE01. The sequence continues at coordinate 5,741 of QXXE01000074.1, read as the reverse complement.
GTATTCCATATTGCCTGCAGAGGATTTCAAGCAGATCGCATCATCCGCACAGGTCACATGACAGCCAATAATACGTACATTTGTAGAGTGGTCCGGATCAATGCCGTCAGAGTTTGTGCAGTCGAGCGGATTCAATACTCGGATGCCCTGAATAAGCACATCGTCACAACCCGCCGGATGCAGTGTCCAGAAAGGGGAATTCTGCAGGGTTACGCCGGTAAATGTAATATGATTGCAGTGCTCTACATAGATCATCGTTGGACGGGGATAAAAATCACCGTTGAAATAGTATGGGCTGACACGCTTCATGAAAGCATATACGTTGCCGTCAATGGCACCTTGCCCGGTGATAGAAAAACAGTCGGCATCCTTGGCATAAAGAAACGCATAAGAAGGCTTCAGTGTGACTGGCCGGTCAACAGCCGATGCACCGGATACGGAGGAATTGCCAGCTTCCACTCCGTTTGGATGAAAATAAGTAGCGATATCGCTATGCGCCTTCAACAGGGCACCCTGTTCCAGATGTAATTCCACGTTGCTTTTCAGAATCAGGGAGCTGGAATAATAGGTCTTACCGCCATGAAGAACTACCTGACCGCCACCAGCCGAAGTGCAAGCATCAATTGCGGCCTGAATTGCGGGCGCATCATTCGTCACGCCATCGCCCTTCGCACCATGTTGTTCGGGGAAATACTGCATAAAAGTTTCATCCTTTCTGAATTAAGATTGTTTTAATGGGCCGGACAGGGAACTACATCCCTGTCCGGCAGTGAGAAGAAGGTAAATAAAAGATAAGTGCGATATTAACCAACCAGATTGGGAATGACCATTGAGAACCACGGTACATACGCGACCAGCAGCAGCGCCACGAAAATTGCTGCGTAGAAGGGCAGGATGGGTTTTATCATATCTTCCATATCAATTCCGGCAACCGAGCAGCCTGAGAATAGCGCTGAACCGACCGGCGGCGTGATATTGCCGATGCCGAGGTTCATAATCATCATAATACCAAAATGGATGGGATCCATGCCGAACCCCTGCACAACTGGCAGGAAAATTGGCGCGAAGATCAGTACCGCCGGGGTGATATCCATGAATGTGCCGACAACAAGGAACACTGCGTTGATAATCAACAGCAGGATATATTTGTTGCTGGTCAGACTCATAAGTGCGCTTCCGATCGCACCGGGCAGTCCGGTGAAGGACATGACGAACGACATAACCGCAGAAGCTGCAATCAGGAACATAATGATCGCTGTCGTTTCGCAGGCATCACGCAGGATGCCTGGCAGCTGCGAGGGCTTGATTGTCCGGTAAACAACCATTGAGAGGAACAGGGTATAGGCGGTTGCGACCGCAGCGGATTCCGTCGCGGTAAAGATACCGGAACAGACACCGCCGATAATAATGACTACGAGGAGCATACTCGGAACGGCATCCAGCAGCACCATGACCGCTTCCCCGAGCGGGATGCCCTTGGAAGTCGGATACTTGTTCTTTTTCGCGATGACAAACGCAACAACCATGCAGGCGAACATCCACAGCAGGCCGGGGATGTAGCCGCTCATTAGCATGCCGACAACCGAACATCCGGACAGAACCGCATAGATAATCAAGATACCGGAGGGAGGGATAATCAGACCGGTCGGAGCGGATGCAATATTAGCCGCCGCTGCAAACTTCTTGTCATAACCTTCCTGTTCTTCCATCGGGATCATGACGCCACCGATTGCAACGGATGCCGCAACCGAGGAGCCGGAGATCATCCCGAAAAAGGTATTGCCAACGATATTCGTATGGGCAAGCCCGCCGGGAATGCGTCCGACAACGACCTTCGCTGCGTTAATGAGTTTCTGCGCAATACCGCCGGAGTTCATCAGTACGCCGCAAAGGATAAAGAAGGGGACGGCAATCAGTGAAAAGCTGTCCACGCCCGACACCATTTTCTGACAGGCAACAAAGGTCATCAGATCCAACGACAGCGCCGAGGTTCCCGTTACAACAGATGCAATTATGATGCTGATCGATACCGGCACGCTCAGTGCAAGCAGCAGGAAGAAGGTGCCCATCAGGATGAGGGCAATCTGTAAAATTCCCATAAATCAAGCGCTCCTTTCCGTTTTCATTTCTTTTATGTCCTCCAGGATAAAGAGGGCTGCGTAAAAGATGAACAGGATCGCTGCCACAATCAGGCAAGCGTAAATATAAGGCATAGGGATGCCAAGTGCTGCGGAAATCTGCCCCTGCGCGGTATTCACCAGGCGGCTACCGCCCAAGATCATAACAACGATGCAGAACAGGATCACGATGGCCTGCACGCCAATATCCAGCAGCTTTTGCCCAGCAGGTGGCAGTTTCTTTGCTACAACGCCAATCGACAGATGCTTGCGCCGCCCGTAGGCATACGCAGCGCCGACCATGGTTGTCCATACCAGCAGGTAGCGGAGCATTTCTTCGGTCACAGTGGAAGGGTTTTTCAGTACGAAGCGGGTGAATACCTGCCAGCAGACCGCTACGACCATGACGCCCATAATAATGGTGCACAGTACTTCAATCACTTTGTCAATAATTTTTCGCATATCGTCCTCCTGTCAGTCCACATAACTCAGGAAATCGTTAAAGTAGCGGGCATTATCTGCGCTTTCCGCACAGAATGCTTCCTGCTGGGAAGCGACGGCTTCAATAAACGGCGTTTTGTCGATGGTATAGAACTGTACGCCCATTTCCTTCGCACCTTCAATGTTGCGGTCTACGATTTCAAGCCATTTCTCCTCATGAGCCTGCCATGCACCGTCCATAGTATCCAACAGAAGCTGCTGTTCAGCTTCGGTCATAGATTCCCAGGTTTCCACTGAGATGATCACAATATCTGGTGTATACTGATGCTGAGTATAGGTATAGCTTTTTGCAACTTCGCCATGGCCATCGTCAACCAGAACGGTTTCATTATTTTCCGCCCCGTCAATAACACCCTGCTGAAGGGAAGTGTAGACCTCGCCGGAACTCATCGGTGTTGCTGCGCCGCCCATGTTGTTGATCATTTCAATCGAAGTGGGGCTACCCTGCGTTCGAATCTTGAGACCGTGCAGGTCATCCGGTGTCTCGCATGGACCTTCTTTCGTAGTATAGATTGAGCGTGAGCCAGAGTCAAACCATCCGATTGCAATAAATCCATCGTCGTAAGTTGAACGGAAAATTTCCTGTACAGCTTCACTTTCCTCCATCGTCCGGAAGTAGTGCTCAGTAGACTGGAAGGTATACGGCAGGGAAAAAATTGCGTAGGCGGGGTTGAACTGTTCCAACGAGCTGGAGCTAACTTTGGCGATATCTAGAACCCCTGCCTTGACCATCTGAATCATTTCCTCATTGCCACCCAACTGACCGTTCGGATAAACGGAAAACGTGTAGTCTGTACTCGCTTCCATCTGGTCGCACAAATAAGTCATTCCCACATTAACCGGATGGTTTTCGTTGTGGCTGTGCGCAACCAACAGATGGTTTGGATCCAGACCGCTGCCGCTGCAGCCGCTAAGCGCAAGGAACGACACGGTCAGTACTGTACCTACCAAAATTTTCTTTATAGGTTTCATCCTGACATAAACTCCTTTTTGTGAAATTTAACAAGTCTGGTACCAGTTTACGGGAGAAATCGTGTTTCAAACTGAAAAACGTCCTGCGCATGGCGCTTTCCGGGGGTTTACTTTTTCCCACCGCTATGTTATGATCTTATTATAATTGCAATCTTTCCAAAATGAAATAGCGTTTTTTGCTAGAAATATTGTGATTCCTGCAAAACATTGTGAATTTTTGTAGCTGTTACACAGCATTTACACGATTAATTTGTGCAATTTGTTTTTTCCAGGGAATGGAGGAGACGAAATGAAACAAAGTGACGAAAGCCGTCTGTCCTGGCTACACAAGCATTACATGGTAGAAAAAGATTTTGAAATTGAACATGCCGTCGATGAGAACTACCACGAGGTTGAACCGCACTACCACGAGTTTTATGAGATGCTGTTTTTCGTCAGCGGTAATGTGGATTATTTTGTGGCAGACGAACGGTTCCACCTGCGCAAAGGAGACTTGTTGATTATCCCGCCCGGTACATTCCATGGACCGATTTTCCTTAATTTCGAGGTTTCCTATGAGCGTTTTGTACTTTGGATTTCTGTCCGTACCATTGACCGTCTGATCATGCAGGATCCTGATCTAGGCTACTTCCGGGGGAGGAAACCAATGTATCTTTATCACAGCCGCTCGGAAATGTGGACAGGCCTAAATGGGAGTTTCCTCACCCTTTTCAATTCCTATCTGCACCAGAATCCATGTTATAAAAGCGAGGGGCTGTCCGTTATTATGCAGATCCTGGTGCAGTATAACCGAGCGATTGCTGCCCGTAGCCGCTCGGTTCAGGAAGGCTCAAGGGAAACCCTTCTTTCCGGTGTCCTCCAATATGTCCGGAATAACCTGACTGGTGACTTGTCCCTTGATGCAGTCGCTGCTGCCTTCTATACCAGTAAATCACATATTTCTCATCTGTTCAAGCAGGAAATGCGTATTTCCTACTATCAATATGTCATTCAGCTTCGATTATTGGAAGGCAAAAATCTGATTCTCGCTGAAGTGCCCATCCATAAGGTGTGGGAGTCCTGTGGTTTCAGCGATCATACTGCTTTTTACCGTGCATTTCGAAAATGGTACGGCATCAGCCCTAGCCAATTCATAAAGGTTCATTTTGAGCAGCTTGAAAAATCAGAGCAGTGAACATCCAAGGCTTCGGGTGACAAAAGTCAGTTTGAAGTGCTATACTAAAGTTGTAACGGGAGTGGCAAACATCACTTGACAAGGGCATACAGGGAAAAGAAGCAAAAAAAGTGCTACCAACCTTACACAAAACACCGCCTAACGGGACAATAGGCGGTGTTTTTGTATGCGGCGGAAAATCCCTGAACCCTGGCCGCCAGGGTATGCGGCCAAAATCGAGACAAGGAGGTATTTGCAAGCATGGCAGACGAAACCAAGACCAACGCCACGCCGGAAGCGCCGGGCGGCCCTCCCGCGCCGGAGCAGACGGAACAGGCGGTGATCCCTGGCATGGACGGCGGCCCCGCCCCCTCCGGCAAGGTGATCGACCTGTCGGACGTGCGGGCGGAGTCTGGCAAGACCGGGCCGGAGACCCCCGCCCCTGGGGAGTCTCCCCCGGAGCAGGGCGCTGCTGGCTCCGTTACCGAGTACACCAAGCAGGAGTGGGAGCGGCCCCAGGAAGAACCTGAAAAGCCCCGCCGTGGCCGCCCGCCCAAGGCAGACCGGGCCGCGCCGGAGACTGGGGAAAAGAAAACGGCCAAGGGCCGCGCTACCAAGCCCAAGGACAAGGCCGCGCCCGGCAAGACCGCCAAGGCCCCCAGCAAGGGCAAGCGGGCCACCCCCGGCAAGGGCGCTCCCCCTGCCCCCGCCAAGGAAGAGGCCCCGGCCCCTCCGCCCGAACCCACTCAACCCCGTGACGCGACCCGCGCCGTGAAAGAGGAAGTCGTCTATCTGAACCTCTCCGACCTCCACCCGTTCAAGGATCATCCCTTTGGTGTGCGGGACGATGCGGAAATGCAGGAGCTGGTGGAGTCCGTTCTCTCCGGTGGTGTGAACCAGCCCGCCCTGGTGCGTCCCCGTGAGGGCGGGGGCTATGAAATCATCGCGGGCCACCGCCGCCAGCGGGCCAGTGAGCTGGCCGGGTTTGGGAATATGCC
>QXXE01000073.1 GCA_009911355.1 Clostridiaceae bacterium | reverse complement strand
ATACTATGAATCTCTGGATGCTGCTTAGGCATTGATATCCTTGTAAAAAAAGTGTCAACCAATATTGACAATATCAGGTGGTCCCCATGTGGTATCCCTGGCACGGCCCCGGCGCAAAGCACCGATAGGCCACGGTTTCCTCACTGTAGCGTCCTTTTACCGGCCACGGCTCTGTCCTGACATACTCGCATCCCTTGCAGGTCCGGGAGAAGTCGGCCAGAATTTCCCTTGTACTCACCGCTTGTCCATTTCCGCCCGCAGGCTGTCCTTGACGTAGTAGTCCAGGCCCATTTCCCAGCATAGGTCCTCTGCCTCCCGTCCAAACTGCGCCCAGTTGATGTCCGACGGGTGATAATTCAGCTTCCCGATTTTCACCCGGTCGATGAAATAGGCGCACCCTTTGATGCAGTCCAGCACCGCCGCCGGGTCAAGGACCGGCTCGAACGATACCCATGTGTTGACGCCCCTGCACTTCACTTTCTCCAGGCTATACAGGCGGTCCGCCGGTTTGACTGCTCCCGGCTCCGCCTTGTCTGCCATAGGCGTGTCGCAGGAGATAGTCACACCGTACCAATCCCCGCCGTCCAGCAGGTCAAAGTCCCGGCTTCCGTCCCCCTTGGTCAAAATCTGGACGTGGTTGCCGAACTCTTTCAATGCCTGAATGACTTCCCGCGTGGTGGCCGTGTCGCAGCCGGTGGGATACGGGTCACAGGTGAAGCACAGGTGGACCAGCTTCCCGGTAATCTGCTCCCGCTCCAACTTCCGCCGCAGTTCCGACACAATATCCTTGCGCGGCTCCACGCAGGAGTGAAACGCTTCCCGGTCCCGGTGGAGGACCTGGGGCGCGAAACAGTAGTAACAGCGGTGGGGGCATCCGGTGTAGATGTTCACGGCATAGTCGCCGTACTCCGCCGCCGCGCCCTTCGGTTTGTAGATTGTGTTCATGTCCGCTACCTCCTGTTCCACACTTCATCAATCCGCTTGTGGCAGGCGTCCGGTCCGATGTCTCCCACCCACGCCTCCAGCGCCTCGCGCTTCTCCCGTCGCTCGTACTTGTCCATCACGTCAAAGTCCGGCTCCAGCGTCTCCCGGTTGAAGTAGCCGATGCAGGTATGGCTTGCCGTACACAGCCCCGCCCGTACCACGATGCACCCGCTCATCCCCAGGTCCGGGCTGATGGATATGCCCATGTTCCCCATCCGCATAGTGAAGAACCCTTCCAGGCACGTCCCCCGGTCCGGCTCCAGGCCCTTTGCCGTTCCGAACTCCTGGACGACCAGCGCCCGCGCCGTCGCCAGCGTCAGCCGGAAGCCGCCGGGATAGGTCTTTTTCCTCGCCATTGTCACCCCTCCTTTTCAAATCTGATTTTCATTTGCGCAGGGTAAAGGTCCACTTCCGGTCGGCGTTTCCCAGTCCAGCGCAGACCCCCAGCTTGTCCCACGCATTTCCAGCCGGAGGCCCGCAGGCTCGCTCCGTTCTCGCTTTCTAATATGTAGGTCACTATCCGCTTATAGCCCATAGCGCGGGCCGCTCTCCACGCGGCGGCGTACAGCATGGAACAGGCGTTGCGGGTCCCGTCCGTGCAAAGCCGGTTTACCTCCAACGTCCACCCATCGTCCAGGTGGCGGGCGACAGGTCGCCCAACAATAGCGACGCCCACGATTTTATCCCCGTCAGATAGGCCAATAGAAAACTTGTGGCCCACAACAGGTCCATGGTGGCGGTGGTTCTGCTCCACAAAGGCGTTTGCCTCTTTCAGTGTCATAGGTACAACTTCAAGCATTTTTCCGCCTCTTCTCCCGTGGCTCAAAGCACGCCTGGGTAAGCGGTTCCGGGCGTTTCCCCTCGTCCTCCCACAAGTGACAGCACGGGAACGGGTTGTACCCCTCCTTCGTAACCATCACCGTGTAGAAGTGACGGCACTTCTTACACTTCACGCCTGCTTCTCCCGCTCCGCCGCGTTCAGGCGCTTCACTTCCGCCATTGCGGCCTTGTAGTCGTCGTAGACCTTTATGGTTTTCCCGTAGTCCCTGTATACCATGTCGTGGAAGTCCGATTGCCGCATCTGCAAACTGCCGCCCCACCGCTCCGTTCTGTTTGTCTGCTTGAATGTAAGCGATAAGCCGTACTGGTTTACACTGATACTTTCCAGCACCCACTTTGCGACGGAGTAGACCGTCGTTGTGCCGACAACCTCTTTCTCGCGCCAGTCTCCCTTGCACCTGGGACAAGCGTACTCGACGCCCTTAATGGTCACTTTCCCCGTGTTGTCACAGCAGACGCAGGGGGCGCGCGTCTCCTTCTGCTTCCCGGCCACGGTGTAATACTCCCGGTCCCACAGGATAGGGAACGCCGCCTTGACCCTGATAGACAGGCCCGGCACCTCGCCCTGCTTCTCGCCCAGTTTCAGCCACCACAGCGGATTGTTCCGCTCCGCCTTGTGCGGGCAGCGCTTCCCGTCGCAGTTCTCCCGCTCGCATTTGGCGCAGAACGCCTTGTGAAATGCGTCCTCCCACGGGCTGTCAATCACCGTAAGAGAGGCCAGCAATTCGCCCAGCGCCTCCGGCGTCTCCGCGAATTTCTCAAAGTTGGTCATGCTCCGTCCGCTCCTTTCTGGTCCGGCCCTTCTCCGGTCCTGCGCCCTCTCCGCTCGAAAGACTGCTGGATACGCAACTGCGCAAGGTCCGCATTATAGCGCATCCGCTGGTTCGGCAACCGGCTCCCGTCCTGGCCGCGCCGCAGCTCCGAGTAGATGGAGGATAGCGGGGCCTCCAGCTTGTCCGCGATTTCTTTTGCCTGAACACCGGCCTCCCAAAGTTTTTGAATGGTCCTCCGCTCTTCATAAGTGCGGGAAGTATAGCAAGCCATACCCTTTTCACCTCCTGCGGGCATAAAAAAATAAGTCTGCCTGGACCTTAGTGGTCCCTGCAAACTTATAGTAGTGGCTGCCAAATATTGCACTCTATCGAAAATGCTCTTGGCGAATGTCAAAATTTGTGTTATCTTTATAAAGTATCTATTTTTCTATTTGGCGGCAGGCAAACCGTTTTCCCTGCCGGGCCAGATCACGGCAGAAGAAGCAGAAAAAGAGGGATCAGGCATGAAAATAATCATCGTAGGCGACGGCAAGGTCGGGCTTGCACTGACGCGGCAGCTGTCGCGCGAGGATCACGACGTTACGGTCATTGATTCTAACCCAAAGGTCAACCAGACGCTGGAAAAATATGACGTGATGATCGTCAACGGAAACGGCGCGTCGCTGGAAACGCTGCGGGAAGCGGGGATCGAGGACGCCGACCTTGTGATCGCGGCAACCAGCTCGGACGAGATCAATATGCTGTGCTGCGTAACCGCAAAATATTTCGCGAACGTCCAGACCATCGCGCGGGTACGCAACCCCGCGTATTCCGAGCAGCTGGTGCGGCTGCGGCATGAATTCGGGCTGTCCATGACGGTCAACCCCGAGCAGCAGGCGGCAAACGAGATTTTCCGGCTGCTGCAATACCCCAGCTTCCTGCGCCGCGAGAGCTTTGCCCGGGGCCGCATCGAAATCGTCGAGCTGGAGGTCAAGGAGGACAGCCGCCTTGCAAACATCCCGCTGCACCAGCTCTACCAGGTTGCGGGGGGCATCCTCGTGTGCGCGGTGGAGCGCAAGGGGGAAATCACCATCCCGAACGGCAGTTTTGTGCTGCTGCCGGGGGACCATATCCATGTCACCGCACAGGCGATCGACCTGTCAAAACTGATCAAAAACCTCTGGATCTCGGTGCAGAAGGTGCGGCAGGTGCTGATCATCGGCGGGAGCCGGACGGCCTTCCACCTCGCGAAACGGCTGCTCAAGGCCGGGATCGGGGTCAAGGTCATCGAACAGCGGCACGAGCGCTGCCTGGAGCTTGCCAACCAGCTGCCGAAAGCGTCGATCATCGAGGGGGACGGGTCACAGTTCCAGCTGCTCGCCGAGGAGGGCGTAGAGGAATGCGACGCGGTCGTCACGCTGACCAACATGGACGAGGAAAACATCGTTATTTCGCTGTATGCGCACCACGTCGGGGTACCCAAGATCGTGACAAAGGTCAACCGCCTCGAATACACCAGCATGTTTGACGGCACCGGGCTGGGGTCTGTGGTAAGCCCGCGGGAGCTGTGCTCGGCAAGCATCGTGCACTATGTCCGCGCAATGGGCAACACCCCGGAAGGGGGCAGCATGCTCTCCCTGCACCGCATGATTGAGGATAAGCTGGAAGCGCTGGAATTTGCAATCGGGCGGTCGACGCGCTACATCGGGGTGCCTCTCAAGGATATCCCCCTGCAGAAAGGGGTGCTGGTCTCCTGCATTATCCATAAAGGGAAAACCATCATCCCGAACGGCGGCAGCTGCTTTTACCAGGACGATATTATCCTGGTTGTGACCACGAGCGAACGGCCCATCCAGCAGCTGGACGAGATTTTTATATAAGCGGGGGAGCATATGAACCGAAAAGTAATCGCCCACCTGATGGGCCTTATTTTGCTGATGGAAGCCGCGTTTATGCTGCCCGCCGTGCTGCTCGCGCTGTATGACCGCGACGTGCCGGTCGTGCAGTCGTTCCTGCTGGCAATGGCACTGATGGCAGCGGCAGCCGGGCTGCTGCTCTGGTGGGGGCAGAAACGGCAGCGGAACTTCTACGCGCAGGAAGGGTTCGCAACGGTCGGGCTTTCCTGGATTGTCATGTCGGTGTTTGGCTGCCTGCCGTTCGTATTTTCCGGACAGATCCCCTCGTTTGTGGACGCGCTGTTTGAGGTGGTTTCCGGTTTTACCACAACGGGCGCGTCTATCCTGCCGGACGTAGAAGCGCTCAGCCGGGGGCTGCTGTACTGGCGGTCGTTCACGCACTGGCTGGGCGGTATGGGGATGCTGGTATTCCTGCTTGCGATTGTGCCGCAGGGCTCCGGCGCGGGCTATTCGATGCACCTGCTGCGCGCGGAGAGCCCAGGGCCGTCAGTGGGCAAGCTGACCCCCAAGCTGGGGACGACCGCGAAAATGCTGTACCTGATCTATATTGCGCTCACTGTCCTTTGCTGCCTGTTCCTGCTGCTGGGCGGGATGCCGCTGTTTGACAGCGTATGTACCGCATTCGGCACCGCCGGGACGGGCGGGTTTGGCATCAGGGGGGACAGCCTTGCAGGGTATTCCCCCTATTTGCAGAATGTCGTAACCGTGTTTATGGCGCTGTTCGGGGTCAATTTCTCAATCTACTACCTGCTGCTGATCCGCGAATTCAAGGTCGCGCTGCTGGACGAGGAGCTGCGCCTGTACGCGGGGCTTATGCTGGGGTCGGTCGCGCTGATCTCCTGGAACATCCTGCCGCTGTTCGGCAGCCTGCGCGAAGCGGTGCACCATGCGGCCTTCCAGGTTAGCTCGATCATGACGACCAGCGGCTTTTCAACCGTAGATTTCAATATCTGGCCCCCGTTTTCCAAAGCAATCCTGCTGGGCCTGATGTTTATCGGCGCAAGCGCCGGTTCGACCGGCGGCGGCATTAAATGCGTGCGCATCCTGCTGCTGATGAAGGAGCTGCGGCGCAATATCCAGCAGGCGCTGCACCCGCGTTCAGTGCGGCTTGTGCGGGTCAATGACCGCGGCATGAACGAGCAGGTCATCCAGAGCCTTAACGCCTATATGGCGGCGTACCTGCTGCTGTTCGGGGTCAGCTTTATCCTGATCTCGCTGGATGAGTTTTCGCTGGAAACCAACTTTTCCGCCGTCGCCGCGTGCTTTAACAATATCGGCCCTGGGTTCGACGCGGTCGGCCCGATGGTCAATTTCAGCGGCTACAGCATCCCGTCCAAGCTGATCCTGGCCGCCGATATGCTGCTGGGGCGGTTGGAGATCTTCCCCATCCTGACGCTGTTCAGCCGGTATACCTGGGACCGCAGTAAATAACCCCATCCCCTCCCGCCGCCTTCCAAAACGGCAGGAGGGGCTTTTTCCGCCCCAAGCCAGCATCCCCTGCCGTTCCCCCCCCTCACTATCCCCGCTGGCAGGCGCGCCGCCGGACTGCCAGCCCCCGTGAAAACGCCCTGTATCCCTTTTCCCAAATTCACAAAATATTCATGTTATTTTTCTTGACTTCTTGCCGCAACAGTGGTAAATTAGTTTTAGCACTCAGGAGGATAGAGTGCTAAGCCAAGGAAGGAGGAGCCCGCATGGAGCTTTCCGAACGCAAGAAACAAATCCTGAAAGCCATCATCGGCGAATATGTTCTGACCGCCGAGCCCGTCGGCTCCAAGACCCTCGCCATGATGCCCGGGCTGCCCTATTCCTCCGCCACCATCCGCAACGAGATGAGCGAGCTTGAGGAAATGGGCTACCTCGAAAAGCCGCACACCTCTGCCGGGCGCATCCCGTCGCCGATGGGCTACCGCCTATATGTTGACGAGCTGATGGGCAGCGCCAATGTCCCCACCGCGAAGGATGACGATGCGCTCACGCACATGACCCGGCTCAAGGTCAAGGAGCTCGACCGCCTGATCCAAGAAGCGGGCAGGCTGATCTCCACGCTGACCGATTATACCGCCGTCGCGGTCACGCCCTCGCGCAGCCGCACGGTGATCCGCCGGTTTGAGCTGATCGCGATCGATGACCGCAGCTTTGTGATCGTCATCGTCACGGCCACTGGCGAGGTCAAAAACAAACTGGCGCACACCGCCTCGCCAGTCACAAAAGAGGAGGCCGAGCTGCTCTCCTATGTGCTCAACCAGACGCTGACCGGTATCCCGGTCGAGGAGATTACCGCCGAGCGGTTTGATATCGTCCGGCGCGCCGCCGGGCTGTCCGCACTGCTCGCGCCCGTTGCCGAGTACATCGCGGAGCTCATCGAGGAGCTTGGCCATCAAAAGGTCTACCTTGAGGGGACGAGCAAGCTGCTGCGCTTCCCCGAGTACGCCGACACCGCAAAGGCCAGCGCGCTGCTCGACTATATGTCCGACAGCGGGCGGCTGCTGCCGATGGCGCCGCCGAAAAACGGCGTGCAGTTCTTTATCGGCCCGGAAAACGGCGAAAACCCACTCGCCGACGCGTCAATGATCTATGCAAAGTACGATATCGGCGACCTTGGGCAAGGCATGATCGGCATTGTCGGGCCGACCCGCATGGATTATGCAGCACTGTCCGCGCGGCTGTCCCACTTTGCGGAGGGGCTCAACAAACTGATCACTAGCACCTTCCTGGACGAACCGGAAGCGCCCTGAATCGAACGCCGCCGTCCGCGCAGGTTCCCCCGCTGGTGGGGCGCTGCGCCGCATAAACCCGTAAAACACAACGAAAAATAGAGGTAAAACACATGATGTCTAAAAAAAAGACCCCCCAAATGGAAGATCCCGTAGAGGAAACTGTGGAAACTGCTGCGGAAGCTGCGGAAACCGAAGCGCCCGAAGAACCCGCAGAAGGCACAGCGTCCGAAACGCCTGACGAAGGCTTGCAGGCAAAATTTGATGACCTGAACAACCGCTTCCTGCGCATGGCTGCGGAGTACGAAAACTTCCGCAAGCGCAGCCAGCGCGAGCGCGAAGGCGTACACGCTGACGCAGTCGCTTATGCCGTCGGGGCGCTGCTGCCGACGGTCGACAACCTCGAACGGGCGCTGAAGGCCGAAACCGCCGACGCCGAATACAAAAAAGGCGTGGAAATGACCTATCAGCAGCTGCTCGAAGCGTTTAAGGGGCTGGGCGTGACCGTCATCGGATCTGCGCCCGGGACTAAATTCGACCCGAACCTTCACAACGCCGTGATGCACGACGAGGACGAAGCCTTCGGCGAAGGGGAAATCAAGGAAACTTTCCAGCAGGGCTTCTGCATCGGCGATAAGGTTGTCCGGCACGCGATGGTCCGAGTCGCGAACTAGCCCTTAAAAAGCCGGTTTTCCGGCATCATCAACTGGTATATCAAAATCTATTCATCATAAAAAGGAGTTTTTTATCATGGGCAAAATCATTGGTATTGACTTGGGTACAACAAACAGCTGTGTATCTGTTATGGAAGGCGGCGAAGCCGTCGTAATCGCCAACGCCGAGGGCGCGCGCACGACCCCTTCGGTTGTCGCGTTCTCCAAGACCGGCGAGCGCATGGTCGGCCAGGTCGCAAAGCGCCAGGCTGTCACCAACGCCGACCGCACCATCTCCTCGATCAAACGGCAGATGGGCTCGGATTACCGCGTCTCCGTTGACGACAAGCAGTATTCCCCGCAGGAGGTTTCGGCAATGATCCTCCAGAAGCTGAAAGCCGATGCGGAAGCTTATATCGGTTCGCCTGTCACCCAGGCGGTCATCACCGTCCCGGCGTACTTCACCGACTCCCAGCGTCAGGCAACCAAGGACGCGGGCCGCATCGCGGGCCTTGAGGTGCTGCGCATCATCAACGAGCCGACGGCGGCAGCGCTCGCTTACGGTGTGGATAAGGAAACCGAGCAGAAGGTCATGGTTTATGACCTCGGCGGCGGCACCTTCGATGTGTCCATCCTCGATATCGGCGACGGCGTTCTGGAGGTTCTCGCGACGGCGGGCAACAACCGCCTTGGCGGCGACGATTTCGACGACCGTATTGTAAAGTGGATGATCGGCGAGTTTAAGAACAGCGATGGGATCGACCTGTCCAGCGACAAGATGGCGATGCAGCGCTTGAAGGAAGCGGCGGAGAAGGCCAAGATCGAGTTGTCCGGCATGACCTCGACTTCGATCAACCAGCCGTATATCACCGCGGACGCGACCGGCCCGAAGCATCTCGAGCTGACGCTGACCCGTGCGAAGTTCAACGAGCTGACCGCCGACCTGGTGGAAGCCACGATGGGGCCGGTCCGTCAGGCGATGGGCGACGCGGGGCTTGGCGCGGGCGACCTGTCCAAAGTGCTGCTGGTCGGTGGCTCGTCCCGTATCCCCGCGGTACAGGAAGCGGTTAAGAATATTACGGGCCGGGACGGTTTCAAGGGCATTAACCCGGATGAATGCGTCGCGATCGGCGCGGCAATCCAGGGCGGCGTGCTCGGCGGCGAGGTCAAGGACGTGCTGCTGCTGGACGTAACCCCGCTGTCGCTCGGCATTGAGACCCAGTACGGCGTATTCACCCGCCTGATCGACCGCAACACCACCATCCCGACCAAGAAGAGCCAGATCTTCTCCACTGCGGCCGACAACCAGCCGCAGGTTGAGATTCACGTCCTTCAGGGCGAGCGTGATATGGCGGCGGGCAACAAGACGCTGGGCCGCTTCAACCTGGACGGCATTGCGCCCGCACCGCGCGGCGTACCGCAGATCGAGGTCACGTTTGATATTGATGCGAACGGCATTGTAAATGTTTCTGCAAAGGACCTCGGCACTGGGCGCGAGCAGAAGATTACGATCACATCCTCGTCGAACCTGTCGCAAGACGAGATCGAAAAGGCAATGCACGAGGCTGAGCAGTATGCGGCGGAGGACAAGAAGAACAAGGAGGCTGCCGAGGCGCGCAACAGCGCCGAGCAGCTGGTGTTCCAGTCCGAGAAGGCGCTGGGCGAGCTCGACGGAAAGATTGCTGCGGATGAAAAATCCCGTGTTGAGTCGGAGATTGAGAAGGTCAAGGAAGCGCTCAAGGGCACGGACACGGAAATGATTAAGATGGCGACTGACAGCTTGTCGAAGGCATTCGGCGACATTGCGCAGAAGATTTATGCGCAGCAGGCGCCGCAGGGCGGCCCGGACATGGGCGGCGCGGCAGGCGGCAGCACGGGCGGCGCAGCTGGCGGCGACTTTGTGGATGCCGACTTCACCGAGGTACACGACGACAACTGACCCTTTCTCCGCCCGGCTGGGGTTCGCCCTCTGCGGAGGGCGCCGGGGCTCTGCCCCTGGACCCCGGCCCTGCGCGGGCAGCGCCAAAGGGGCTCGCCCCTTTGGAATCCCTTCTTACGCCCTCCGGGCGGGACGGATGCCCCCGCCGCGCTGCGGCATGATTTACAACGACGATGATAAAGGGTTCACGGGCGGGAAAATTTTCCCGCCTATCCCCTTGTCAGGAGATACAAGGTGATGATACATGGCAGATAAACGAGATTATTATGAGGTGCTCGGTGTTTCCAAGAGTGCCAGCGACGATGAGATTAAGAAAGCGCACCGCAAGCTTGCGAAGAAATACCATCCCGATCTCAACAAGGACAACCCGGATGCGGCTGAAAAATTTAAAGAGCTGAACGAGGCTTATGAAGTGCTTTCCGATAAGGATAAAAAGGCGAAATATGACCAGTTCGGCTTTGCCGGCGTTGACCCTAACTATGGCGGCGGCTCAGGCGGGTTTGACGGCTTTGGCGGGTTTGATATGGGCGACCTCGGCGATATTTTCGGGTCGTTTTTCGGCGGCGGCAGCTCCACGCGCTCACGCAGGAACGCCCCCCAGCGCGGCGAAACCCTGCGCCAGCGGGTCATGCTGTCGTTTGAGGAAGCCGCGTTCGGCTGCGAGCGCGAGATCACGATTGGGCGGGTCGAGACCTGCGAGGAATGCAGTGGCTCAGGCGCAGCGCCGGGCACCTCTGCGGAAACCTGCTCGACCTGCCGCGGCACAGGGACAGTGACCCAGACCCAGCGCACGCCGCTTGGCATGTTCCAGACGCAGTCCGCCTGCCCGAACTGTAAAGGTACGGGCAAGATCATTAAGAGCCCCTGCAAAAAATGCGGCGGCAACGGCAAAGTGCGCAAAAGCCGCACCCTCAAGGTCAACATCCCGGCGGGCATCGACGACGGGCAATCCATCCAGCTGCGCGGCCAGGGCGGCGCAGGGACCAACGGCGGGCCTGCGGGTGATGTGATCGTAACCGTTGGCATCCGGCCTCATCCTTTCTTCACCCGCGAAGGCTCGGATGTGCTGTGCGAGATCCCGATTTCCTTTACACAGGCGGCGCTTGGCGACACTCTGCAAGTCCCGACCATCGACGGCAAGATCGAGTACACCGTCCCCGAGGGCACACAGACCGGCGCAGTGTTCCGTATGCGCGGCAAGGGCATCCAGAATGTCAATGGGCGCGGGCGCGGCGACCAATTTGTCCGCGTAAACATCGAGGTCCCGAAAAACCTTTCCACAAAGCAGAAAGAGCTTCTGCGGGAGTTTGAAGCGTCCAGCTCGGCAAACCACACGGCCCGCCAGGGCTTCTGGGAGAAGGTCAAGAACGCATTCAAAGGTGAATAATGCAAAACGGCGCAGCGTGCAGGCTGCGCCGTTTTTTGTTTTTGTGCAGTCTGCAAGGCCGTAGATTACCTCCCTTGCAGGCTTTTGTTTTTACGATACTCTTCGTTTCCTTCTGTTTCCCTAATCCGGTTATATTTGTAATTTGATGGTCACATGTTGTGCATTTTATGTGATTTTGCACAATAAAAATGATTTATTTTTGGTTAACTCTTGACAATTTTACAAGTTTCGTTTACAATTTGTTCATGGGAAGCTGGCTGTAGCCAATATTCCGTTTTCCCGTCAGGGAACCGGACCGGCCGGGGCTGCCGCCTGTCTTCCACTTGGATTGAAATATGATTAGGGAAGTGTAATTTTTAGAGAAGAAGGTTTAAGAAAAATGGCATTTACGGTTCTTACATTTATCGGATTCACAGTGCTTGTCGCTGTGATCTCATGGTGGAAGACCCGCGACGACGACCTCTCCACCAAAGAGGGCTATTTCCTCGCGGGGCGCGGTCTTCCAGGTATTGTCATTGCCGGTTCGCTGATGATGACAAACCTGTCGGCCGAGCAGTTGGTTGGCACCAACGGGCAGTCCTTCGCGGGCAATATGAGCACAATGGCGTGGGAAGCCACTTCGGCCTTTGCACTGATCGTACTGGCTTTCGTATTCCTGCCAAAGCTCCTGAAAGGCGGCATCGCCACCATCCCCGAATTTTTCGAGATGCGTTACGATACCTTTACCATGCGGCTGTTTTCGCTGCTGTTCCTGGTTGCGTATGTTGTGACCATGCTGCCGACTATCCTGTATTCCGGCGCGGTTGCGCTGGTGGCTATTTTTGATATCCAGGGCATGTTTGGCGTCAGCTATTTTACCGCGATTACTGTGATTTGTATCGGTACTGGTGTGATTGGCATGTGCTATGCGGTATTCGGCGGCTTGAAGGCAGTCGCCTATTCCGACACCATTAACGGTATCGGCCTGATTATCGGTGGCTTTGCTATCCCGATCCTCGGCTTTATCGCCCTCGGCCAGCTGGACGGCGGCGGTTTCTTTGCTGGCGTGCAGCATTTTATCACCGCAACCCCGGAAAAGATGAACGCATGGTCAGCGCCCTCCGCGCTGCCGCCTGAAATCCCGTGGCCTCTGCTGTTTACCGGCATGTTCGTGAACAACCTGTTCTATTGGGCGACCAACCAGTCGATCATCCAGCGTTCGCTTGGCGGCAAAAACCTCGCTGAAAGCCAGAAGGGCGCGATCTGGGCTGGATTCTTCAAATGCCTTGATGTGTTTGTCATCGTAATCCCCGGTGTGATAGCCTTCCAGCTGCTTGCAGCGAACGGCCAGATGGACACCTCTGTCGGCATGGCGGCCGACCAGGCTTACCCCCTGCTTGTCATGAAGGTTATGCCTCAGCCGCTGATGGGCTTCTTTGCCGCTGTCATGTTCGGCGCGATCCTGTCCTCGTTCAACTCGGTGCTGAATTCCGCGTCTACGATTTTCACGCTGAACGTCTGGCAGCCGATCTGGGGCAAAAATGCTGACAACAACAAGGTTGTCAAAATCGGGCAGCTGTTCGGCACGATTGTCGGTGTTGTTGCAATCGCGATTTCCCCGTTTGTCATGTACTTCGGTACTGGTATTATGAATTTCATCAACGAGTGCTGGGGCTTCTTCTCCATGCCGCTGCTGACTGCCGTGCTGTTCGGCCTGCTGACCAAGCGCGCACCGGCAATTGCCCCGAAAATCGTTGTCCCCATCCATATGGTGCTGTATGGTGCAAGCAAGGTGATCCCCTTCTTTGATCGGTTCCATTACCTGTATGTTGTTTTCGCGTTGTTTGTACTGGAATGCGCCATTTATGCGGTCTGCATCCAGGTCTGCCCGCGCGATCAGGATTGGGAGATGCCCGACGCGAAGATTATGGATATGACCCCGTGGAAAACCGGCAAACTTTGGGCCATTGCCGGCTCCGCAGTCGTTGTCGTGATGTATCTGATCTTCTCCCCAATTGGGATTGGCAGATAAACAAAAAAACTGGCGGGCAGCAGCCCGCCAGTTTTTTGCCGCTTCTTTCTGACAGCATGGAGGCCGGCCCTGCCGGTTCCTACCGCTGCCGGATTTTCCAAACCATCCTGAACACCCATTGCGCCAGGGGAAAAACCGTGCTTTGGGGATAGAAAAGCCCGCAGCGCCAAAGCTCCTGCGGACAGCTTCCCGATTGGTTCCTGGCTGCTGCCAAAAGCGTTTCGGCAGCAGCCAAGGCCGGTTCTGGTGGACACGGTGGGGCTCGAACCCACGACCTCTCGCGTGTGAGGCGAACGCTCTGACCAGCTGAGCTACGTCTCCGTGAAACCTTATTTAGTATAGCATATTTTTCCTTGCTTGCCAAGGGGTTTTGAAAAAAAATTTTTTACCCTCTGTATGTTCTATGCCAGGACAAATAGCTTCTGCGTTTCGGGTGATACATTTGCCAGAAAGCAGAGGTGCTGGCCTGGCAAACCTGGCGCATTCTGCCTGCTAGTGCTCCATCCTGTCAGAAAGCGGACTTGGGCTTGGAGCGGGATTTTCGCGGGGCAAGGCAGAGGACGCAGGCGGGCTGACGCCCGTCAAGGACGATAACGTAGCCATGCGGAAATCCAGCCCAAGAACGAGTTCGATTTCTGGCCGGATGGAGTACTAGATGCAAAGCGGCAGTTGCGGGAAATGTCGGAATGTGGTATGATAAGGGGGCAGAGAATTTTATGTTATCCGATCCGGCCTGGGGGCGGCCGTTTTCCAAGCCCCAGCCTGCCCGCAGGCGGCAGGACGGCGTCCTTTGTACGCCCAACAATACCTGATTGAATGGAGCGAACCATTATGAGCCATATCTTGATCGTCGGCGCAGGCCCCGCGGGGCTCTCGGCAGCGCTTCGGCTGGCATCCCATGGACAGCGCGTCACGCTTGCGGCTGCAAAGCCGCCCATCTATAACCGCTGCGCAGGGCTCCCCGGCGTCGACCTGCCCGAAGAGGATGCGCAGCAGCTGCGCGCCCTGGGTGCGCAAAACCTGAGCGGGCATGAAGTCATGCAGGCGCTCAGCCGCTGCCTGCTGCGCTGCGAGTCCGACGGGCATGTCCGCTTCCTGCCCTACCACCGCCTGCTCCGGCTCGCCGTCGCCGAGGGCTGCTGCGTTGGCGGCGTGCTGCTGAATGAGCACACCGACACCCTTGAGGGCGTCAGCGCCGATGCGGTGCTTCTTGCCACCGGCGGTATGCATACGATGTTTATGGAAAACCGCTTCGGCTGCGATGGGCTCGCCACAGCGCTGGCCTTTGAAGCAGGCGCTGCCCTGCGCAGCCCCGACCAGCTGCCGGTTGAGGGCCGCTTCCCCATCTGCGCGGGCGGCCTGGTCACCGGTTGGGACGGCGAGACCACCCTTCCTGGGCTTTATGCGGCGGGCGAATGCGCACACGGCACGGCGGTTGCTTTCCCGTTCGCGCAGGCGATGACAACCGGCGCGGCAGCTGCCGACGCGCTGTCGGAAAGCCTGCCAGAAGCCGACCCGATCGAAGCCGAATATGCTGTTGTTTCCGCTGTGACCGCCGTTCAGCAGCTGCTGGACGTGTTCCGGCGCACGCAGGGCGCGCGCGCCACTGCGGCAGTCGAGCGCCGCATCCGGGAGACCATCCAGCGCACGCTTGCCGGGGAGCGCACCGCCAAGCTGCTCCAACGCGGCCTGCTTGATATTAAGGTCATGCGCCAGCAGGCCGGGCGCGGGGGCTATGACCTCGGCGAAGGGCTGTATCCTGCGCTGCGCCTACCCAGCCTGCTCCAGCTGCTCGAGGTCATGCTGACAACGGCAGCGTTCCGGCTGCTGCGGCAGGACGGCGAGCTGACGGCTGAAATGCGAGCGGGCAAAATCGAGGTAACCGCGAAGCGGAGCCCGGCGGCGGAAGCTGTAGCGCAGGACTTCGGGGTCGCGCCGGAAAACCTGATTTCCCGGGAAACCGGCGCATCCGGCGTGGAAGGCGAAGAGACGCCGCCCGAACCCTCGCTCAAGGACGACCTTTGGCGGGCAAACGCGCCTGCGCGCCCTGCGCCACTGTCCGCGCCCGTTGCCCCAGCTGCGTCAGATGTACCTTCCGAGCCGGTTATTCCGCTCGAACCCGCTGTGCCGCCAGAGCCGGTTGTTCCGCTCGAACCCACAGCACCGCCTGAGCCAGTTGTTTCGCTCGAATCCGCTGCACCGCTTGAAGCGGCTGCTTCGTCTGAGACCGACGCGCCCGCGCCGCTCGAGCAGACGCTTCCACTTGAGCCCTCTATGCCGTTTGGCATGCCTGCTGCTTCTACAGCGCCTCTTTCACCGCCCGGCTCCCCCGCTGAACCCACTGCCCCACCTGCCCCTCCGGAACCGGAAGAGATGGAGCAGCTGCGGCTTTTCGACATCGACCCAATCACGGTCAAGCCCAAAGTGTCCGATGAAGAGGTGGACGCTGCTATTGCTTATGTTGCCCAGCTCACCGGCACGCCCCCGCCCGCCAGGCTCGCAAAGCCTGCCCCCGCCGCTCCCGTTTATGACGAGCTGGCGCTGCGCAGTGAATTATCCGCAGACCTTGCGGAAGTCCCGGCTTCCCGCCAAATCCCTTTTTCCCCGGCGCAGGCCGCGCCTGAACCGGGGTCAGTCACGGAGGCCGCTCCCGCACCGGAATCTCAGGAGATCCCATTCCCTGGGCCTGCTGCGTCACAGGACAGCCCTGTTTCCCCACAGGATCGCATAGCAGATCCCGGCCCGGCTTTCCCCCCGGAAGCGCCAGCTTCGCCGGAGCCGGCGGAATCCGCCGAAGAACCCGCTGCGCAGGTGCCTTCAATGGAGCCCGTCAGCGAACCGTATAAAAATGCTCGCGAGCATGCGTTCATGCCTGACCCAGAAGAACTCCTCGCGATGTCGCCGCCCGCACCGAAAATCGCGCCGCCCCCGGAGCCAAAACCTGCCCCAGAGCTAAAGGCCCCCCGTCCGGAGCCCTCCCCGCGCCGCGCGATGACCAATGGGATGGCTGATTTCACCTCAATCCCCGACCCGGAAGACCTGTTGAACCTATAACGTGCCGGAGGGGCAAATAGAACAAGGAAAAGGAGGGCGTGTTCCATGCCCACTGTAACAATATTGCGCCGCGACAAAGGGAAAAAGGAAAGCTACGAGCAGACTTTTTCCTTTGAAGACAAATTCCGCGGTTCGGTGGTTGACCTTCTGCACGCGCTGAACGCCCGTGAAACGCTGGAGGATGCGTCTGGCGCTCCTGCGAAGCGCATCTGCTTTGAGTGCTCCTGCGAAACCGGCAGCTGCGGTGCTTGCGCAATGCTGGTCAACGGCACGCCGATGCTTGCCTGCGACGCACACCTTCCCGACGCGTTGCGGGACGGTATGCTGCACCTTGCGCCGCTGACGGCTTTCCCCTGCGTCTGCGACTTGCAGGTCGACCGCAATGTGCTGCGCGAACGTGCGCGGGATGCTGGGCTGTGGCTCGCTGGGACCCCGCACTCCGCTGAGGACGCGTTTTTCTCGGAGTGCCTGCATTGTGGCCTGTGCGCCGAAGCCTGCGAAAAATACCGCTCTGGGCGCTTTGATGCACCTTGCGCCTACACCGACGCAGACCTTCTCTGCGGCCTTGAGGACGCGGACAGCGCACGCCGGAAGGCGCTGAAAAAATCGCTCAAAAAGGCGCTGCTGTGCCCTTGCAAGACCGGCGAGTGCGAGGACGTTTGTCCCCGCCGCCTGCCGCTGCGTCAGGCGATCAAGCGCGTCGGGGGCTCTCTGTTCCCCTTTTGATCGCCTCCGCAGCGGGCGCCAGGGGGCGCTGCCCCCTGGACCCCCGGCCCTACGCGGGCAGCGCCAGAGGGGCTCGCCCCTCTGGACTCCCTTTCATCGCCTGCGGGCGGGACGCGGGGGATTCGGAGCAGCTGTTTGAAAGCGGATATTTCTTTTACTGTACAGAAAAGGCAAGCCCTTCCGGCTTGCCTTTTCATGTGTTTACGAATCGATAAGCGGTTCGTCCATCTTCTCATAAGAAACTCCGTCTGCGCTGACCTGTATGCGCACCTTTTCGGTACTGTTCTCCTCTGCAAGGGTTTGCAGCAGCCGAACCATATCATTTTTGTTTGCATGCAGCAGCTCCTTTGCATCGGCGTCCTGCCAGTATTGTTGCACGCTGCGGGCAAACCCGCCGATGCATTGGTCACGCTCTCTGACGGTAACGTTCGATTTGTCTGTAATGTGATAGGAATACTGATACCACAATTCAGCCCATGCATCCCGTAGCCCGGGCTCATGGAACGACACAGAGCAGGTAGTTCCGGTGAGCAATGGGTCCTGCAAACTCCCTGTGTAGTGGCTGCGCACCATTTCGCCGTTCTCAAGCCCCGACGCAAACCAGGTCAGCGCGATAAATTCGCGTTCCTCATCGGTCAGCCCTGCTTCGTCATACATCTCGCCATAGCCAAGCGAGCAGGCGATCCGCTCCGACCGCTCATGATTCTGGTTGCTCCATTCCAGCAGCGATGCATTGAATTTTTCGAGTGTCATGTCTTTGTAACCTGATACTTTCAGCTGCAAAGCGGAATCATAATCCGCTTTTGTGGCGGGGGGCCAGGCGCGCACAGCATCCTCTGCACGCCTGCCCGTTCCGTCATCTTTAACTACAACAGCGTCATTCCTATCGGAACTGCCTGTAGCCTCCCCGGGTAGCCCTCGCGATATCTGTGTTTCTTTTTCATCGGGCAACTGCTCTGTATAGCTGCCTAGGTCAGCGTCTGAGCGTTGCCCTGGCTTTGCGTCCATATCGCCCGGGAACCGCTCCGTCTCAATATACGACGCCCGCCCTTCCGCTTCCGTGTATCCGTCCAGGTCTGTATTAGACGATCGCCCTGCCACACTAGCCGGCTGATACGAAACTGACAGGATTTCAATGCGCAGCGCTTCGCTGCTCCACTGACCGCAGACCTTCTTTTGTTCCTCCGCCAAGTATTCCCGCATATAGTGCCCGTCCTGGCACTGCGCATAACTTAGCTTTTCGAGCACCTTATCCATGTCGTCCCACATTCCGTGCATCGCCTTGTGGTACTCTCCAACGGTCAAGCTCTCTGGTTCAAGGATGTCCATACGGAAGAAATACTCGAACGTCGCCGGGTCAAACGACTGCGGGAAACCTTTGACAGACGCACCGCCGTGCTCCCTCGACTTCCACCGCTCCGCTGTCAGCTCATTGAGGATGTGGTACAGGAATTCGCATAGTGGGTCAGTGTCCTGCAACTCGTAATATTCGCTGTTTCCCTCAATGCGCAGCCACCATTCGTGCATTTCCGGTTCATCGAGCAACACCTCTGCGCGCTCGCGGAATGCGGAAACCGTCATATTTTCCCAGCCGTGGAACTGGAACCGCCTGACCATCTCGGCATCCGCCGCAGCCATCCCTGTGCGCTCCGCCGAGGTTGCAAACGCCGCCGTCACCCCTACAACCAGCAGCACCGCTGCCAAAAGGGCCGCAACGGAAGTCTTTTTCAATCGCATAATTGAACGTATCCTTTCCTCAGTTGAATTCCGGCTGAAGCAGCTGCCAAACGGCTGCAAGCCGCTTTTCCGCTCCTCCAACCGGATCAGCGCCATTGCGTAAGCCTGTCTGGACGCACCGCCCAACTGCCGCACGGTGCATTCATCGCAGAACAGCTCCAAGTCGCGCCCAAACAGCACGCATAGCATCCAGACAAGCGGGTTAAACCAGTGCAGGCAGAGCGCCGCTGTCGAAATCAGCTTCCAGAGGGTGTCAAAATGGCGGATATGGGTCATTTCGTGCGCCAGAACGCACCGGATCTGTCCCTCATCTGACCAGTCCATACCCTTTGGCAGCAGGATCACCGGGCGTAGGATACCATAGGTCATCGGTACGCCCGCCATTTCCGACTGCCGCAGCCTGACTCTGCGGCGCAGCCGCTGGCCCTGCACGTATTCCAGCGCGAAACTGTCCATGACTGGCAGTGAAAAACGAAATTTAGACCGGAAATACACATAACCGCTGATAAAATAGGCCGCGAGCAGCACTGCGCCGAACGCCCAAACCAGCGTCCAAACCGGAGTTGCCCAGTGTACGGCAGCCGCTGAAGCCGCTGTTTCAGCCTGCGCTGCCAGAGTGGGTGTGGCCTGCACTTGCGGGGCTGCGCCGTATCCCGTGAGATTGTAAGCCGCGTTATACGCGCTGAATGGGGACGGTACCGAGAGCGGGATCAGCAGCCGCGCGAACGCCATCCACCACAGCGCCAAGAAGGTACGTCTCGGCAGCCGGTTTTTCGCACCCAAGCGCACCACTGCCGCCGTGAAGATAAGCGCCCCGCCCTGTATGCTCATTTGCAGCAGGCTCATTCCCCCACCCCGTTCCAGTCGCCGACGATCTGTTTCAGTTGCTCGATCTGCTCCGCAGATAACTTTTTCCGTCCGAGCAGCGCCGCGAACAGCTGGTCTGCTGAACCGTCGTAAATCTTGTCGATGAGCTCATTGGTTTCAGCCTCCTGCACAGCTTCCTTTGCTACTAATGCATGGCACATAAAATGCGGCTCGCTGCGTTCGATCGCGCCCTTGCCGATACATCGCTTGACCAGCGTATAGGTGGTGTTCATGTTCCAGCCAACCTCCGCTTTCAAAACATCGGAGATATGCTTGGCAGTGCAGTCGCCTTCACGCCAAAGCACCCCCATCACCTTCAATTCAGAGTCAAATAATTTCATGGTCTATGCCCTCCCTTCACAAGACTGCGGTAGTGTCATCCTCTGTTTATACACTACCACAGTCTTGTGGCTTTGTCAATACTACTAGCATAGTTTATGGAATTATTTTTGCAGAAGCAGGGAGCAGTCCTGTCCCAGCTGCTCCCTGTTCAAATATGGAGTTTTCGCAAAAAACTAGCCGGTAACGGTGGTTGCTTTTCTATCCACGGTGTTTTCAGTCCAGATGCGGAAAACTAAATTCAACCAAATTGACAAGATCGCAAAGGAAACCAAACCGCTCCCGCAATGAGCTCATTTGCTTACTGCTGGAAAATGCATTGGAGATCGAGGAATAAACGCGATAGGCTCCCCCAGCAATGCCGGAAGAGCCTCACCAACAAGCAATACACTTTCTAATCACAAAAAATTTGCTAGAATACAGCAGTTTTTCGGAAACTATCCGCCTAGCGAGCAGGCTTCCAGTATACAACAAAAAAACCGCCATTTCATAGCAAAAACAGCGGTTTAAATTTGGAGCGGATGACGAGGCTCGAACTCGCTACCTCCACCTTGGCAAGGTGGCGCTCTACCAGATGAGCTACATCCGCATGGCCCGCACAAGGCGGGGCAAATGAGAGAACGGTGAGAAAGAGATGGAAAAGGAGATTGGAGGTGTTCTCTCAAAAAAGGAATGAGAACTCCGAAGGAGCCGGAAATCTCAAAATGGTGCCTCCGGGCGGAATCGAACCACCGACACGGGGATTTTCAGTCCCCTGCTCTACCGACTGAGCTACAGAGGCAATTAAAAATGGCGACCCGGATGGGGCTCGAACCCACGACCTCTAGCGTGACAGGCTAGCGCTCTAACCAGCTGAGCTACCGGGCCATTTTCATAGCCTATAAAGCTTTTCCGATAACCAGGCTTTTATACCTGGCTGCTGAATGCCAATTTTTAAGGTTTTGGTGACCCGTGGGAGAATCGAACTCCCGTTTGCGGCGTGAGAGGCCGCCGTCTTGACCGCTTGACCAACGGGCCACATGGAACCTCCCCCGCATAACCGCTGCGTTTGCAGCGCCTTGCAGCCCCTTTCCACAGAAAAGGGTTGGTACACCATCACGGGCTCGAACCGTGGACCCACTGATTAAGAGTCAGTTGCTCTACCAACTGAGCTAATGGTGCGTATCTCCCCTGCAGGGAGCGCTAAAGGGCCGGATATTGTCTCCGCACCCTCAAAACTGAACAAAACCGAAGCAAAGGAAGCCAAACACACGAGGTTTTCCTCAATCTAATGAG
>QXXE01000072.1 GCA_009911355.1 Clostridiaceae bacterium | reverse complement strand
GGGCGCCGGGGCTCTGCCCCGGACCCCAGCCCTACGCGGGCAGCGCCAGAGGGGCTCGCCCCTCTGGACTCCCTTTCTCGCCTGCGGGCGCCGGGGCTCTGCCCCGGACCCCGGCCCTGCGCGGGCAGCGCCAGAGGGGCTCGCCCCTCTGGACTCCCTTTCTCGCCTGCGGGCGGGACGGGGATTTTTCTTGCCGTTCGTGCCCAATGGCCCAGCCCGCCAAAACGGCGGCGGGCTGGGCGGTATACATGGCAGCAGGCGTTTCTTAGATCGATGCGGCATGGCGTGGGTTTACTGTTTTGACGCATGGGGCCCGCGGGTTGTCCGGAACATTATTATTGTACTAAATTTTTAAGCAAAAATCCAGCCCTATTCAGCCGCGTTTCCGACAAATATCCTCGGTGATTTCGGCTGTTGCGTATGCGTTTTGCCCGGAAGCGCCGAGATTCCCCGCCTGGTATTCGTAAAATGCCTGTGCGCCGATCATTGCGGCGTTGTCCCCGCACAGCCCGAGCGGCGGCAGGTACAGCCCGCAGCCCTCCTCCCCCGCAAGGTTTTCCAACGCCGCCCGCAAGGCCGAATTTGCCGCGACGCCTCCCGCACAGGCAAGCTTCTTAGCGCCGGTCTCGTGCATGGCCAGCCGCAGCCGCAGGACAAGGGTATCGACCACCGCGCGCTGGAAAGCTGCCGCCAGCGCTTCACGGTCGAGTGTTTCCCCTTTCTGCTCCGCGTGATGCGCGAGGTTGATGACTGCCGTTTTTAGGCCGGAGAACGAGAAGTCCAGCGGCGCGTCCTTCACGTGGGACTGCGGGAGCGTGTATTTTCCCGCGTCCCCCTTCCGCGCCAGCGCGTCGATTTTCGGCCCGCCCGGGTATCCCGCCCCGAGTACCCGCGCAACCTTATCGAACGCTTCACCCGCCGCGTCGTCGCGCGTCCCGCCGAGGATTTCAAAATCGGTGTAGCCGCGCACCATTACGAGCAGCGAATGGCCCCCCGACGCGACAAGGGTCAAAAACGGCGGTTCCAACTCCGGGAACGCAAGATAATTTGCCGCAATATGCCCCCGGATATGGTGTACCGGGATAAACGGCTTCCCCAGCCCTAGCGCCAGCGCTTTTCCAAAGTTCGCCCCCACCAGCACCGCACCGATCAGCCCCGGCGCGCAGGTTGCGGCGACAGCGTCGATATCCTCACGCCCGCATTCCGCTTCGCGCAGCGCCGCTTCCGCCACCCGCGCCACGGCCTGCATATGCCCGCGCGACGCGATTTCCGGCACGACCCCGCCATACAGCGCGTGGGTTTCGACCTGCGAATCGATGATGTTTGACAGCGCGCGCCGTCCGTCCTCGACCACCGCCGCCGCCGTCTCGTCACAGGATGATTCAATTGCTAATATCCTCATACGATTTCTCCGAAAATATCATGTTTATAATAATTCCAAAAGCCGTCCGGTTAAAACAGCTTTTCCATACAGGCGCAGACCGGGTCGCCAGCAAAATCGCCGAACCCTTCGCAAAAATGGTAGCCGCAGGATTGATAGAACGCCAGCGCGCCGTACTCCTCTGCGCCCGTTGCAAGCACCACCCGCGTGCAGCCCTGCCGCGCCGCGTCGTTTTCCAGCACCCGCAGCAGCGTCCAGGCAATCCCCTTCCTCCGGTGCTCCGGGAGGACGAAAATCCGCTTGATCTCCGCAGTTTCCCCGTCCATACGCCGCCAGCCGCCGCAGCCTGCCGCAGCCTCGCCAAAGAGGGCCAGCATCCGGCAGTCGAGCGACGATAAATCGTGATGCTTCTCATATTTCAGGGTAAGGCTGCCGTATTTCTCCCGAAAATAGCAGTCAAGCTGCCCGGTCAGCGATAAAAGCTGCGGGTCTTCCGCGCTTACGTGCCGAAAATGCAATTCCATAAGGGCTGTAACTCCTTTTTATCATCCTGTTTTTGAGACGCAGCGCCGGACAGTCACCGCAGCCGCCGCGTCATAAGCAACGCGTCCTCTACCGGCTGGCGATAAAATCCGCGCCGTGTCCCGACCGGCTCGAAGCCGTATTTTTCGTAAAGCGCGATTGCCGCCGCGTTGGACGCGCGCACCTCAAGCGTGACGAACGAAAGCCCTTCCGCGCAGCGCAGCAGCTCGGCGATCAGCGCCCCCGCGATCCCCTGCCGGCGGAAAGCAGGCAGGACGGCGACGTTTGTAATATACCCCTCGTCGAGCACGGTCTGGCATCCCGCATAGCCCGCAACCGTACCGCCTTCGACCGCAGCGAGAAAAATGCCGCGGCCAAGCTCCTCGCGCAGCGCATCCGGGCTCCACGGCTCGCGGAAGCACTGCCTTTCCACCTCCGAAATGCCCATAATATGGCATTCCTCCATTGCAACAATCTTCATTTGGAAAGCTTGGAGATAATGATGCGGACAGCTTCATAAATCTCGTCGGCAGCAATGCGGTAGGTCATCAGATCCCCGCCGAACGGGTCGGCAATATCTTCATCCGCAAGCAGGTACGTTTTTTCACGCACCCCGGGATACTGCTCTAAAAGATGGTCATAGTGCGCCGCCGTCATGCAGAAAATGTACTTCGCGTTGTCCAAAACACCCTGATTCAGCAGCCGCGAATGATGGTTGCTGATATCCGCGCCGCGCTCACGGGCAGCGGTCACGGCAAACTCGGACGCGGGCATACCGCCGGTCGTGTACAGCCCGGCGGAGGCAGCGGCAAGCCCAGTACGCGCTTCGCCCTCCTGGCTGCGGAAAAAACCTTCTGCCATTGGGCTGCGGCAGGTGTTTCCGGTGCAGATAAATAAAACAGTCTCCATAAAACCACTCCCCAAATATTGTTTATAACACCAACTAAAAAATCCTTCAAAAACCCTGCCCCACACTGAAAAAGCCCTGCCGGGCAGGATACCGGCCAGCCCGCTGCCATAATGGCGGGCTGGCCATAGAGCACGAACGGCAGGCAGCATCCCAGCCCCCGTCCCGCCCGCAGGCGGAGAAGGGGGTCCAGGGGGGCGAGTCCCCCTGGCGCCCGCCGCGCAGGCGCCGGGGTTTGGGGCAGAGCCCCAAGCGCGCCAAGCGCACAGGCACTAACCCTTCGCAGTGTACCAGTCGTAGCCGCTGTGCGCCTCCGCGACCAGCGGCACCTGCATCGAAAACGCCGCCTCCATCTCCTCGCGCAAAAGCTGCTCCGCCCGCCCCGCTTCCACAAGCGGCGACTCCAAAATCAGCTCGTCATGCACCTGCAAGATCAAACGGCTTTCCAGACCCTCTTCGCGCAGACGGTTGCGCACCCGCACCATCGCAATCTTAATAATATCCGCCGCTGTCCCCTGGATCGGCGTGTTCATTGCCACCCGCTCCCCAAACGACCGCACATTAAACTGCCTGCTCTTGAGCTCCGGCAAGTAACGCCTCCGCCCAAACAACGTCTCCACATAGCCGCTTTCCTTTGCCGACGCCTTGATCTCATCCATATACCGCTTGACCCCCGGGTAAGTCTCCAAATAGCTCGCAATAAATGCCGCCGCTTCCTTCTTGGTAACCCCGATGTCCTGCGCAAGCGAAAAATCCGAAATCCCGTATACAATCCCGAAGTTGACCGCCTTGCAGGATGAACGCATCTGCGCCGTCACCTCCTCGAGCGGTACCCCGTATACCTTCGACGCAGTCAGCGCATGCACGTCCTGCCCGCTACGGAACGCTTCGATCATCGCTTCGTCCCCCGAAATGTGCGCCAGCACCCGCAACTCGATCTGCGAATAATCCGCGTCTACCAGCACATGCTCCCGGCTTTTCGCAACAAACATCCGCCGCATTTCCCGCCCGCGCTCGGTGCGCACCGGGATATTTTGCAGGTTTGGCTCCGTGGAGCTTAACCGCCCCGTCGCCGTGACCGTCTGCTGAAAATGGGTGTGCAGCCGCCCGTCCCGCGGGTCGACCAGCTTGAGCAGCCCCTCTACGTAAGTGCTTTTCAGCTTGCTAAGCTGCCGGTAATCAAGGATTTTCCCAATGATCGGATGGTGGGGGCGCAGGTTTTCCAAAATATCCGCACTCGTTGAATAGCCCGTCTTTGTCTTTTTGGCAGCAGGCAGCCCCAGCGTCTCAAACAGCACGGTTCCCAGCTGCGCAGGCGAATTGATATTGAATTCACTGCCCGCGTCCTCGTAAATTTCACGCGTCAGCCGCCCAATTTCCAAGTCCAGCCCGTCGCCGAACGTCCGCAGCTGCTCAGGGTCCAGCCCCGCGCCAACCGTCTCCATCTCCGCAAGCACCGTCATCAGCGGCAGCTCGATGTCGAAATACAGCCGTTCCATGCCGGACCCCTCAATTTTCGCCGCCATTTCCTGATAAAGCGCGTCTACCGCCGCAGTGCGCTGCGCCATTGCCGCAGCCGCTTCCTCCGCGCCGCCCAACGGTGAGAAGGCATCCTCCTTCTCGAACACCGGCTCCGGCAGCTCCCGGTTTAGATAAGAAAGCGCGACCCGGTCAAGCGCATAACTGCCCTCCGCAGGATTCAGCAGGTACGCCCCCAGGCAAGTGTCAAACACCACCCCCGCCGGTTCACCGCCCCGCCGCATCAGCGCACCGAGCACATCCTTCGCATCGTGCATAACCAGCCGCACCGCGCCCGAAAACAGCCGCCGCAGGATCTCATGCCACTCGTCACCGGTAAAATCCTGCTCCGCAAGGACATGCGCCATCCCGCCCGCCGGCAGCAGGCACAGCGCCGATAAATCCCGGCTGGCCGTCGCCGCAACGCGTTCCGCGCCCGCAATCTCGCGCAGCAGCGCAAACGCTTCCTCACAGCCCGTACACCGCGACGCGTCAGACGGCGCAGCCGCTTCCGGCAAGGCGGGGTCCGCACTCAGCCCCAGCCGCTTGATGAACCCCTTAAATTCCAGGCGCGTCAGCAGCGCGTACAGCGCGCCCTCGTCAATAAACTGCTCCGGCAGCGCGCAGGGGTCGAGCTCGAGCGGCACATCCTGGTCGATCGTCGCGAGCCAGTACGAATCCCGCGCCGCCTGCTCGCCGTCGCGCAGCTTCTGGCGCTGCCCCTTCTTGATAAACGGGTCGTCCAAATTCTGATATACGCCGTCCAGGCTGCCAAACGTCCGCACCAGCCCCAGCGCCGTCTTTTCCCCAATCCCCGGCACGCCCGAAATATTATCCGAGCTGTCGCCCATCAGCGCCTTCAGGTCAATCAGGCGCAGCGGCGGGAAGCCGTATTCCTCCTCAAAGGAAGCCGGGGTATACGTGCGATAGGTCGTCTGCCCCTGCCGGGTGCTGACCAGCCGGACAGTCACTTCCTCGCGCACCAGCTGTAAGCTGTCACGGTCACCGGTCACGACCACACAGGTATCACCGTGCTCCGCGCAGCGCCGGCTGATCGTGCCGAGCAGGTCGTCGGCCTCGTAGCCCGCCAGCTCGCAGCGGGTGATCCCCATCGCGTCCAGTACATCCTTGATCACTGGCAGCTGCATCGCCAGCTCTTCATCCATCCCCTTCCGGGTTGCCTTGTAGGTGTCAAATTTTACATGCCGGAAGGTCTTTTCCCGCCGGTCAAAGCAGACGACCGTCCGGTCGGGCACTTCCTCCTCCTCAAGCCGGAAATAGGTCGACAGGAAGCCGTAGACCGCGTTGGTGAACAGCCCTTCGTGGTTGGACAGCAGCTTGATGCCGTAATAGGCGCGGTTTAAAATGCTGTTGCCATCAATGGCCATGATTTTCATGTTGCGTCCCCCGTTTTCTTGTGGTTACGTATAGTATACTCCAAATCGGGCTGGATTTCCAGTACGAGGCAAAATTTTACCGCCATGCGCCTATATACAACCGCATACAGCCTTTTTGGCACAGCCCCGTCCCAATCAGCACGGGTCTCCCGCTGCAAGCTGTTCCCGGACTGGGGCGGCTTCCCTCCCCCTCCTGTGTTTAAGAGCCGATCCCATAATGAGACGTGCGCAGATTGCGCCGTCAGATTTTTCGTCAGGCGAAGCCGGTTTCCCGCAGGAATCCTTTGTGGATTGCAAGGGGAAGCGGCGCTGCATGACGGATTAAGATACCAGCAAGCTGTGTGCGGATCATTTCTGGATAGGCTCTAAGGCTCCGGCGGCTTGTCGGTTTGCAGCACGTTCGGTTTGCCCGCCGGGAACGAATTATCAAGCGGGATACGCCGGGGCTGCTGCAAAACAATTCCCCGGAACGTTCAAAAGAGCTGATTGAGGCATATGATTCCGTGCTTTCCAATTACAAATATTTGTTTGAATAACCGTGGGGAAAACGCGCAGGGAACCGAATCCGCCAGCAAGTTTTGATCAAGGAGGGGATCGGGATTTTATAAGGGCCACTACATTTTCAAAAGGAGCAGATAAAGAATGATCGTCTTAAAAAATGCCGCGGTATTTGACGGGCAAAGCGATACGCTGCTGAAGGGCTGCTCGGTCATCGTGGATCACGGCAGGATCATAGAAGTGCGCGAGCAGGACAAAAAAACCGACTGGCAGCTTGAAACCATCGATTTGCAGGGCTGCACGCTGCTGCCGGGGCTGATCGACTGCCATATGCACCTGCTGCTGTACGAGGTGCCCGACCGGGACATCCAGTTCAACGACCGCACCCCGGGCGGCGGCGAACTGGAAAACGGCATGGCCTACCTCGCGTTCCGCGGGGCGCACACCGCGAAAAAGGTGCTACTTTCCGGCTTCACCACGGTTTTTGACGGCGGCGGGGCCGGCTATGTGGATCTTGCGCTGCGGGATGCAATCGCCCAGGGGATTATTGAAGGGCCGTCCGCCTATGTCTGCGGCAAACAGATCACCGCCGGGCGCAGCCATTTCCCCGGCCTGGGGCTGGAAGCGCTCGGCGCGGACGGGATGCGCGGCGCAGTGCGTACGCTGCTGTGGCATGGCGTGAACCACATTAAAATCAAAATGAGCGCACCGATGCGTATGCCGGGGCGGAATACCGAGCGCAGCGAGTTTACCATGCCGGAGCTGCGCGCAGCGGTGGAGGAAGCGCATTCGGCGGGCCTCTCGGTCAGTGTACACGCCCGCGGGGCGAAGCCCATCCTGGATTCCCTCCATGCAGGGGTTGACCGGATCGTGCATGGCACCGGGATCGACGACGGCTGTATTGACTTCATGCTCAAGCACGGGATTTTCCTGTATCCGACCCTGCATTCGCCGCCAAGGGAGCCTTCCGCAGCGTTGGCCGCGCTGAAAACGCCGCAGGTGCTGGAATCCATCCGGCGCAAGGGGCAGCAGCACTTTGAAAGCGTGAAAAAAGCATATCACGCAGGGGTCAGGCTTGCGTTTTCGACCGACAGCGGCATTATGGGCGTCATGGCCGGCGACAACGCCAGGGAGCTCCTTTGTATGCGCGAGCTGGGGATGGGCAGCTTGGAGATACTGCGGTCGGCAACGTCGGACGCGGCGGAAGCCGTTGGGCTGGCAGACCGGATTGGGCGCGTGCAGGCAGGCTATGACGCCGACCTGATTGCCGTGCGCGGCGACCCGCTGCAAACGCTGGAAAGCATCCTGGACACCCAGCTGATTATGAAAAACGGCAGGATCATAAAAAATACGCTGCCAATGGAGGGGGCACAGAATTGATGCAGGAAAAAGAGAACATCCAAAGGCTGGAAGAGCTGGTTACCCGGTTTATCACGCTGGTATCCAAGCGGCTGCCAGACGACGTATCCGGCAAGCTGTCAGAGCTCCAAAGCCGGGAAACAAACCCAATGGCGCAAGCCATTTATCAAACCATGTTCGATAATATCGAGCTGGCGTTAGCACTCGACCGCCCGGTTTGCCAGGATACCGGCGTACTGCAATTCTTCCTGCGGGCCGGAACCGGATTCCCCTATTTGGGCGCAATGGAAACGGTGCTCCGCAATGCGGTACGGGACGCCACCGTGCAGGCGCCGCTCCGCCACAACGCAGTGGAGACCTTCGACGAATTTAACACCGGCGACAACACCGGGCGCAGGGTCCCCTGGGTTGATTGGGAGGTCGTGCCGGGCGACAGCGGCCTTTCGATGGACGTTTACATGGCAGGCGGCGGCTGCACACTCCCCGGCACAGCAAAAGTGCTCATGCCGTCGGCAGGCTACGAAGGCATTGTAGATTATGTTTTGGACGCGATTGTTTCTTATGGGGTCAACGCCTGCCCCCCGCTGCTGGTTGGCGTTGGCATCGCAACCTCAGTGGATACCGCAGCAGTCCTGTCCAAAAAAGCCCTGATGCGTAAAATCGGGAGCCGCAACCCAAACGCAAAGGCTGCAAAGCTGGAGGCGCTGCTTACAGACGGGATCAACAGGCTTGGGATCGGCCCGCAGGGTCTGTCTGGAGATTCCTCCGTAATGGGCGTGCATGTGGAACACGCAGCCCGCCACCCTTCCGCAATCGGCGTTGCGATAAACGTAGGCTGTTGGGCCCACCGCCGCGGCTCTATCCGCTTCGCGAAAGACCTTTCCTATGAAATACTTACCCATAAGGGGGTGGCATTATGAAAAAAACGCTTTCTACCCCAATTACCGCCGCAGATTTAGAGGATATCCACATCGGTGATATCCTGTACCTCAACGGAAGCTTGATTACCTGCCGCGACGTCGCCCACCGGCGTCTTGTCGAGCAGAACCGCGCGCTCCCAGCAGACCTTGACGGGCTTGCGATCTTCCACGCCGGCCCCATCGTCCGAAACGACAACGGAAATTGGGAAATGGTTTCGGTTGGCCCGACGACCAGCATGCGCATGGAACGCTTCGAGAAAGAGTTTGTCCGCCAGACCGGCGTAAGGCTCCTGATCGGAAAAGGCGGCATGGGCCCGGAAACCGAGCAGGCATGCGAGCAATTCAAGGCGCTGCATTTGGTGTTCCCGGGAGGCTGCGCGGTTGTAGCGGCCAACTGTGTAAAAGCAATCGAGCGGGTGGAATGGCAGGAGCTCGGGATGCCGGAGGCGCTTTGGGTTTGCCGGGTAAAAGAGTTCGGTCCGCTGATTGTATCGATTGATACGCACGGGAATAACCTGTTCCAGAAAAATAAAAACGCCTATGAGGCCAGTAAAAATCAAGTTGCGGAAGAAATCAAAAAGCAGGTTGCTTTTATCGGATAAGCAGCATCCTATCCGTGCTGTCATAAAAGGCAACCACAAGAGCGTAAAACGCGGACAAAACATTGCGCCACTCCGAAAAAGCTTCATCCGTAAACCCAGAAAACCACTCATCTGGCGAGTGGTTTTCTTATTTGCACAAAAAAAACGCAGCGCCCGACCGGCAGGCGCCACGTTCCAAACCCTATTTACTCGCTCAGCAGCATCCGGTCGTTCTCGATATTGAACTTCCGCAGCAAATCTGAAACCTGCAAATTTTTCTTTTCCTCGCCCTTGATATCAACGACAATCCGGCCCTCATTCATCATAATCAGCCGGTTCCCGTAGGTGATTGCGTTGCGCATATTGTGCGTAACCATTAGAGCGGTTAATTCCTCGCGCCGTATAATCTCATCGGTCAGCTGAAGCACCTTATCCGCCGTTTTGGGGTCAAGCGCCGCCGTATGCTCGTCAAGCAGCAGCAAATTGGGCTTCTTGAGCGTCGCCATCAGCAGCGTCAGCGCCTGCCGCTGCCCGCCGGACAGCAAACCGACCTTGGTTGTCATGCGGTTTTCGAGGCCCAGCCCCAACGGGGCCAGCTTTTCACGGTAGAGCTCGCGCTCCTTACCCGTAATGCCGCTGCGGAAGGTCCGGTGCTCGCCGCGCCGCGCCGCCAGCGCCAGGTTCTCCTCAATCCCCATATTCGCGGCCGTCCCCATCATGGGGTCCTGGAACACGCGCCCGAGGAACCGTGCGCGCTTATATTCCGGGAGCGCGGTCACATCCGTCCCACCGATCACAATCGAGCCCTTGTCAACCGGGAAAACGCCCGAAATTGCATTGAGCATCGTAGACTTGCCCGCGCCGTTGCCGCCGATAATCGTGACAAAGTCGCCGGGCTCCAGCTTTAAGTCAATCCCATTCAGCGCAGTTTTTTCGTTGATCGTCCCCGCGTTGAAGGTTTTATGGATCCCTTTGATTTCCAGCATCACTTTTTGCCCCCCTTGGAGAAATATTTTCCCTTCCAGTACGGGACCGCAAGGAAGATCGCAACCACCAGCGCCGAAAGCAGTTTCAGCATATTCGCATCCGGGATAAATGCCAGCGCAACCTGCACGACGATGTAATAAATGATCGAACCAAAGGCGACTGCCAGCAGCCGCAGCGCAAAATTGTGGAAAATGCGGCCGAATACCGCCTCGCCGATGATGCACGCCGCAAGCCCAATGACGATCGCGCCGCGCCCCATGCTCACATCCGCGAATCCCTGATACTGCGCGAGCAGCGCGCCGGAAAACGCGACCAGCCCGTTTGACAGCATCAGCCCGAGCACAACGTTGAAATCGGTATTGATGCCCTGCGCGCGGCCCATGTTCGGGTTGGAGCCGGTCGCGCGGATCCCACAGCCCAGCTCCGTGCCAAAGAACCAATACAGCAGCGCGATCAGCGCAACCGTAATCACCGTGACCATCGCCAGCGGGTTGCGCAGCGCGGCCTCCTTGACCCAACGCAGGGACACCAGCAAATCCAGCTTGTCCACATTGATCGCCTGGTTAGACTTACCCATAATCTTTAAGTTGATGGAATAAAGCGACAACTGGGTCAGGATACCGGCAAGGATCGCCGGTATCCCCATAAAGGTATGGAAAATGCCGGTGACCAGCCCGGTCAGCAGCCCCGCAACCAGCGCCGCCGCCATGCTCACCCACACATTATGCCCGGCAAGCATCATCATCACGCAGACCGCCCCACCCGTACAGAACGAGCCGTCGACTGTCAGGTCGGCAACGTCTAAAATGCGGTAAGTAAGGTATACGCCAATAGCCATAATGCCCCATATCAGGCCCTGCGCAACCGCGCCCGGCATAGCGCCCGGCAGCGTGCCCAGCCTTCCTAAGATGGTTGAAATCAAAGAAACCCCTCCAAACAAATGCACATAGATAATATGATTATAGCAAAAACCGGCGGAAAAGGGAAGCCCTTTTTCGCCGGTTTTTTAATTTTATATGACCGGAAACATCCCCGGCGCCAGCCCCTTCGGAAATCAGCGGCGGGGCCGTGCCTGGGACGCCCACCGGAAAATCATGTCCGGCGCTTACTCCGCAGCCTCAATCGCCTCGTAGCCCTCCGGCACAGTGATCCCGAGCGCTTCGCAGATATCCGCGTTGTACTTCTTGACAGCCGGAGCGTAGCCAATCGGCATTGTCGAGATATCCGCCTCGCCAGTCAGGACCTGCGCTGCCATCTCACCGGTCGTATACCCCAGCTCATAGTAGCTGATCGACAGCGTCGCAACGCCGCAGCCCCGCGCAATCCCTTCCTCACCAACGAAAACAGGCTTATTCAGCGGACGGCAGATGTTGTCCACAATCCCGGTATTGTTCGCAGCGGTGTTGTCGGTCGGGATATACAGCACATCGTTTTCGTTCGCAGCGGTTGTGCAGACCGCAGACAGGTCGTTGGAATCGGCAAACGCATACAGCGTCGCCGTGTAGCCGAGCCCTTCGAGCTCGCTCTTCACCACATCTACCTGGTACTGGGAGTTCGCCTCCGCCGAGCAGTACAGCAGGCCGACCGTCTTTGCGTCCGGCATCCATTCCTGAATCATCGCGGCCTGCTCATCCAGCGGCGCAAGGTCGGAGGTGCCGGAAATGTTGCCGCCTACAACGCCGTCAAAATTATCGATATCGAGCGCAACGCCGTATTCCGTAACCGCCGTGCCGAGGATCGGGATCTCGCTCGTGCCCGCAGCCGCAGCCTGGAGCGCCGGGGTTGCGTTCGCAAGGATCAGGTCAACGCCGCTTGAAACAAAGCCGTTGATAATGGTCGAGCAGGTGTTCGCGTCGCCCTGCGCGTTCTGGTATTCATAGGTTACGCTGTCGCCGAGCTTGTCGGTCAGCGCATCCTGGAAGCCCTTTGTCGCCGCGTCGAGCGCGTCATGCTCCATCAGCTGGCAGATGCCGACCGTATAGGAGCCGCCGTCCGTGCTGCCGGTATCCGCCGGGGTATCGCTGCCCGCATCGGCAGGCGCATCGGCACCCGTGTCCGCAGGTGTGCCCGAATCGTTGCCGCCACATGCCGCAAGGCCCAGTACCATCAGTACGGCGAGCAGCAGCGCGAAAAATTTCTTTGCTTTCATGTGTAACCTTCCTTTTTCAAATGAAAAGATTCGCAGCCAGGGGGAAAACCCCCGCCTACAGTTTTACATTTTAGCAGCTAAAAGCGCCGTGGTCAAGATAAACTTTTCATTCGCAGGGATCTTTTTCATACACCCCAGCGCATGCACAGGGGCATGCTGTATCGAAATTCTTGTCAATCATTCTGAAAACGCGGCCGTTTTCTATGTATTTTGCACAAATATAAAACCAACTATTCGTTAAAAAGCACTAAATCGAAGTGGCAAAACCGCAGGCATCCAGAAAAACGCTGAAATTTTCAAAATCCGGAAAATAAAGCTTTTCTTTTTGGGCAGGCATGATATAATGATTACAGAAGCAAAACCAACCTGTACATAAGAATTGGAGGTTTGTAAAATGACCAGAGCAATTAAGGTAAAGAACACCGACGATATTCAGAAGATCAACCGCATTGTGACCCAGTATTCTTATGATATCTGGATCCACGGCAAGAGCGGCATGGTAGACGCGAAGAGCCTGCTGGGCATGTTCCTGCTGTCGCTCAACGAGCCCCTCAGCCTGGTAGTCGAGGACGATGTCGACGCGTCCGACCTGCTCAAGGACCTTGAGGATTACCTCGACATTGAGGACTAATTGGCCGCCTGAAAAGCTCCCATTCCACAGAATGGGAGCTTTTTTACGTCCAAAGCCAGCTGTCATTCCCGGCGCAGCCAGCCTTCCCCAGCGCCTGCGCCGCCTTTTACCGGAAGATCCCAGCAAAAAATTGCATTTCCCGCGCGGATGTGGTACACTAAAGAAACAAAAAGAATTGCAGGGGGATTCGCCACTGTGCCACAAAAGAATACCATGACGCGGGACGCAATGCTGTTCCTGCCCGCGAAAATCGCGGAGGGGCTGCTGCTGATGCTGGTCAGCTCGCTGTACTCGCACATTTTCCTAAAGGAAGCGAACGGCTTCTTTAATTCCATCAATTTAAGCATCCAGCTGTGCTATTTGATCCTGGCGGGGTGGATGGCAAACGCCGCAACCCGCTATGTTGCCGAGGAATACCGCACAGACAAAGGGGAAAAGCTGTTTTCCACGGTTTCAACCGTCTACCTGCTGCTGTGCGCGCTGGTATCGGCGGGCTACTGCGTGACCGCGCTCACCACTGGGCGCAGCGCCTATTTCCTTGCAATCCCGATGTTCATGAGCTACACCTGTTTCCAGATCCTGAACGCAGCGCTGGTGCAGCTTGGGCGCATCCGGGCTTCTGTCGGGCTGTCGCTGCTGTCGGCGCTGATGAAGCTTGGGGTTGCCTACGCGCTGGTTGGGGGGGCGGCAAATTTCCCCTCCCCTGCCCCGGCACTTCTCGCGGCAATCGCGGCGGACGGCATTGCGGGGCTGGGGGCAGCGCTGGTGCTGTCGTTCCCGCAGGTTGTGCGGCTGCGGTACTTTTCCAAAGCGTTGCTGCAAAAATTCCTCAAATACGGCGTACCGCTGATGGGCGTTTCGATCTCGGTGGCGCTGCTCAACCAGATCGACCGCATCTTAGTTGTAAACATCTACGGGGACGGGGTCTTTGCGGTCTACAGCAACAACAACTCCATTGCAACCAGCATTTTCAACATGCTTTCGGTCGGCATCATGCGCGGGGTCTACCCGAACGTGCTGCGCGCGTGGCGGGAGGGCGGGCAGGCGCTGGCCAAGCCCCTGCTTGACAGCGGCGTCCGCCTCTACTTGCTGATTGCGGCCCCTGCTGTGTGCGGGCTGTCAGCGCTCGCCTATCCGCTCTCGGATTTCCTGTTCGCCGAAGGGTATGAAGCCGGCTTCCCGGTGATCATCTACACCTCCTGTGCGATGCTGTTCATGGGGCTCACCGAGTATGCCAACAAAGCCTACGAGCTTGAGCAGCAGACAAGTGCCATTTTACAAAACAGCGCCGCAGCCGCTGTGATCAAGGTCATTGCTTCGATCATCCTGATCCGCACGGCGGGTTACCTTGCGGCAGCACTGGGGTCGGTCATCGCGTTTGCCAGTTATTTTCTCCTCACTGCCATCCGTGTCCGCAAACGCTTCCTGTTCCGGATTGCACCGGCGTCGCTGGTAAAAATCCTACTTTCCTCGGCACTTTGCGGGGCGGCGGCATTCGGATGCACTCATTTGCCTGTCAGCAACCTGCTGCGGCTGGTGTCCGCAGTGGTCGCGGGCGCGGCGACTTACGCGGTCTGCATTGCTGCAACGGGCGAAGGGAAGGCAGAAATCGCGGCCATCCGTGCGAAGCTCCAATCCCGTCTGCGCTGATACTGCTCTGCCCGCAGGGGCGCTGATACTGCTCTGCCCGCAGGGGCGCTGCCCCTGCACCCCGCCGAGGGCTCTGCCCTCGGAACACCCGCGATTTTTTGAAAAAAATCGAGTAAAACTTTTAATACCGCTGCGGCGGGGACGGAGGCGCGACGGGCCCGCGCAGCGCGCTTCTCCCGTCCCGCCCGCAGGCGATAGCGGGAGTCCAGAGGGGCTAGCCCCTCTGGTGCCCGCCGCACAGGCGCGGGGGTCCAGGGGGCAGCGCCCCCTGGGAGCAGGGCAGGACGAAAGCGGAAAAGGAAAAATTTTCTGTGCAGCCTTGACAAAAATATGGTTTTGCGCTATCATTAAATTGTAAGAAACGTTCAGCGTTTCGCCAAAACCCGAGAAAGGGGCGTTCCACCTATGAAGAATAACCTCGTGATTACCATCGGCCGTGAATACGGCTCCGGCGGCCGTGAGGTCGGTAAAAAATTAGCACTCCGGCTCGGCATCGCCTTCTATGACCGCGAGCTTATCACCCGCGCCGCAAAAAAATCTGGCTTCGATGAGGAAATGTTTGAACAACTCGACAAGCGCGCCACAAACAGCTTCCTCTATTCCCTCACCATGTTCGGCACCGCCGGGACCAACGGCATGTCCCTCACCGACCAGCTCTACCTCGCCCAAGCAAACGTGATCCGCGAACTCGCCGATATGGGCCCCTGCGTCGTTGTCGGCCGCTGCGCCGACCACGTCCTGCGCGAGTATACCAACCGCTACGACTTCTTCATCACCGGCTCCATGGAAGACCGCGAAACCCGCCTGCGCACGATCGGCGATTACGAAATTTCCGGCAAATCAATCCCCTCCGCGCTCGAAAAAATGGATAAACAGCGCGCGACTTACTACAACTACTACACCGGCCAGGTCTGGGGCAAGGCCAACCACTACGATATGTGCATCAACGCAGGGCGCATTGGCGTAGACGCCGCCGTCGAACTGATCCTCGATTATATCGAAAAAATGAGGAAGGGCCGTTAAACCCTTCCCTGCCGAAAATTCCCGGGCATCTTTGATCCCGGGAATTTTTTTGCCCCTTTTCGCCTGCACGCGCCCCCCTTCCGGCGTCCCAGCTCACTCGTTTACCAGGAACCCCTTCTCCCGCAGCGCCTGCTCAATGCGCGCCATCGTTTCCGGCCCCGCACAGCGGATCGTATGCAAATGCACGCCCCCCGTCAGGTCGCACAGCGGACGCGCCCCCGACGTTTCACATTTCCGCAGAAACTCATCCACCTCGAACCGCGATGACAGCCGCAGCGGTACGCAAATCTCCCCATACACTGAGTGCTCAACCGTCGAGTCAACCACCGTGCCCCCCAGGTCGACCACCGTATACAGCTCCTCCCCCATGCGCTCGTCCGTGTGGCAGGCCGCAATGCGCTTTTCCGTCAGCCCCACGCCCTCCGCACGCTCCATCAGGTAGCCGCGCGGCGTCGCCAGCACCGCCTCCCCTGCCGCCCGCAGCAGCGCAATGTCACCCACAATAATCTGGCGGCTGACCGAAAACCGCGCCGCAATCGCCCCCGCGCTCAACGGCCCATCCGCCCCGCGCAAAAGCGCCAATATTTCCGCCCGTCTTTCTTTTGCGTTCATTGCATTACCACCTCGTTTTTATCATACCATGCTTTACAGCAAATGGCAATGGCGCTGAAAGCCAAAATTTGTACGGAACTTTTTCGCATGTTTTACGTCTAACCTGATATCCAAAAGCGGAAAGGAATGGTTCTCATGAAAAAGCTGGCTTTTTACGTTCTCGCGCTCCTGCTGCTGTCCGCTCTTGCCGCCTGCGGCAGCGCGCAAAACGCCGCAGATGTGATCGAACCCGTATCTCCCGCGCCATCGAAATACCGGCTTGCCGAGCTCTCCGCTGACCCAGAACGCGAGCCGATCAGTAATACGATCCCCGATTGGGTTGGCGCTGCAAAGGACGAACGTCCGCTTTACGTACTGAATACGCTCGATATTTCAGATTTCGACCGCTTCGCGCTGGAAGATTTCCCAACCAGCAGCGACCCCGAATGGACGCAGGAACAAAGCGACCGCGTCTATCTCGGGCAAGGCATCCCCATGTACTGGATGGGCGGCACGGAGCCCGAGGCCCAGCAGGTCTGCTACCCCATCCTGCTGGACGGCACCATCGTCTCCTGCCTGAAGGTGCACCGGTTCAGCAACGGCGAGCTGGGCGCGCAGCTTGCCCCCTATTTCGTCAACGAATGGAACGCGCTGCGCGGGCTGACAAGCGCGGAAACGCCCATGATCCTCGGAGTCAACAACGCCAATGTCATCGCCGTAATCGGGACGGAATACTACGTTTTAGACATTGACCACGTCTATTTCCAGCAGCCCGACCCCGCGCGCATCCCGGAATTTCCCATCGGAGCCGATTCGGCCATCAACGCTGCGGAACCGCTGTGTACCGAGCGCCGCGCAAACGTCAGCGATTGGACAACCGTCAGCCTGCCCGGCGCGGACGTGCAGTAACGCGGCCCGCCCGCTCACTGCGCCAGAAAAGGCAGGGGGCCTCAGCCCTCTGCCTTTTGCGCTGCCCAGCTGTCATAAAACCTCTTGCAGTGCAGCGGCCAGCCTGTCCATCTCTTCCTCCGTGCCGACCGTGATGCGCAGGTAATTATCAATTCGCGGCGCGTTAAAATACCGGATAAAAATATCCTTCTCCCGCAAAGCTTCAAAAATCGCCCTTGCGGCATGTTTTTCATGCGTCGCAAACAGGAAATTGGTCTGCGAAGGCAGCACGGTGAAGCCCAGCCCGCGCAGCTGCTTCGCCGCGCGTTCCCGCGTCGCAACCACCTTTGCACAGGTCTCGCGGAAATACGCGTCGTCCTCGACCGAAGCCGTCCCGCAGGCGAGCGCCAGCATATCCATCGTGTACGAATTATACGAGTTTTTGACCGCGTCCAGCACCGCGCAGAGCTCCGGGGCGCACAGCGCGTACCCAATGCGCAGCCCAGCCAGCGAACGCGATTTGCTCATCGTCTGCACCACAACCAGGTTCCCGTACTTTTCAAGCAGCGGGACGCTGGAAACGCCGCCAAAATCGACGTAAGCTTCATCAACAATCACGATGCAGTCCTGATTATGCTGCAAAATATCCTCAATGAAACCGGGCCCTTCGCCCAGCGAGGTTGGCGCATTGGGGTTGGGGAAAATTACGCCGCCGTTCGGGCGGTCAAACGAGCGCGGGTCGATGCGGAAATCGTCCTGGAGCGGCACGCGCTCAAACGGC
The DNA here is from genome assembly GCA_009911355.1 of Clostridiaceae bacterium. Lineage (GTDB taxonomy): Bacteria > Bacillota > Clostridia > Oscillospirales > Butyricicoccaceae > QXXE01. Next base: position 3,724 of record QXXE01000072.1, on the reverse strand, counting down.
ACGCGCAACAGATCACACCAGACCGGATAAAACGAATAAGTAATATCCGGGAATAAAATTGGCTGCCCAGAGGCAAAAAACGCCTGGAAACACAGCGCCAGTACATCGTCGGAGCCGTTGCCCATGAACACCTGGTCCTCACCGAGCCCAAAATGCTTCGCGAGCGCCCGCCGGAGGTTGCTGCCGTTCGCGTCGGGATAGCGCCGGAAATCGGCCGCGCAGGCCCCGCGCAGCAGCTCCTGCACGCGCGGCGACGGCGGATACGGGTTCTCGTTTGCGTTCAGCTTGACGAGCCCCGGCGCGTCGGACTGCTCGCCGGGGACATAAGGGTCTATTTTACGCAGTTTATCCTGCCATAACTTCATCATATCACCTCGGATGGATTGGTTTACAGCTTGTATTTTACCACACTAAATCAATAAAGTCAAGCGCAGCTTTCGACAATCCAGCAAGCCGTCCCCCACTCATCAAAGCGCACGTGCACGCGCCAGCTTGCTCAGCGGCTGGGGTTTCAGGGAAAACTCCTGCGCAAGCGCCTGCCCCAGTGCGAGGAACCATTCTTCGGAGCCACCCTTGCGTTCCAGCTCGATCTCGCACAGCGGGGCGCTTTTCCCACCCGCGGACATCTGTCCATAGTCGAGCGCCAATTCCGCTTCCGCGCCGCCGGTGCGCAGCAACAGCGCATACCGGGAAAAGGTAACCCGGCAGGTTTCCGTCAGCGGGAGCGTGCGCAGGCGGGTACACAGATCAATCGGCGCACCGTGTTCGGGCAGGCTGCTGAGCCCTTCCGCCACGCAGGACGCACCGCATTCATACTCTTCATGGGCGTGCAGCCCGTTGCTCGCGTCCGCGCCGCGCAGCTTCAGGCAGCACACGCTTTCGCTGCCTTCCCGGCGCAGGCGCAGCGCCGCCCTCTCCGCGGCAAGCTGCCCGTCCGGCGTGTCAAAATAACGCGCGTCCATCTCGACCAGCTTCGCGCAGGCGGCTTCGCGGGCAAGCGCCCAATGGAGCACGCGCTCCTGTAGCGCCGGGTCGGCGTCCCATTTGAATTCCTGTTCCATAAGTATCTCCTTTTGCCAACCGCTTAACGGACCTGCCCACTGCCGTAAATGATATATTTCGTGGAGGTCAGCGCTTCCAGTCCCATCGGGCCGCGCGCGTGCAGCTTCTGTGTGGAAATGCCGATCTCCGCGCCGAAGCCAAACTCAAAGCCGTCGGTAAAGCGGGTCGAAGCATTGGCGTAAACCGCCGCCGCATCCACCTCGTCCAAAAACCGCTCAGCAGCGGTATACGATTCGGTAACAATGCATTCGGAATGCCCCGTATTATAGCGGTTGATATGCTCGACCGCTTCGTCCAAAGAGGAAACCACCTTGACCGAAATCTCATAATCCAGATATTCGCGTGCATAGTCCTCGTCGGTGGCGGGCAGCACGGCGCTGCCGAGAATCTCCCGCGTGCGCGCACAGCCGTGCAGCTTGACATGGTCGGGCGCGAGCGCCTGCGCGGCCAGCGGCAAAAACTTTTCTGCGACAGCTTCATGCACCAGCAGGCTTTCCGCCGCGTTGCAAACCGAAATGCGCTGGCATTTCGCATTTTTCAAAATCGCCGCCGCTTTTTCGAGATCGGCCGACTCGTCAACATAAACATGGCAGTTGCCCGTCCCGGTCTCAATCACGGGCACCGTCGCATTTTCGACCACCGCGCGGATGAGCCCCGCCCCGCCTCGCGGGATCAGCACATCAAGATAGCCATTCAGCCGCATCATACGGTTTGCCGTCTCGCGGCTGGTATCTTCGACAAGGTTCACCGCGTCGGCAGGCAGGCCGCACGCTTCCAGCGCACCGCGCATCAGCGACGCAAGGCACATCGACGAATGAAACGCCTCCTTGCCGCCGCGCAGCACGCACGCAGACCCCGCCTTAAAGCACAGCGCAGCCGCATCCACAGTCACATTGGGGCGCGCTTCATAAATAATGCCAATCACCCCCATTGGGACGCGCTTCTGGCCGATACGCAGCCCGTTCGGGCGGGTTTTCATCCACAGCACTTCCCCGACCGGGTCATCAAGGGCCGCGACCTGGCGCACGCCCTCCGCGATGCCCGCGATGCGCTCCGCAGTCAGCGTCAAACGGTCGATCAGCCCATCATTCAAGCCAACTTCGCGCCCATGCGCGATATCCTCCGCATTTGCCGCCAAAATCTGATCCACATTCGCTTCCAGCGCCCCGGCAATGGCCTCCAGCGCCCGGTTCTTCTCGTTCGCACCCAGCCGCGCAAGCACCCGCTTAGCAGCACATGCGCACGCGGCGATTGTCTGCAAATCCCGCATAATCTTCCCTCCTAAACCATATCCAAACCACTCAAAAGCCCACGCCCCCGTCCCGCCCGCAGGCGGAATAAAGTTTTTACTCGATTTTTTTACAAAAAAATCGCGGGTTTCCAAAGGGCAGAGCCCTTTGGCGCCGCCCGCGCAGGGCCGGAAGCCCCGCGGCAGCGCACCCACCGCGCAGGCAGCCTGCTAGCCGTGCCGGCGGCGGGGGTTGGTGAACAGCGTGCCCGCCGCCTTTCCCTCAACGATGTCGTACAGCACCTCGGCCCGGTCGCCCTTCGTGATCAGCATCGGGATGCCCGCGTCCATGCACAGCTCCGCCGCCGTCAGCTTCGTCGCCATGCCCCCCGTGCCGCCAGCCGTACCCGGCCCGCCCGCAGCCGCCCTCAGCTGCGCGTCTATATGCTCCACGACCGGGATCAAATGCGCCGTCGGGTCGCGGCGCGGGTCGGCGCTGAACAGCCCCTCAATATCCGTAAAAATAATCAGCAGGTCCGCGCCGCACAGCCGCGCAACGACCGCCGACAGCGTGTCATTGTCGCCAAAGGACTCGATTTCCTCGATCTCGTCGATTGCAACCGTATCGTTTTCATTGACGATCGGCAGCGCGCCGGTTGCCAGCAGCGCGTCGAACGTGTTGCGGATGTTGGTGCGCTGATGGTCATTGGAGACGTTTTCGCGCGTCAGCAAGATCTGCGCGACGTTAATCCCGTATTCCAAGAACATCTTATCGTAAAGGTGCATCAGCTCGCACTGGCCGACTGCCGCCGCCGCTTGCAGCATCGGCGTGCTCGATGGCCGCCCCGGGAGCCCCAGCTTGCCAACCCCAACGCCAACTGCGCCTGATGACACGAGCACCATCTCATACCCCCGGTTTTCAAGGTCGCTGAGACAGCGCACCAGCCGCTCAATCGCGCGGATGTTCAGTTTCCCTGTCGGATAGGTGAGCGTCGACGTGCCGACCTTCACGACAATACGCCGAACGGCGTCCATATTCAGCATATTTGCCTCCTGTTGCGATTGCTCTCCGGGGTTCGGCGGCAGGGCGCTGCCCTGCACCCGCCAGGTGGCTCCGCCCCCTGGACCCCCGCGATTTTTTTGTAAAAAAATCGAGTAAAAACTTCATTACGCCTGCGGGCGGGACGGCGGGCGTGAAAATTGCTGCGTTATGTACCCCGCTAGCCGCATGGCGGAAAAGGCTTGACGGTGGGTGTATTGGCAGTTTTCGGGTAAGGCCGAGGAAAATGCCGGGCCCTCGCCCCCCTGCGACGGAACGCTTGTTGACATTATATCATACCACCCGGGAAATATCCAGCCTAAAATCCCGCGAAGATTTTAACCTACAGGAAGAGGGATATGGAAAGCGGAGAAGATATCTTTGAGTTCCCTGGA
>QXXE01000006.1 GCA_009911355.1 Clostridiaceae bacterium | reverse complement strand
CGCCTGTCTTCGGGCTACAAGATCAACCGCGCGGGCGACGATGCTGCGGGCCTTGCTATTTCTGAGAAAATGCGCGCACAGATCACCGGTCTGGAAGCGGCTCAGAAGAACGTCAAGGACGGTATTTCTCTCGTAAACACCGCTGAAGGCGCGATGCAGGAAGTTCAGGACATGCTGAACCGTATGGTTTACCTGGCGCAGCAATCCGCGAACGGCACCTACGACGATGCGGTTGACCGTGCAAACCTTCAGAAAGAAGTCGAATCGCTGAAATCTGAAATCAACCGTATTGCGGATTCCGCAAACTTCAACGGCATCAAGCTGCTGGACGGCTCGCTGTCGAAGGCTGGCGTTGCAAGTGTTGAGTCTAAGTTCGATCTGCCGGATGTCGGTGCAATTCTGGGTACTGACACGGTTCTGCACAAATCGGATGCACGTGTTGACAACAAGACCTCTTTCAGCGTAGATCTCCATAACTTCAAGTTCTCTAATGAAGAGGGTAAGGATCTTGAAATCAAGTTTGGCGATACCACCATCAAACTGGCAGGCGGTACCAAGCTTGAAACCGATCCCAGACTTGCGGATTCTGGTACGGTTACTGCTACAGAATTGTTGACTACAGATGGCAACTATACTTTAGCAGGTACCGATCTTACCGGTATTACTGGTGAGACGCTGGATGAGCAGCTTGAACAGATTGTTGATGCATTTAACGCTAGTTCTACTGACTGGCAAGTAAGCGTTAATGATGCGAAAGACGGTTTTGTATTTGAAGCAGCAAATGCAGGTAAAATTGGTACTAGTGGCCCAGCTGCACCTTTGGGTGGCAATGCAGTTGTTGTTGATGGTACAGAAGCAGACAGCCATATTCAGGGTGACGCAGCTACCACGGCAGTAACTATTTCGTGCAGCAGAGATGGTATTGATTGGACTACTACAACTGGCGCTCCGACTGTCCAAGTTGGTGATACAATTACTGTTAAAGTTGGCGAAAAGGAATATACGCTTAAAGCTATTGCTAATGGTGGAACCCCGGCTGATGATACAGAGTTTGCATTACCTGCTGCGACAGCCGGTAATAATGGCATCCTGGCTTCAATTACAACCGCAGTAAATGCTCTTATGGCTGCCGATAAAACTACTGCTACTACTGCTGGTACAAAGGCTGATTACGTTGACTTTACGCTGGGCACTGTAACTGGTGCAGCTGATGGCACTTTATCGGCTGCTGACGTTTCTGTCACTCCCTACACTTATGATGCGACTGGCTCGAAGGCTACTGCAACGGAAGCTTTCGGCGAAAAGAAGGTTTCTATCTCTGCTGGCGGTTATACCGCTGAAGTTGGCGCTGGTACCACAAAGGAACAGCTGGAAGCGTTTGCAGCCGATTTCAATGCAAATTCTGCAGATGCGGCTAACTGGCAGGCATCCCTCAATGATGCAGGCGACGGCATTAAGTTTACTTCTGTGGCAAAGGGTACTGCAGCGGATGGCGTTGCTCTGCCTGGGGCGGGTACTGATGCTGAGCCCGAAGAAATCTATGCCGAGATGGACGCGAAGAAGATCATCGAGGCGATCAAGGCTGGTCAGGCAACCTACAGCTATAATGGCGGCGCTGATACTGCAATCGATGCTGACGAGATGAAGGTCATTATTGACAATGTCGCATTTGAAGTTACGGGCGACGGCACTCGTTTGACCTTTACTCAGATGGACAAGGACGAAACGACCACTTCCGGCGGCAATGTTGATGGTCGTATGGATGTTACTGTCAGCGTTGGCGGCAAGGCGGTTACAGATGGTGAGTTTGGTGACTACAATAAGTCTACTACCAATATCACCAATAAGGGCGACAATGCTTCTGACAAGCGTATTGCCAGCACTTACTTCGATCTGACGAAGGAAATGGTCTCGAATGGTGCTTCCATTAAGATCGGTGATAAAACCTATAAGTTTGTTACCGAAGGCAAGGTTGGCGCGGGCGATGTTGACTTGACAGACCTTGACGCGGAGAGCGATTCTTACCTCTCTGATGTTGCTGAGCGTCTGACTCAGGCTGCGGCAGACAACACGGTTTGGACTGTCGGTCACGATGGCGACCGCGTTACCGTAACCGAATATGTTGACCCGACTGGCAAGACCTACACCGAACTCAACAGCACCACGGATGCAGATGGCAATACCACTTTGAATGCAGATGCATTCGATCTGTCTACGATGGACGGTGTTGCTAAGTCTCTTGGCTTCGCGTCTGCATCGAAGGAAGGCTCTGACGGGCTGACTCTTCAGATCGGCGACAGCTCGGATTCCTACAACCAGCTGAAGGTAGCGATTGGCGATATCCACACTGCTGCACTGGGCATCAATGATATCAATATCGGCACGCAGGCTGGTGCACAGGCGGCGGTTGACATCGTTAAGAATGCGATTAATACCGTTTCGTCTATCCGCGGCGACCTCGGCGCGATCTCGAACCGTCTCGACCATACGGCCAACAACCTGTCCGTAATGCGCGAGAACATCCAGGACGCAGAGTCCGCGATCCGCGACACCGATATCGCAGAAGAGATGATGAGCTACACGAAGAACAACATCCTTGTTCAGTCGGCTCAGGCAATGCTCGCGCAGGCCAACCAGGTCCCGCAGGGCGTTCTCCAGCTGCTCCAGTAAAAAATTCCACAGTTGTTCAGATAACAGCAATCAGAGATGGCGGAGGGTTTCCTCCGCCATCTTTTGCGTCTGAAAACGCCGGGCGGCACATTTCAGCAGCCGCACTTTTTGCTTGACATCCCTGCCGGCGTCCGGTAGACTGGATATGCAGGGATAAAAACACAGCCCGGTTGGTAGTCCGGGCGCGGTGGAATACCGTCAGTAGCCCTCCTTCAAGCGCAGCGCCGCTTGGTCGTCCGTTCCCTGTAAGTTTTTACAGGAGGGTTTTCGTATGAGCATGGTTTATGCGCGGCTGACAGTCTTTTTTGAGGAGCCCTTTTGGGTTGGGCTCTATGAGCGTGAGGAAGGCGGGGCGTATACCGTCTGTAAGCTGGTTTTCGGCGCAGAGCCCAGGGATTGCGAGGTTGGGCAGCTGTTGCAGGGCTGGCGCAGTTTCCGATTCAGCCCGCCGGTCGCGGCACAGCTGCCGGAGGAGCGGGAGGTCAGCCCAAAACGGCGGCAGCGTGAAATCCACCGTGAGCTTGAACGTGCAGGCGCGGGCACCAAAGCACAGCAGGCATTAGCGCTGGCACGCGGGCTGGGGAAAGAAGCACGCTGCAAGAAGTCGCGCGCGGAGAGGGAAACGGAGGAAAAACGCCGTTTTGCACTCCGCCAGGCAAAGCGGAAAGAAAAGCACAAAGGCCACTAACGGATGGCGGGGAACGGTTTGCGTCCCCGCCAAAATTTTCACCCCGGCGGCAGGGGAGACACCAGACCGTCCGAATGGGACGGCTCCCCCAAAATTCAAATTTTTTTGAAAAGGGGCTTGACCCTCACACAGTGTCAGGTTGTATACTGGGATCGAGCTCAAGAAAACAACATATATGTTGGGAGGAATAAACATATGCTGAAGATTGGGGATTTTTCCAAGCTGTCCCGCATTAGTGTCCGGATGCTGCGGCATTATGACGAGGTTGGGCTGCTGCATCCGTGTAAAACAGATAACTTTACAGGTTACCGCTTTTACAGCGAGGAGCAGCTGATGGATGCGGGGCGGATTGCAGCGCTGCGCGATATGGGCTTTGGGCTGCTGTCGATTGCGGATATGCTGCGGGAAGAACAACCAGAACTTGTCCGGGAACGGCTGGAACTGCATCGTAAGGAGTTACAGGCACAGTCGGCGGATGTCGGGCATAAGCTTCGGCTGACAGAGCTCGCAATTGCGCGGCTCGGAAAGGACAAAAACATGGAAAACAACTACGGAATCACTGTAAAGGAATTGCCTGCACGCTATGTTGCGAGTGTCCGCAGCATCATCGAAAGCTATAATTATGAGGGGCGGCTGTGGCATTATCTGATGAGCGAAACCAAAGACCAGGGGATGCAGCCCGCAGAACCGTGCCTCGCATTTGGAATTTATCACGACCGGGAATTTAAGGAGCACGACGTTGACGTCGAAATTCAGATGACCGTTTCTGGCAGCTATACGGATACCGAACACGTGAAATTTAAGGAAGAGCCGCCATGCCTGGTCGCGTCGGCAATGCATTATGGCAGCTATGAGGAGGTTGGCCGCGCGACTGCGACGGTTGCGGCGTGGATTGAAGCGAACGGCTATGAATATAACGGGACCATGTTTAGCATCTATCATGTCAGCCCGCATCAAACCCAAAACCCAGATGAATTGGTGACAGAGGTTTGTTATCCGGTGCGGAAACGGTAACCGGCATCCTTGCACATACGTCTGCTATTGCAGGTATCAGCCCTCGCGATTGTGAGGGCTGATACGCATAGCCCATTTTGCGCCCTGGAATAAGCAGAAAATATGGTATTATAACAAAAAGGAATGATAGATCATGCCATTTGATTTTAAAAAGGAGTTCAAAGAATTATATTCGCCCAAGAATGTTCCAGAGATTTTGCATGTACCTTGCATGAATTATGTTGCCGTGCAGGGGAGTGGTGATCCGAACAAAGAAGGCGGTAGTTATCAGCAAGCTATCGGTGTCCTTTATGCTATTTCATATACAATTAAGATGAGTTATAAAGTCAATTATAAAATAAAAGATTTTTTCGAGTATGTGGTGCCGCCATTGGAGGGCTTTTGGTGGCAAAATGGTGTAAAGGGCGTGAACTATACGGACAAGTCCGCATTTAACTGGATTTCAGTAATCCGGCTTCCCGATTTTGTAACAAAGGCGGATTTTGAATGGGCGAAAGCAGAGGCGCAAAAAAAGAAAAAGATAGATTGTTCTTTGGCTGAGTTTCTGACCATTGAAGAGGGATTGTGTGTACAAATCATGCATGTAGGAGCTTATGACAAAGAGCCGGAAACAGTTCATAAAATGGACGTTTACTTGATGGAAAACGGCTATCAAAACGATATGTCGGAGTCCCGCTTACATCACGAGATTTACCTGTCTGACCCGCGAAAAACGGCTCAGGAGAGAAGAAAAACCATAATACGTCATCCAATTAAAGCGAAGTAGACGCTAACTGGTTCTGGTTAATATTAGAAATTTTGTGGATGAATATACGCCGCTTTGAATAAACAAGCACCCGCGACGCAGAGGTCATAAGAGATTTTGCAAAAACAATCATATGGGAAAACGCGCTTTCCAGCGTACCGGAAGGCGCGTTTTTCGTTAAGCAGGTCATGTGGCAAACGCGGTGAACAGCGCGATAATAAATGGCATTGTGACCGCTGAAAGTAGTGTGGACTGCGCGACAATTTTGGTTGCATACAAGTAATCAGTCTTATGCATTTGTGCAAACATTGCGGCAAGTACTGCGGATGGTGCAGAAAAGCCGATCATCAGGCAGATTTTCGCGGTCAGGTCAACCGGAGCGAGCAACAGTAGCGGGATAAGCAGCACAGGGAATAAAACCAGCCTGACAAAGCTAAGATAATACAACTTTTTATCCAGGAAACAGATTTTTAGGTCGGATTGTGCGAGAAAACAGCCTAGTACGATCATTGCAAGAGGGGTGTTCAGGTCCGCAATGAACCCAACCGCTTCTGCTGGGATTGCGGGCAGTTTCAGTGGGGACAGAAAGCAAAACAGGCCGATGCAGAACCCGACGGTGCCGGGATTGATAAAAATCTTTGATATACTGATTCTGCCATTGCCGCCGGAAAGATTTTTCGCGCCCCAAGTCCAAATCAGAATGGTCGAAGCTGCGATGTTAACTGTACTTAAAAATACGCCCAGTTGGCCAAACATTGCAGAAACAAGGGGGATTGCCATAAACCCGTTATTTGTAAATACGGTACACATGCGCAGGTCAGGCGCGTTTGGGAAGCGTACCTGACGGAACAGAAGCATGGATAGCAAAATGCATATCCCAAATCCGAATAGGCTGAACAAAAACTGCCAAACCAGGACACGTCCAAGCTCTGGCTCAAAGGCGCGTTGGAAGGAGTTGATAATTACGCATGGCGATACCAGCTTCGTTAAAATCCCCGAACACTGCGCCGAGCCATAATTATCCACAACGCCCAGACGGTAAAGCATGTAACCCGCACCCATCAGCAAGAACATGATGATAATTTGCCGTAAAACGATTAAACTATTTCCAATCATGCTGCTTTCCATCATTTTGCGCACTCCTTATTTTGACCAGATACCAATCGTAAGCTTAACGTATTTTTGTACACTTGTCAACCGGTAAACAAGCTGTTTTTTTTGGACGGAGCCGGGGGTTAGCTTGAAAGGGTGGGGGACTGCCCTATGCGGAATCTCCTGCTTCGTTTGGCAGTGAATGGAACGAAAGCAAGCTGCATACAATGAAGAAAGCAACGAAAGGTGGTCAGGATTATGAAAAAAACGATCTGCGCAGCAGCCTGTGCGTGCCTGATGCTGATACAGGCCGCGGCGTTGCCCGCGATGGGGCCGCTCAATGCAAAATCTGCTGCGCTTTATGATTCCTCCGGGCAGATGCTTTATGAGTATAATGCAGACGAGGCGCTCCAGCCTGCAAGCGTTACAAAGATTATGACGCTTCTGCTGGCCATGGAGGCGCTTGACCGAGGCGAAGTCCAATTAACTGATATGGTGACTGGCTCAGCCTATGCTTCTTCAATGGGCGGGACGCAGATTTGGCTTAAAGAAGGGGAACAGTTGACTTTCGACGAGATGCTGAAGGCAATTGCTGTTGGTTCTGCGAACGACTGTGCGGTTGCCGTTGCGGAACATCTGGCTGGGACAGAAGCCGCGTTTGTAGAACGGATGAACGCCCGTGCGCAGGAGCTTGGATGTACCAATACGACCTTCATCAATGCAAATGGGCTTGATGCAGATGGGGAAAAGACCCTGACCTCCGCGCATGACCTTGCCCTGATCTCCGTCGAGCTGCTGCGTCATCCGAAGATTCTTGATTATACTACGATCTGGATGGATACCATCCGGAATGGGGAATTTTCCCTTGCGAACACGAATAAAATGTTAAAAAGCTATGAAGGGATGATAGGGCTCAAGACCGGCTATATTTCCCAAGCGGGTTTTTGCATCTCAGCGGCAGCAGAGCGCAGCGGTATGACGCTCATTGCAACAGTTATGGCTGCACCGACCAAGGAAGCCCGCACAGCCGATGTTTCTTCGCTGCTCAATTACGGTTTTGCAAACTTCGCCCCTTATACCCCTGACCTGTCCGGAAAACTGAACCCGGTCGCTGTCCGGCTGGGTAAGGAGCTTTCCGTAACGCCGGTTCCAGAGAATGCTGGTAGCCTTGTGCTTGCAAAGGAGGAGCTTGCAGAACTGACCACCGAGGTGCAGCTTGTCGATGCAGTTGACGCACCTGTCGAAAAAGGGCAGAAGCTTGGAAGCGCTATTGTGAAAAGCGGCGGCGAGGTGCTGATGACGATCCCGCTGACCGCAGCTAACACCGTGGAAGCGCTGACTTTTGGGGATATTTACCGCGAATTCCTGCGTGTATTGCTGATGAAAGAGCATAACTGAATATCCGTTGGTGAAAATTGCTTGCAAATTTGCATCGGGCCTGCTGAAGCGCTGGGTTATTTCGCTGCACATGCTCCATCCGATTTTCCCCAATGCACAAAAGGTGGCTGCGAAAACTTGCATACACCTGTCAACAGAATCCCTTAACAGCTGGCATACCAATAGATGCAAAACCGGCTCTTAGAAAATTTTTCAAAAAACCAGAAGGAAAGTGCAGTTTTATGATTGTAATTTGAGAGGATTTGTGGTAACATGAAGTTAATCTCTAAGGCTGAGACGATTGTACCGTACTTATTTCCGGTCCATTTCTCACTCTTTTTAAAATCTGGGAGGAATTTTCTATGGTAAAACTCATTGTAGGCGGCGCAGGCTCCGGTAAAACAAAGACCATCATCGAGCTGGTAAATGCAGCCGTTAAGGAAGAAAAGGGCAGTGTTGTCTGCTTGACGAAGGGCAATAAGCTGAAATTTGATATTTCCTATGACGCACGCCTGGTGGACGTCAGCGAATACGCTGTCAATGGCTATGACGGGCTGCTAGGGTTCTTGTGCGGCATCCATGCTGGCAATTATGATATCACCCATATCTATATCGACGGGCTTTACAAGGTTTCTGGCGTAAAGGACCCCACTCAGGCAGAGTCGTTCCTTGACAAGCTGAATGCTTTTGCGGATACCCATACCGTTCGCTTTACCGTTTCGCTCAGCGAGGAAGAAGCGCTCGTCACCGAAGGCATGAAAAAATACGTCTGACTTTCCCGCGAGGGCGCGAGGAAAAGCTGGCTTCCTGAATGAAAAACGGCAGGCAGGGCTGCGGTTTGCCCTGCCTGCTTTTTCGTGCCGCTTTTTGGGGATGGGAATTAATGGAACGAAAATATTTTACAAAATTTTCAGAAAACCTCTTTCGTTTTTTGGAAACTCTGTTATAATAGGAATAACGGGATTTTTTGAGGTTCCGGATGGAAAAGGGATTCGGGCTTTGCGCCCATTTGGAGGGGACGTTTGCTTTGTGGCTTTCCGCACTGAAATATCTGGCCTGGGTCGGACAGCTGGGGCTGTCGCTCGTCCTGCCGCCAGTGCTTGCGCTGTGGTGCGCGGGATGGCTGCGGGAACGGTTCGGACTGGGCGCGTGGGTATTTGCCGCAGCGCTGGTGCTGGGGCTGCTGACGAGCGCACGGTGCTTCCTGCAATTCCTGAAAATGGTACAGAAGGAGACCAAGGATGAAAGACAATGAGATCGTTCTGTACGAGCTGAGGCGGCAGGCAAAGGGGATGCTTCCACTTGCGCTGCTGACCTATGGTATATTTGCCCTGCTGGGCTACTGGCAGTGGCAGACGGCGCTCAGTATCCTGCTTGGCACAGCTTACGCGCTGTTCAATTTTTATCAGATTGGGCAGTCGGCGCTGCGTGCCGCCGCATTCTACCGCATACCTGAAAGGGCGCAGCGCGGGATGGTCCGCGGGTATATGACCCGCTATGCGATGACCGCAGTGGTGGTTGCCGTAGCGCTGAAAGCGCCGTGGCTCAATGCGGCAGCGGTGATTGTGCCGCTTTTCTACACGAAAATCATTTTATTGATTTTAAATACCCGCAGGAAAGGAGGTAACTGAGTGAACGGACCACAAGTATACTTTGAGATACCGGTGCTCGGTGGGCTGCCGATTACGGAGACCATGCGCAACCAGTGGATCGTCATAGGGCTGGTTTTATGCCTGTGCCTGTATTTGACACATAACCTGCAAAAAATCCCGAAGGGGAAACAGGCGCTTGTCGAAAAAGGAATCGTCATGCTCAACGGCCTTGTCGATTCAACGATGGGCGAAGGGTGCAGGCATTATACGCCGTTCATAGCCGCGATCATGCTTTCCTCGTTGTTTGGCAGCCTGATCTCGGTCATTGGCCTGCGGTCGACGACCGCCGACCTGAACACGACGCTCGGCTGGGCACTGATCGTGTTTTTCCTGATCCATTACAGCAATATCAGGTTCCATGGGCTGAAGGCTTATCTCAAGGGCTATCTGGAGCCGATCTTCATCATGCTGCCGTTGAATATCCTCTCGGAAATCGCGACACCGGTGTCGATGAGCTTCCGTCATTTCGGCAACATGGCTGGCGGTCTGGTCATCACGACGCTGCTGATGAGTGCGCTTGCCGCGTTTTCGAACGTGATTCTGGGCTTTCTGCCCGTGCCATTGCTCCAAATCGGCATTCCGGGCATATTGTCGCTGTATTTCGACCTGTTTACAGCGTGTATGCAGGCATTCATCTTCAGTATGCTGACAATGGCTTATGTCGGCAACGCACGCTCCTGATGCGTGCAGAACAACATCGTGCGCAACGCGCAAAAAAATTTTTTTGTGAGTTTGTCATTATCTAAGGAGGAAAAAACTTATGGATCCCAGAGCATTTGTAGCAGGTATGTCCGCATTAGGCGCTGGCTGTGCAATGATTGCCGGCCTTGGGCCTGGTATTGGTGAGGGCTATGTCGCCGGCCAGGCGTGTGCGGCGATCGGCCGTCAGCCAGAATGCCAGTCTGATGTCACCCGTACCATGATCCTTGGTATCGCGATGGCGGAGTCGACCGGTATCTACGCGCTGGTTATCGCGCTGATCCTGCTCTTTGCAAACCCGCTGGTTGGCTTCTACAACTAAAACAGGTGGATATCTTCCACCCGGAAGGAGGGTAAACCTGTGGGAGAAGCAATCTATCAAGCGTTTGTAACGATGGGCTGGTGGGAGCTGTGCGTCACGATCTGCAACCTGCTGATCATGTTCGTGATCCTGCGCAAGTTCCTGTTTGGGCCGATCAACAAAATGCTGGAGTCCCGTGAAAATGAGGTGCGCGAGATGTACGCAACGGCGGAAGCCGACCGTGCCGCCGCCGAGACTATGAAGCGGGATTACACTGCGTCCATCGCGAATGCGAAGGAGGAGGCTGCGCAGATCACTGCGAACGCCACCAAGCGTGCGGCGGCACGCTCCGAGGAAATCCTCGCAGACGCGAACCGGCAGGCTTCCGACATGGTGCGGAAGGCTGAGGAAAGCATCGAGCTTGAAAAGAAGAAAACGCTCAACGAAATCAAGGATGAAATTGCCGGTCTTTCGGTGATGATCGCCTCGAAGGTCGTAGAAAAGGAGATCAACGAGGACGACCACAAGCGGATGATCGAGGATTTCATCAGCAAGGTAGGGTGAGTGCGTGGCATCTATCGTAAGCGAGCGCTATGCGCTGAGCCTTTATGAAGTCGCAAAGGAGTGCGGGCAGGCGGAAAGTTTCTATGAAGAGCTTTCGCAGGTGGCGAAGGTGTTTGAAGAATACCCTGAATACCTGAAGCTGCTGACCACGCCCAGCATCCCGCTGCCGGAGAAGCAGGAGACGCTGAAAAAGGTGTTTGGCGGGAAGGTACATGATTATGTGTTGAATTTCCTGCTGCTGCTGACCGAAAAGCGCCGTATCGGCCTTATTTCTGAAATCCGCAAGGCATATCAGGACCAATATTACTTTGAGGAGGGCATTGCCGAGGTCGTCGCGGTCACCGCGTCGCCGCTGGGTAAGGGGCTCCTCGGGAAGCTGCGCGACAAGATGTGCGCCGTGACAAAGAAGAAGGTCATCCTCCGCAACGAGGTCGACCCCAAGCTGATCGGCGGCATCGTGGTGCGGATCGATAACAGGCAGGTGGACACGTCCGTCAGGACCCGTCTTGCCGAAATCGCGCAGCAGATGAACCATATTATCGCGTAGGAAGCAGGTGATCTTTAGTGGAATTACGCCCCGAAGAAATCAGTAACATCATCAAACAGCAGATCACCAATTACCAGAGCCAGATTAAGCTGACCAACGTCGGTACGGTTGTATCGGTAGGCGACGGTATCTGTCACATCCATGGGCTCGAGGAGTGCATGGCAAGTGAGCTGCTGGAATTTGAGGGTGGGGTTTATGGCATGGCGCAGAACCTCGAAGAGGATCTCGTCGGCGCCGTTCTGCTGGGCTCGGATCAGGATATCCGTGAGGGCGATACCGTCAAGCGCACCGGGCGCATCGTGTCCGTGCCGGTCGGTGAAGCCCTGCTGGGCCGCGTTGTCGACGCGCTGGGTGCACCCATCGACGGCAAGGGCCCTGTAAAGACCAGTGAGACCCGCCCCATTGAAATGCCCGCGCCCGGCATCATTGAGCGCACCCCTGTAAACGTCCCGCTGCAGACCGGCATTAAGGCGATCGACTCTATGATCCCGATCGGCCGTGGGCAGCGTGAGCTCATTATCGGCGACCGCCAGACTGGCAAGACCGCAATTGGGCTCGATACGATCATCAACCAGAAGGGGACAGGCGTTATTTGCATCTATGTCGCGATCGGGCAGAAGCGCTCGACGGTAGCGCAGGTTGCAGAGACCCTGGCGGCGAACGGCGCGATGGAATATACCATCATTGTTTCCGCGACCGCCTCGGAGTCGGCGCCGCTCCAATATATTGCACCCTATTCGGGCTGCACCATCGGCGAATTCTTTATGCACAAGGGCAAGGACGTGCTGGTTATTTACGATGACCTTTCCAAGCACGCGGTGGCCTATCGTGCACTTTCTCTGCTGCTCCATCGTCCGCCCGGACGTGAAGCATACCCAGGCGACGTCTTTTACCTGCATTCCCGCCTGCTCGAGCGTGCGGCGAATATCAAGGATGGCGGCAGCCTGACCGCGCTGCCGATCATTGAGACCCAGGCGGGCGACGTTTCGGCTTATATCCCGACCAACGTGATTTCGATCACGGACGGCCAGATTTTCCTTGAAACCGAGCTCTTCAACTCCGGTATTCGTCCGGCGGTTAACCCCGGTATCTCCGTATCCCGTGTTGGCGGCAATGCGCAGATCAAGGCGATGAAAAAGGTTTCCGGTACGCTGAAACTGGCGTATTCCCAATACCGTGAGCTGCAAGCGTTCTCGCAGTTCGGTTCCGATCTGGACGCGGACACAAAGTCCCGCCTGGAGCAGGGCGAACGTATTGTAGAAGTGTTCAAGCAGCCGCAGAACAGCCCGATCCCAGTCGAAAAGCAGGTCGTGATCATCTATGCAGTCGTCAACAAGATGCTGATGGGCGTACCGGTTGAAAAAATCGGCCAGTTCCAGGATCGCCTGTTTGAATATCTGGAAACCAACCACAGTGAGATTTTGGACTCCATCCGTGAGACCAAGACGATTGACGCGGTCGGTGAATCGCTGCCCGCAGCCATTGAAGCCTTTAAGTCCGGCTTCCTTTCCGAACTGTAAACGGCATCCGGTTCGGAAGAGAGGAGGTAAGCTATGGCTTCCGGCAATATGAAAGACATTAAGCGCCGCATTAAAAGCGTCCAGTCCACCATGCAGATTACCAAAGCGATGGAGCTGGTTGCTTCCTCCAAGCTGCGCCGTGCGAAGGAGCGCGTGCAGCAGTCCCGCCCATATTTCAATGCCATGTATGACACGATCACACGGATTTCCGCGCAGTCGCGGGAAAATTCAGTGTACGGTCGCCATCCGGTGGTCAAGAACAGCCTGTTCATTGTGATCGCGGGCGACCGCGGGCTGGCGGGCGGCTTCAACTCAAATGTGCTGAAGCTTGCCCTGTCGCAGATGGAGGGAAAAAATGCAAAGGTGCTGACGATTGGCAAAAAATCGCAGGAATTTTTTGCGAAACGCGGTTTTGTGTCAATCGGCGATTATCCCGGTCTTGCGGAGACTCTGCGCATTGCAGAAACCCACGAGATCGTAGATCAGTTCCTCGAAATGTACCGGAAGCAGGAAATCGATGAGATTTTCCTGTGTTACACCGAGTTTGTTTCACCGCTGACCCAGGAGGCGCACTGCATCCAGCTGCTGCCCTCTGATTTCAACAAGCGGGAAGCGGAGTCCGGCAAAAAGCCGGCTGCAACCGAATATGACCCCTCGCCAGAGGCGGTTTTTGAGTCGATTATCCCGGAATACCTTTACGGCGTGCTGTATGGCGCGGTTGTGGAGTCCTATGCCTCGGAGCAGTCGGCGCGGCGTATGGCGATGGAGTCGGCTTCGGACAATGCGGGCGAAATGATTGAGGATCTGAATTTGTCCTACAACCGTGCGCGGCAGGCGGCGATCACCCAGGAAATTACGGAGATCGTTGCGGGCAGCGGGCAGGTAGGCAGCTAAAATGTAGTTAGGAGTTATGCCAATGAGTGAGCAGAATATCGGCACTGTCGTCCAGATCATTGGACCGGTGCTGGACATCAAATTCCCGGCGGAATCGCTGCCTAAGCTCCTCAACGCGATCACCATTACCGATGAAGCGCAGGGCCGCACCGTTACGGTCGAGGTCTCGCAGCATATTGGGCAGGATACCGTCCGCTGCATTGCGATGCAGTCTACCGACGGCCTGGTTCGCGGCATGAAGGCAGTCGATACTGGCGCGTCTATCAGCGTGCCGGTCGGGCATGAGAACCTCGGGCGTATTTTCAACCTGCTCGGCGAGCCGGTTGATAACAAGCCCCCGAAGGAGACCAAGGAGCGCTGGCCGATCCATCGCCCTGCGCCGTCTTATGAGGATCAGCAGTCCACGACCGAAATGCTGGAGACTGGTATTAAGGTCGTTGACCTGATTGCGCCTTATGCAAAAGGCGGTAAGATTGGCCTGTTTGGCGGCGCGGGCGTCGGCAAGACGGTCATCATCATGGAGCTGATCAATAATATCGCGAAGGAGCATGGCGGTATTTCGGTTTTCACCGGTGTCGGCGAGCGTACCCGTGAAGGTAATGACCTTTACAACGAAATGCAGGAGTCCGGCGTTATCGATAAGACCGTGCTGGTGTACGGGCAGATGAACGAACCGCCCGGAGCGCGCATGCGTGTCGGCTTGTCTGGGCTGACGATGGCGGAATATTTCCGTGACGAGGAAGGGCAGGACGTGCTGCTGTTCATCGACAACATTTTCCGCTTTACACAGGCGGGCTCGGAGGTTTCGGCACTGCTCGGGCGTATGCCCTCCGCGGTAGGGTACCAGCCGACCCTTGCAACCGAGATGGGCGCGCTTCAGGAGCGCATCACATCCACGAAGAAGGGTTCCATTACGTCGATCCAGGCAGTTTATGTCCCGGCGGATGACCTGACCGACCCGGCGCCAGCGACGACGTTTGCGCATCTGGACGCAACCACTACGCTTTCCCGTGAAATTGCGTCAATGGGTATTTACCCGGCGGTTGACCCGCTGGATTCCACCTCGCGTATCTTGACCAAGGAGGTCGTGGGGGCGGAGCATTATGAGACTGCACGCGCTGTCCAGTCCATTTTGCAGCGGTATAAAGAGCTTCAGGATATTATCGCCATCCTGGGCATGGATGAGCTGTCTGATGAGGATAAGCTGACCGTTGCCCGTGCGCGTAAGATCCAGAACTTCCTGTCCCAGCCGTTCCATGTTGCGGAGCAGTTTACCGGCATGCCTGGCAAATATGTCCCGATCAAGGAGACAATCCGTGGCTTTAAGGAGATCATGGAAGGCAAGCATGACGATCTGCCAGAGTCCGCATTCCTGCTCGTGGGCACGATCGATGAGGCGGTAGAGAAGGCGAAGAAGGGAGCGTAATATGGCTACCTTTCATTTGAAGGTCCTGACCGCAGAACGCAGCTTTTTTGAAGGCGACGTCGAGCGGCTGATCGTCCGCACCACCGAAGGCGATGTGGGCATCCTGCCGCGCCACATCAACTATGTCGCGGCGCTGGGGATTGGCGGGATGACAATCACACAGGACGGCTCAAACCGTTTAGCAGCGGTTTCAGGCGGCTTTGTGGAGGTGTCCCCGGAGGGGACGACAGTCCTTGCCCGTACCTGCGAATGGGCGGATGAAATTGATGTGACCCGTGCGCGGGCAGCCGAGGAGCGTGCGAAGCATTTGCTGGAAAGCAAAGAAAACGCCAAGCAGCAGGAGGTTGCAGAAATCCGTTTGAAGAAAGCGGTCAACCGTATCCGGGTTGCGGAAAAATAAGTATAAAAAAACTCGCTCGTTTGAGCGAGTTTTTTTATAGCTGGGGCAGAAAACGGCGGTTTCCGTTTTTTAGAGAGAATCATACAGCGCTTCATATTTTTTGGCCGAGCTGTTCCAGGAAAAGTCTTTCGCCATGCCGCGCTTCACCATGTCATCCCAAGCCTTCCGGTTATCATAGTAGGTCTGTTCAGCATAGAAAATGCTGGCAAGCATTTCATCGGCGTTGTAATTGGCAAAAGAGAAGCCGGTGCCAGTCTGTGCAAACTCGTTATAAGGCTCCACGGTATCCTTGAGACCGCCGGTTTCACGGACAATCGGGAGGGTGCCATAGCGCAGCGCGATCAGCTGGGTCAGGCCGCAGGGTTCAAACCGGGACGGCATCAACACCGCATCAGCGGAAGCATAAATCTTGTGGGCGCGCTCATCGTTGAAATAAATACTGGAAGAAACCTTATCTTTATGCGCCCATTCGAGATGGCGGAACAGGTTTTCATATTTGTCATCGCCGGTACCGAGTACAACCAGCTGGATATGCGACTGGAGCAGGCGGCCAATCACCCATTCAACCAGGTCAAAGCCCTTTTGATCGGTCAGTCGGGTGATCATGCCGATCATCATCACATCGGGATCAACCGGCAGGCCAAGCTCCTTTTGCAGCGCCATTTTGTTTTTCTGCTTGCCCTTGACGAAGTTTTTCGCAGTGTAGTTTGCGGTAATCTTGGGGTCGGTCTCCGGATTGTAAATATCATAATCAATGCCATTCACAATCCCGGACAGGGTATCCCGCTTTGCGTACAGCAATCCATCAAGGCCTTCGCCGTAATAGGGGAGCTGGATTTCCCATGCATAAGTATCAGAAACGGTTGTAATACGGTCCGCATAAACAAGGCCGCCCTTGAGCATGTTCGCATCCTTTTTGAACTCCATCCGGCCGGTCACAAATACCTCGTCCGGCAGGTTGGTGTACAGCTTCAGGGTGTCAATGTCCCAAACCCCTTGGAATTTCAGGTTATGGATGGTCATAACAGTGCGGATATTGTTGAAGAAGGGGTTAGACTTAAAGACGGTATGCAGCAGGACAGGGAGTACGCCGGTCTGCCAGTCGTGGCAGTGGATCACATCGGGATGGAACCCGATCACCGGCAGGATCGCAAGCGCTGCCTTTGAAAAATAGCAGAACTTTTCAATATCCCAATGGATGTCGCCGTAGGGCTTGGGGTCGGAGAAATAGTGCTGGTTGTCGATGAAATAATAGGTGATCCCGTCGAGCTGGCAGGTCATGATGCCAACGTAAACATCACCCAGATTGCCGAGATCCATGTAAAAATGATGGACATACTGGAATTCATTGCGGTATTTTTCGGGGATGCAGGCATAATCAGGCAGCACAACGCGCACATCATATTTACTCTTGTCGAGTGCCTTTGGAAGCGCGCCTGCAACGTCGGCCAGCCCGCCCGTTTTAATAAACGGGACGCATTCCGATGCGACAAATAAGATATTCTTCAAAACTAGCTCCTCCTCTTTGTTTTTGGTTTCAGCTTTGCTGGAAGCTTGTCCAGCCCTCTATCTATCAGTATACCATAAATCGCAAGAAAATGAAGGGGGTTTTGAAAAATTTTGTTTTGCAAAGTTTTTTATTGGAGTAACGGATGGTTATCTGAAAGCGGAGGGAGCGGCGACGGCTCAATCATAGGGGTATTCCTCAAAGTAATCGACGTCTCCGTCGCTGTCCAGCCATTTTTCCAGCCAGCCCAAGAAGCTTTGCCGTGGGCAGCAGGGCTGTATACCCATTTCACTGAAATGCCAAACCTCGCCTTTGCAGGGGCCGGTCACGATTAAGTGGAAGCCAATGCCGCAGCCGATGTCTGCGAGTGGAAAGGTGCCGTTTTCGACCTCCTGAATGTCATGAGAAGGTTCCTCTTCAAATTCCCAGATCCATTCGTTTTCAAACGGGAAGGGGAGCGCAAGCTTTTCCGGCGTCTGGCAGTCCAGCAGCGGGGCTACGAACGGCGCACTGCCCGGCCTCCATTGGCAGCTGCTTCCGATTTTCAGCAAAAAATGCCGGAATTCAGATGGAAGGGAAACCCGGTATGATGATTCAAAAGCCCGAAGTTTCTGTAACGTTGCCGGCTCTCCCAAAAGAACGTGCTTCGCGATCAGTTTTTTATGGATACGTTCCAGTACCGCATCCAGTTCCGGTGTTCGACGGTTCATGGATTAACCTCCAAACGTTCCCGCAGATGCTGGAAGAATTCCAATGCACCGTTGAGGTCTTTCTGGCTGGGGCGGCCTTTGGCAATCCCGCCAAGCAGCTTCCAGGGGCCAAAGGTATCATATCCCCGGCAGGAATAAACGCCTAACATGTGTGCGCCCTTCAAATCCGTAATATCGTAGATCGCTTTGGTATAACGTGCCTGATTCACACCACAAGTGTACAATAAAAACACGTTTTTGCCCTCCGGGAGCCGCTCTTGAGCCAATTTTAATACGGTATTGTGAAACTGTGAAAAATAAATGCCGGAGGCAAAGCCGATCAGGTCATAGTCTGAAAGCTCCACTGCGGGATCAGCTGCTGCGTCAATCAGGGTCACGTCTGGGTATTGCTCAGCAATCGCATCCAATACCTTTTTTGTGTTTCCATGATGATGTGAATAGTAAATGACCGCAGTTTTCATGAAGAACCATCCTTTCGAAAAGCAGTCGGTTTATGCGCGCCGCAAAACCCGTTTGATACTCAGCAAAATATCCTGTGCGTTTACAGCGCTGATGATCAGGAACATCCCCATCTGGATGGGGTACCACAAGCCGCCGCTGTACAGCAGCGAAAGCGCGCTCTGCAAGCATAGCAGCAGGAAGGTAGCGGAAAAACGGCCAATTTTCCATTTGATTTCCAGATACCGCTGGGAGTGGATTGCCCGGGCAAGAAACATTCCAATATAGCACAGCAGGGTTGAAAACGCCGCGCCGTTCCCCCCAAAACGTTTAATCAGGATATAATTCAGGATCAAATTCGCAATTGCTCCGCCAATTGCAGAGGTAAATGAGAAAATCGTTTTTTTATAGAGCGCATAAACGCTGTTTGTAAAGTTTGACAGGCAGCAAAACGCAGTCGCAAAAATCAACAGCGGAATATAACGCCAGCCTTCAAAATAGGAGGGGACAGCAATGATGGACATACCAATCCGGCTGAACAGGACGATACCGGAAGCCATCATAAAAATGATCGCCTGGTAGGCATTGCCAACCTTTGAGAAAAATTCGACCTGCTCCTCATAGGTATTGTTGGTAAAGGTCGACAGCTGCCAGGCTTCAATGAAAATGCCAGAAACCACGGTTAAAATGGTCGGGATTTTATAAGAAGCCATAAAGACCGCTGCTGTTTCCTCGCCAGCAAGCCAGGAGATGAAAAACTGGTCTGAGCTGCTGAAAATCCATACGCAAATTGTCGTCATGATCAGCGGCGCAGCATAGCGGTACATATTCTTAGCAAGCGCTGGACGGTATGCCGTAGGATGGAAATATTGGGGGAGCCGTTCAATGATGCTGAGCGCAGCAACTGCCAGACCGTCTGAGCAGACTACCGAGAGCACAAAGCCCGGAATGCCAATTTGCCAGACACTCAGGAAAAGGATATTGAATACAACGGTCATTACAGTGCGGAACACACCGCCCAGCGCGTACAGCCGTACATGCCCAAGCGCGCGCACAAACTGCGAACAGACCGACTGGATGGAGGATACCAGCACATAGAGGTAGATCATGACCACATAGCTTGGCAGGATCTCCGAATCCGGGAGGAAATGCTGGAGCATGGGCCCAATCAGCGGGTAGAAGGGGAGCAGCAGAAGCACGCCGCCTAAGACCGTCAGTATGCTGATACTGAAAACCTCTGATTGGTCGTTGGATTTATCCACACCATAACGGATAACCGCATTTGAGATGCCCAGCGAGGCGACTGGTATAATAATATTGGAAACCAGGATGATAATATTCGCGACTGCATATTCCGGTTTGGTCAGTGCAGCCGTATAAAAATGGTTCATCACGAACACGAGCAGCTTTGAACTGAACGTGCCGATGGCAAAGATCATGGTATTTCCGAGTAGCTTTTGATATCTGTTCATTTCCGTTTTCTCTCCGGTAAATCCGCGCGTTTCAGCCGCGCATAATGTATGGAACTGGCGGCATATTCCACGATTGCCACTGCAAGGGTTCCCAACAGGACGCCCAATACAGCGCCCAGCAGCACGTCAGTCGGATAGTGGACTCCAACGTATAACCGTGTAAAGCCGATCAGCGCAGCAAGCAGAAGCGCCGCTATGCCCGCTTTGCGGAACAAACAAAAGAGTGCTGTTGCCGCGCAGAAAGAAGCAAGCGTGTGCCCAGAAGGGCAGGAGTAGCCTCCAATATGCACAAGTGGTACAAGATCGGGATACGTCACAAATGGCCGCGGCCTTGCAATCAGGTGTTTGAGAACCCCATTCCCAAGCACCAGCCCGAATGCCATTGCCAGCAGGATTGCCGCACCACATTTTCGGGTACGGGGGCGCAGGAGGAGTACAAGCGCGAGTGTCAGCCACAATTCCCCATGGTCGCATAAGTGGGTGAGGAAGGTCAGGGCTGGCGTCAGCAGGCCGCTGCGCAGATGATCCGCGATCCAATATAAAACCTGAATATCAAAGGCTTGTATTGCTTCCATAAAGGTGCTCCTTTCGGGAATGACAAAAGTGGTCAAAGCAGTAAGTAACAGGTTTTGGGGGACAGGGCAGCACGCAGCTGCTCAGGCGTTCCGCTGATCTGGCAGCATTTGGGCAGGATCAGGCCGTTTCCTGAATAGGCCAGCAAATACAGGTCACTACATTCGATGATGCATTCAAAGCTAGGATAGGGGATAGGCCTGCGGTTTTCAGGCATTCCAGCATGGATGTCCTCGAGTACCATTCCCGCATCGGAAAAGGTAATGCGCACTGCTGTATGACCTGTAAAGGTAAAAAGCTTGTTAAGAAGTGTTTTCGCAGGTATTTGAAAGCGTTTTCCAGGTTTTTGCGTGCCATAGAGCCTGAAAAGCCCAAAGAATATCCCGACTGCCCCGGCCAGGATCAATATGGGGTCACGCGGGGCTGCCATGCCAGGGACAAGCGCGCTCCCCCCTAAAACAAGACAGATCACAGACAGCATTTTCGTCCGTCTGCGGCGCTTTTGCAATAGGGCTTCCTCTGCTTTCGGTATGCTTCGCAGCTTATTGGTTACTTTCCACAGCCCGGGTAGCAGCTCACGTGAGCGGAGCTCAGTCCGCTGCTCAAGCGCATGCCTGGTTTGGAGCAGGGCAGCATCCCGGGGGAGGCCGCGCAGCCGTTCGGCGGTGACCTCGAATAAATATTCCTTTCAGCTACCTCCTTGCGAAGCCGTCCAGTAAGGCAGAAATCCTTATTTTCCATCATACAACATTCTTGGAAGACTTGCAAGTGAAATACAGCATTGCTGCAAGAAAATTTAAAAAAAGGCTTGACAAGCCGTCAGGAATTTTATAAAATAATCCATAGATTCTTGAAATGTGATGAATGGGTAAAGTAGCAGCAGGGAAGCACACAGAGAGCCGTCGGTTGGTGGAAGACGGCAGCGGATGGCTGTGAAACTCGCCCGGGAGCAGCCCGCTGAACGCGAAAGCCAGTAAGCGGAGCCGGAAGTCCCACCGTTAGAGGGGAGGCATATTGTTCGATATGCGCTGAGTGGCCGCAGGCAGCTGCGGCAAGAAGAGTGGTAACGCGGAGTTTAATGCTTCGTCTCTTTGCTGTAGGGAAGGGACGAAGCTTTTTTTGTCCCGAATCAAATCTATATTGGAATGGAGGACGATCCAAAATGGCAAGAACAGTAAAAATTTTTGACACAACCCTGCGCGATGGTGAGCAGTCGCCCGGGTGCAGCATGAACCTGAACGAAAAAATCGAGGTTGCGCGCCAGCTGGACGCAATGGGCGTGGATGTCATCGAAGCAGGCTTTGCGATTGCGTCGCCGGGCGATGCGGCGGCAATTGCAGCAATTGCGGATACCGTAAAAAACGCGGTAGTCTGCTCGCTGGCACGCTGCACGGAAAAAGATATCGATGCGGCATGGAATGCTATCCAGTATGCAACAAAAAAACGGATCCATGTATTTCTTGCGACCTCGCCGGTACACATGGAGTACAAATTGAAGATGAGCGAAGAGGAAGTTGTTGAGAGCGTCCGGCACCATGTCGCATATGCGCGGCATTACTGTGAGGATATTGAGTTCTCCGCAGAGGACGCGACCCGGTCCGACCTGGATTTCCTCTGCCGCGTATTTGAGACAGCGATCGAAGCGGGCGCTACGACGCTGAATATCCCGGATACAGTCGGCTATGTCCTGCCGGAAGAATATGCGGAGCGCGTGCGTTATGTCTGTGAACATGTAAAGGGCGTTGAAAATGTAACGCTGTCCTGCCATTGCCACGACGATCTTGGCATGGCGGTTGCGAATACCCTTGCCGGTGTCCGCGCGGGCATTGGGCAGATTGAATGTACAATCAACGGGATCGGTGAACGTGCGGGCAACGCCTCTATGGAGGAGTGCGTTATGGCAATCCGTACCCGCCGCAGTTATTTCGGTGCGGATACCAATATCCACACCAATCAGATTTACCGTGCAAGCCGTATGATTCAGACCATCACCGGCGTGCCGGTTGCACCTACGAAAGCGATTGTCGGCGCAAATGCATTTGCCCATGAATCCGGCATCCATCAGCACGGCGTGCTTGCCAATAAAGAAACTTATGAAATTATGACACCGGAATCGGTCGGTATCCCACAGAACGCGATTGTGCTTGGAAAGCATTCCGGCAGGCACGCTTTTGAAGACCGCCTGCGCGCATTGGGTTACAGCCTGGACCAGTCTAAGATTGATAAAGCTTTTGAAAAGTTCAAACTGCTCGCCGATAAGAAAAAGACCATTAAGGACCGCGACTTGGAAGCAATTGTCGGTGCGGTGCCGGTCTCTGGGGCGGAGCGCTACACGCTGGTGAATTTTGTAATCAATTCGGGCAACGCGATTACTTCGACTGCGGTAATCCGGCTCAAGCACGGCGACGACATCTGTGAACGCGTTGCGGCTTCCGACGGCCCGATTAACGCTGCATACCGTGCGCTCAATAAGATCGTTGGCAAGGACTTTGTGCTGGAAGATTACTCTCTGAACGCAATTACGGAGGGCGAGGATGCACAGGGCGAAGCGATTGTAAAGATTTCGCTTGACGGCGGCGAATGGGTCACCGGGCGCGGCGTATCGACCGACGTAATTGAAGCGTCTATCAAGGCTTATGTTAACGGCATCAACAAATTTTTTAACGAATAAAGGGAGGAGTATTGACACGATGGGAATGACGATGACACAGAAAATCCTTGCGCATCACGCCGGCCTGGAAACGGTTTCTGCCGGGCAGCTGATTGAAGCAAGCGTCGACCTGAACCTTGCAAACGATATTACAGGGCCGGTTGCAATCCGGGAAATGGAAAAGGCAGGTTTCGATAAAGTATTTGATAACCAGAAAGTAGCGCTGGTAATGGACCACTTCGCACCCAATAAGGATATTAAATCGGCGCAGCAATGTTTGGAGTGCCGTGAATTTGCTAAAAAGCATGGCATTTTGAATTTTTTCGATGTTGGGGAAATGGGGATTGAACACGCGCTGCTGCCCGAAAAAGGGCTGACAGCCCCAGGTGAACTGATCATTGGCGCCGATTCGCATACCTGTACCTATGGCGCGCTGGGCGCATTTTCGACCGGCGTTGGCTCTACCGACCTTGCTGCTGGTATGGCGACTGGCAAAGCATGGTTTAAGGTGCCGTCTGCCATCCAATTTGTACTGAAGGGGCGGAAAGCGCCCTGGATTTCCGGCAAGGATGTAATTTTACATATTATTGGCCGGATTGGTGTTGACGGCGCGCTTTACCAGTCAATGGAATTCGCAGGGGAGGGTGTGCAATCCCTTTCAATGGATGACCGCTTTACGATCTGCAATATGGCGATTGAAGCGGGTGCGAAAAACGGGATTTTCCCGGTGGATGAAGCAACACGTGACTACATTTCCGGGCGCGTACACCGTAAAGTAATTGAGTTTACAGCGGATGAAGATGCGGAATATACGGACGTGATTGAAATTGACCTGTCTGCGCTGCGTCCCACAGTTGCCTGCCCGCACCTGCCGGAGAATACAAAGACAACTGACGAACTTGAGCATATCGACATCCAGCAGTGCGTAATTGGCTCTTGCACAAATGGCCGTATTGAGGATATGCGCATTGCGGCTGGTATCCTGAAAGGGCGGCATGTCGCAGAGGGCGTGCGCACGATCGTAATCCCTGCAACGCAGGAGGTCTACTTGCAGTGCATTGAAGAGGGGCTGGCAAAGACCTTTATTCAGGCTGGCGCAATTGTTTCTACCCCAACCTGCGGCCCCTGCCTGGGCGGACATATGGGTGTTCTGGCACAGGGGGAGCGGTCAGTGTCGACCACAAACCGCAATTTTGTTGGACGCATGGGGCATATTACCTCGGAAATCTATTTGGCAAGCCCGGCAGTTGCAGCAGCTTCGGCGGTTAAGGGCTATATCTGCTCTCCGGAAGACATTTAAGGAGGTTCAAAATGGTTGTAAAAGGTAGAGTCTTCAAATATGGGGACAACGTTGATACCGACGTAATTATCCCGGCACGCTATCTGAATATTGCGGATGTGAAAGAGCTTTCCAGCCACGCAATGGAGGATATTGACACGGAATTTGTAAAGAAGGTACAGCCCGGTGACATCGTTGTGGCAACCCGGAATTTTGGCTGCGGTTCCTCCCGCGAGCACGCTCCGCTGGTACTGCGGGAAAATCAAGTTTCTTGTGTCATTGCGACTTCTTTTGCACGTATTTTTTACCGGAATGCGATCAATATTGGGCTTCCAATCCTTGAGTGTGAGGAAGCGGCAAATGCGATCCAGGCAGGGGATACGGTCTCAATCGATTTTGATACCGGCGTGATTACCAATGAGACAAAGGGTGAGACCTATCAGGCAGCAGCCTTCCCGCCCTTTATTCAGAGCATCGTCAAAGCGGGTGGCCTGCTGAAGTCGCTGCGGGAGAGGGGAGAGTAAACATGCGCTATCAAATTGCAGTCATTAAAGGTGATGGGATTGGCCCGGAGATTGTGACCGAAGCGATGCTGGTGCTGGAAAAGGTTGGTGCAAAGTTTGGGCATGAATTTGTGTTCCAGGAAGTGCT
This sequence comes from Clostridiaceae bacterium, assembly GCA_009911355.1. GTDB lineage: Bacteria > Bacillota > Clostridia > Oscillospirales > Butyricicoccaceae > QXXE01. The sequence continues at coordinate 76,141 of QXXE01000006.1, read as the reverse complement.
TGCGGGCGGCTGTTCTATTGATGTAAACGGCATTCCCTTAACACAGGAAACCATTGATATTTGCAAATCAGCAGATTCGGTGCTGCTGGGCGCGGTAGGCGGACCGAAGTGGGACAGCGTAGAGTCTGCAAAGCGTCCGGAAAAAGCGCTGCTTGGCCTGCGCGAAAGCCTCGGGTTGTTTGCCAATATCCGTCCTGCAATGATGTATAAGGCGTTGGCTGGCGCTTGCCCGATCAAACCGGAAATCATTGGCGACGGATTTGATATCGTCGTTTGCCGGGAATTGACCGGTGATGTATATTTCGGAAAGCATTATCGGAAGGAAAGCGATTGTGGCTGGGGCGAAATGGGCTGTGATGATATGAATTACTCAGTCTATGAAGTTGAGCGGATTGCACGGCGCGCATTTGAGATGGCGCGTGTGCGCTCTAAAAAGGTTACAAGCGTTGATAAATCAAATGTTCTGGAAACCTCGCGCCTTTGGAGGGAAACGGTAACCCGTGTCGCTCAGGAATATCCTGATGTGGAACTAGGCCACATGTACGTGGATAACGCTGCTATGCAGCTGGTGCGCAACCCCGGTCAATTTGATGTTATTGTAACCGGCAATTTGTTTGGTGACATTCTTTCCGACGAAGCGTCAATGATTACCGGATCGATCGGTATGCTGCCCTCTGCTTCGATTGGGGAGACCGGCCGCGGGATGTATGAGCCGATCCATGGCTCGGCACCGGATATTGCCGGGAAGGGGATCGCGAATCCTATTGCAACGATTCTCTCGTGCGCAATGATGCTGCGGTATTCGTTTGGGCTTTCTGATGAAGCTGATACGATTGAGTCCGCCGTTGAAAAGGCACTGAATGATGGGCATCGTACAGCGGATATCGCTTATGGCGGTGAAAAAATCCTTTCTACCAGCGAGATGGGCGAAAAAATCCGTGAAAACCTTTAATATTCTCCCTTTTCGGAATTGTGTACCCGCTAAAAAAGGAGAACGTTATGAAATCAAGCAATAGCGATGATGGCTGGTTAATCGGAAGACTATATTTCAGCAGAGAAGACAAAAGGGTAATTATCAAAAGACCGCGAAGTATGTTTGGCTATACGATGAATTTAGGAAATAAGTGGACATGGATATTTACTATTATTTTTATAGTTATATTAGTCCGTGTTCTTTAAAGCGACTTCCGGTTTAAAGAGTTGTCGGGTGAGTGTAAATCAGTGATCATATGTGAAAATATGCATTTTTACGAAAAGGGAGTTAATATCTAAAGAAATGGCCTTCCCCAATAGGGGGAGGCCATTTGTACAAGGCTGGGCTATTTGGGTGCTGGGATTGACGAAACTGGAGGAATATGCTAAACTACAGCTTATAGAGAACGAAATGCATACATCGCAAATCATCAGTTTATTTATCTTTTGAAAACTTTGTTATGTTTTGCAGAAATACTGGCTTTGCAATATTGGCAGGTGCTTCCACCAACGGAGATGGTGGTTTTGCAAATTCGCTTTTGTATCTCTGCCAAATAGTGGCTTCATTATTCGTTTTAGTGTATTTTATGGGTTCAATAAAGATGGAAGCGGTAATGAAGAAAATGGACCAGAATCGGATTTGATAATTGAGGTGAAACTGAAGATGGAAGAAAGTATTTTCGCGGAAGCTTATCCTTTCTGGGGAAGGCTGTCGGAGGAAGAAAAAGAAAATATCCTGCAAAGCTGTGCGGAGGTCTTATATGAGAAAGGCGCTCAGGTTCACCGCTCCGATATGGGCTGTAAAGGCGCGGTTTTGGTTCTTTCCGGCGTGCTTCGCGTCTATATCGTTTCGGAGGAAGGACGGGAGGTTACGCTGTTCCGTATCCATAAAGGGGAAAGCTGTGTCCTGTCAGCTTCGTGCCTGCTGGATTCTATCCAATTTGATATTCTGATTGAAGCGGCCGAAGCGGTTCGGTCGGTCGTGATTCCAGTCAGCGTATTGCATCCAATCATGGAGAATAACCCCTATGTCGGACTATCCATCTATAAACAGGTAACAGAGCGCTTTTCCGACGTTATGTGGATGATGCAGCAGATCCTTTTTATGGGGGCAGACCGCCGTGTAGCGATCTTTCTTTGGGATGAGATGGCACGGGAAGGCCATATGGTGCTCAATATGACGCAGGATGAAATCGCACGGAATATCGGCAGCGCCAGGGAAGTGGTCTCAAAGGTTATGAAATACCTGTCCGAAGAAGGGATTGTTGCTGTAAAGCGCGGAAAAGTGGAGATCTTGGACAAGGGAAAATTACAAAAACTTCTTTGAGCTTTCGGAATGTGACCTGATTACATACACCGGCTTACTTTTTTGATAGAATGAAATTGTCAAAAAGGAAAGGCGGTGTTTTCATTGAAAGCAACCATTACATTAAATCCGGATACTGAGATCGTCAAAACCATACGAGAAGGCTTGCAGCGTACCGGCGGCTATTGTCCTTGCCGTTTGGAACGGACAGACGCCAACCGGTGCATGTGCCAGGAGTTCCGGGAGCAAATGGACGATCCGAATTATGAAGGCTACTGTCATTGTATGCTTTATTACAAATCCTATCAAAAGGAAGGAGAAACATCATGAAAGAGGTTAACATTAAAAATTTTGCACAAGAAGTGAAACAGTCGGAAATCCCTGTCTTGGTGGATTTTTATGCTGACTGGTGTGGCCCCTGCCAAATGCTTTCGCCAATCATCCATGAAATTGCGGAAGCATATCAAGGCAAACTCAAAGTCGTGAAGGCGAACGTTGATCATGCGCCAGAGCTTGCGATGGAATTTGGCGTTGCAAGCATCCCGACCCTGCTGTTTTTCCAGGAGGGGAGCGTGCAAGGTACTTCCGTTGGGTTTATTGATAAAAACGGGATGGAGCAAAAACTACAGGCATGGGGGGTATCCTGATGGCATCTAAGCGATATGCCGTTGTTGACCGTACTGTATGTGTAGCTTGTGGCACTTGTGGGGCAGTATGTCCCACAAGTGCTGCCAGCGTTGCAAATGGCTGCTGGGCAGAGATTGACCGCCGCATTTGTGTTGGCTGCGGCCTGTGTATGAGGTCCTGTCCAGCGAGTTGCATAAAGCTAACTGAACGGGGAGGAGAGGCATGAAAAAACGTTGGTATGATTACTTATGGATTTGGACGATCAGTTATTTTGTGCTGGGTTTCTTCAATATCCTCTTTGCGTGGTTAGGGATGATCGACTTTTTGCTGCCGCTGGGTTTTGCCTTGTTTGGACGGAATAAATGGTTTTGCAACCATCTGTGTGGACGTGGGCAGCTGTGCTTGAAGTTGGGCGGAGATCTGAAATGTTCCCGCAACCAACCGACGCCATCTTGGATGTACTCAAAGTGGTTCCGGTACGGGTTCCTGGCCTTTTTTCTGACAATGTTTGGGAATATGCTGTTCCAAACTTGGCTGGTTGGCACGAGTGCAGCATCGCTGCGCGAGGCAGTGAAGCTATTCTGGACATTCCGCGTCCCTTGGGGCTGGGCGTATGCGCCAGGGATTGTTCCGGATTGGGTTGCGCAGTTCAGCTTTGGCTTTTACAGCTTAATGCTTACATCATTGCTGCTTGGCCTGATTGTCATGGTGCTCTACAAGCCGCGGACATGGTGCGCGTTTTGCCCGATGGGCACAATGACGCAAGGGATTTGCAAACTGTGGCATAAATCCTCATAAAAGGTTCACGTCTGCTGTGTGATGCCTAGTAACCTATCCCCTTAATTATACAAAATCTTTATTTTGTATAATTAGATATATTGGGAATTGAAGGCTGCACAAGCTGCTCCCTATCAGGAATGATATTGGAAAATAGAAACCGCCCAAACTAACACCATAGTTGGTTTGGGCGGTTTCTATTTCATGTTTTCTCTACACTATGGGAATGCCCAAAAGAGATTTGTTTGGACTTGATAAAAACAGATAATTTCTTATAAGCAACCAAAGTAATGATTGTAATGATCAGTCCTTTTATCAGGTTAAACGGCAGCACTCCAAGAAGCAAATATCCCCACATGCTTCCAATATAAGGATTAACCTGAGAACAAAGTTCAAAAATCGCTTCAATTGGCCAGCCCATAGCAACTGTGTAGTAAGGGATGATTAGAAAGTTATTTGTAAGCATTCCAACAAGTGCCATGCCAACGGTCCCGGCAAGGCAGCCGATAACTGCCATTTTCCGTGTTTTATGAAGCTGATACAGACTGACCGCAATGACAACCAGTGTTGTCATCATGAGGACATCTGCTAATTCCCCCGATCCGCCGGTTGCAGATTTGGTTAAATGGATCACATCTTTGATGATAATCATACAGATTGCTGGACGGATGCCGAAAATAAAAGCACCAATCAAAACAGCAACACCGCTTAAATCAACCTGCAAAAAAGGTGGCATAAACGGCAGCGGGAACTCGAAATACATCAGTACAGATGCAATGGCTGCAAAAATTGCGGTATATGTGATTTTACTGGTTCTGGTCATAATGAACCCCCTTCTCAAAGTTTACAATGAACTATTGAAATAAAGATACACAAAAGGAGACGCAAGGAAGAGTTGCTTAAGCTGATGCTTTGCTAAGGCGACTTTTCCCGCTGTTAACTTGACAGCTTTACAGAAATACTCTTGTTAGGCTCTTTGAAAATATCAGAAAAGCAAAAACCTTTACAGGTTTTTCAAAAGGCTTTCCAATGTTTCACGATCGGAAACCGCATTGATATATTCCAAAAGTGCGTTTGCAGTCATGTGTTCTGGCAGTGCCAGCTGATTTAGCAGTTTTTTTCTGCGTTCTGCGCTGCCCTGCCCTCCTGATAGGCCATAAGATACAAAATCCGCTTTTGAAATCCACGTTTTTAGTCCGGAATCCTTCTTTTCCCCATCTAAAATTGTTGCACCAGCATCTAATAATGCTTTCCGGAGGACATCGGGGCGCATTCCCTCTACACCGAGTTTTCCCTCTTTTGAGTTTTTACGTTTCCGGGCCTCTTTGCCTGAAATATCCGGAATATAGGCTTGTTTTACCTGTTCCTTTTGCAAAGCCCCTTTCAGATAATTCCGGATTACAAAGCCTGCACCGTCACTGTCTGTCAGGATGATTAAACCGCGCGCAGATGCAATGCGGCGAATTAGTTGCAGTCGATCATAATCATTAAAAATCCGGAAGCCTCCCGTTTCAAGCACTACAGTATCGACCAATTGCCGCACAGTATTGACATCATAGCGGCCTTCAACTAGGATTGCTTCACGGATACGTAATTTTTCACTCATTTTCGTTTTATCCCCCTGCCATGCTGAGCAGTGCAAGTTCAAGCAGCTTTTGCTTATCTGCGGCGCTGCTTTTCAGCAAGGCATCGGTTTCACCGCAGACATGTGCGGCCCGCCGCAGCCACGGCAGCGTCGTTTTTCTTGCAGCGCTCACGATCTGCCGTGCGTAGTAGCTTGAATGCGTACCAAGCAGTTCAAACAGGGCAGTTTCCCCTCCCCGGGCATTTTCATTCAGCTTCGCAGCATATAAGCGTTGAATGTGACGGGTAATCGTGGTAAAAATTGCAACTTCATTGTTTTTCTGCGCGATTAAGTCCCCTACCAGAGCAACAGCCTGATCAAATTTCCGCGCGGAGATTGCGTCGGTAAGGTCAAAAACAACCGCATCGAGTACCCGTGTACAGACAGCGTCGATATGATAAGTGCTGATCGTATCAACCGTTGCGAAAGCAGCTGCCTTTTCGGTTTCGCTGATGAGGTTTGTCATAGAATTCCCGCACAGGAACAGCATATACGCACAAGTATTGCCGTCAATATCCTTTCCCAGCGCACGGAACCGCCGTCGCAGCCATGTAATGAGTTCGCGTTCCTCCATACGGGAAAAATCGGCAATACATGCGGTTTTTTCGAGTTTTTGATATATTTTAGTACGTTTATCCGGTTTAAACTCCAGAATATCGTAATAAAACACAAGGCAGATATAGTCCGGTAAATCCTCTAAGATCGTTTCTAATATCGGCTGGAATGGCGCAGGGGCTTTATAAAGGTCAAAGTCTGTTACAATAACCAGTTTACGTTCTGACATTGCAGGGTAGCTTTCGATCGCATCATTGAGTGCTTCCGGGGTCATGGACTTCCCTTCCAATTCAACTAGGTTAAATTCTCGGAACGTATCGTCCACTACCTTTTGCTTCAGTTCCTTCAGATAATACTCTTTTAAGTAGCTTTCGTCGCCTGTAATCAGGTAGAGCCGGTCAAAATCGCCGCTTTTTAGTGCATTTTTAAGCTTTTCTGCACCATTAGGCTTTTTCCCCCTTGTTTTTACTGCCATACAATATCCCCTCCCTTCGACTCTGCCAATACGATTTCCCCTTCAAGCTTTGTGTTATGGCATGGCCTGCGCAGTACGCTTTCATTATTGATATAGCCGCATTCCAGCACTAATTCGTCTGGTTCTATGGATTCTAATGCTGCACGGAGTAGGTCGGCATCTTCAATCCCATTTTCAGAAAGGAGTAAAATATCTGTCTTGATAACGGTATTTTCTAAAAATGCCGCCAACATTTTCTGAGTCAGGCTGTGTACCGTCAAAACCCGCTGGCTGCCTATCTTAACTTCCACAACCAGCTTTCGCTCAACGGAATCCCAAACGCGCACCCCTTCCGGCAATGTATCAAAAGTACCGATTTGATAAGGGACGCCATGACGCTCAGCTGTGTCAAGCAGTTCGATATAAAGTTCTTTCCTTCTCGACTCTGGGATTTCCGGAAATATCAGGGAACGCACCAAGCCCGTGCGCAGAAGCTTCGCCGCATATCGCGCATGTGCCTTGTCTACAGCGGTTAACAGCAGTGTGTCAATCTTTTCGCAGCCATTCCAATCCAGGTATTCGATAACCGCTTCCGCGGAATCATGCCCTTTGTCGCCGCCGCAGTCGATGACGGTAAGTGAATCCCTTCCGGCTGCATAGATTAAGGTCTGCCCTGCCCCGCTTGGCAGGATCGTCAAACGTGTGCTTTCCTGTGCGGCATGCGCAGCGATAAGGCTGAATGCGATGGAGATTGCGCATATTGGCATCAATGTCAGGAAAACCTTGCGCTTTTTTGAAAGCAGCAGGATGAAAAAGCCTGCATAAAGGACGAAAATTGCCGCTTTTCCAAGCATATCGCCCCATGACAGGATTCCAAAGGGCAAATGTGCGATCCAGTCGCTGACTTTCAGGATATAGGACAGCAATATGCTTTCTAATATTGCCAACGGCGGGCAGATACCCGGTAAAAAAGTGCCGAAAACGGCCAGCAGCAACCCTAAAACAAATACGATGCCAACAGTGGCCAGGGTCAAAAAGTTCGCAAGCGGAGACAGGATGGTTACGTAGCCAAACAAAAGCAGCAAAATGGGCGTCGTAAATGCCATAGAACACAGCGAGCAGGACAATGCTGACATCACTGCCCCAACAGCTTTCCGTGCTAACCGGTTATATTTCCGGAACGGCTGCATCAGAAGTTTTTGCAGCGGAGATGAAAACAGCAGCAGACCTAAGGTTGCGCCAAACGACAGAAGTAAGCTTGCGCTGGAAATGGCAAAAGGATTGAGGAGAAGCAATACGAAAAGCGCTGCTGCCATCGAATTCAGCGGCTCAGATTCTTCATAGCGCAGGAATGATACCGCCATAATGATATACATAACCGACGCACGGATTACGGAAGGGCTTGCGCCTGCCATCGGGATAAAGCAGAGGATTGCGAAAATCGATACAAAGGAACCCAAACGCTGCCCGAACACAAGGCATAGGAACATTGTTAAAAAGCCAACATGCATTCCAGAAACAGCCGCCATATGGCTGAGCCCTGCTTTGCGGAGGTTCCTTTCATCCGCAGAATCCATGCCAGAGCGGTCGCCAAACAGGATTGCATTTAGCAACCCGGCCTGTCGTGCGGATAACTGCCTGTTGACAGCCTCCTTCAAGCTTTTCGCCAGCCGCAAGGGATAGGACCACCAGACAGCCGGATGCTGTTCGATGCGTACTGGCGTATCCTCGTCATGTCGCGCAAGGATAAAATAACCGTTTGACGCATAATACGACTGCCGTTCAAAGCCGTCGCGGATATCAGGCTGATAAAAGCTCAAACGGGCTTTAAGGGTGTCGCCCGGTTCAAGCGGCGTATCCGTAAACGGAAGATAACAAAGCGTCTTAAATGTCCGCATTTCGCGATCCCCCGGCACATTATCACCGACAGAAGTAATGCGCAGCGGTACACGTTGGTTTTCTTCGTATTCCTCAGGGAAATCCAGAACGGTGGCACGGACTTCAAGCACATCATCCCGGCCGAGCCGCTCAATTGGACGGGAAATAACACGCTGGTATCCTGTCACATACAGACACGCGAGCGCAAAAAGGACAACAAACGGCGTTAACTTTGCCAACCGTCTGTTTAGCGATCCGATTAGCAGCGCAGCTCCAGCGGCAGCCAGCCAAGCAGCTGGCCAAATACCAGATAAAATCGTCGTTTTCGTTCCAAGCGCGCAGGCAGCTGCCAGGCATACCGCAGCTGCGATCAAGGGCCGTTTCATCGCGCCCTCCCCCCTTTTGTGTTTGAAAAAATGGGAGCAATGCGCAAGCCGCACGGCTCCCAAAATTTATTCGATGAAGTGATCAGCCGGGAGGCCAGGTCATATCACGGCCTGCCAGCACATGGAAATGCAGATGGAAAACGCTCTGCCCTGCTTGCTCGCCGCAGTTGGATACTACCCGATAGCTGTCAAAGCCCCGCTCCTTTGCAACCTTTGCAATGACCGCAAAGCAATGACCCACAATCATGCTGTTCCCCTCGTTTATATCAAGTGCGCTTGCAATATGCGCCTTGGGGATTACGAGGAAATGGGTCGGCGCCTGCGGGTCAAGGTCATAGAAAGCATAGCATTGTTCATCCTCATAGACCTTTTTCGATGGGATCTCCTCTGACGCAATCTTGCAGAAGATGCAGTCACTCATGTTTGCGCCCCTTTCTGCGGGTCAGCCCAGCTGCTCCGCGACAATATTGTTTACCGCTTCCAGTGCAGTTTCCAGCTTGGAGATATCCTTGCCGCCTGCTGTTGCGCTGTCCGGCCGGCCGCCGCCGCCGCCGCCGCAAAGCTTTGCAACCTCCTTGACAATCTTTCCGGCATTTGCGCCGAGTTTCACTGCTTCTGCGCCACAGACGCACAGGAAATTGATCTTCCCGCTGTTGACCGCTGCAAGTACCGCCACCATCTTAGGCGCACGCGCCTTGACCTCGTCACCCATGACGCGCAGTGCATCCATATCGGTATCGTCAAGCTTGGTCGCCACAACATTGACGCCCTTGACATCTTTAGTGACGTTAAACAGCTCCACCAGCTGCATTTTCGCGATGCGTGCGGAAAGCTGCTCCATATGCTTGTTCAGCTGCTGCATGTCGCCCATGACCTGCCCCACGCGCATCAGCATATCCTGCGGGCTGGTTTTCAGTGCAGCCGCCGTCTGGCTGATCAGCCGCTGCCCATCAGCAAGGAAATTCAGCAACCCCTTTCCGACAACCGCTTCGATACGCCGTACGCCTGCCGCAACTGCTGTTTCACGGATAATCTTGAAAACGCCTGCCTTCGCGGTATTGTCAAGGTGCGTGCCACCGCACAGCTCTACTGAGAAATCCCCAGCCTGCACAACACGGACGACCTCACCATATTTTTCGCCAAACAGCGCCATTGCGCCGCGCTTTTTCGCCTCATCAATCGGCATTTCCTCGGTGATAACCGCTGCACCCTTCAAGATTTCATTATTTACGATGGATTCAATCTGTTCAATCTCTTCCGGCTTGACTGCCTCAAAATGGGTGAAGTCAAAACGCACATGGTCGGCGTCGGTATAGGAGCCCGCCTGCTCAACATGCGAGCCAAGCACCTGCCGGAGCGCCTGCTGGAGCAGATGGGTTGCAGTATGGGAACGTGCAATCGCCTGACGGCGTTCTCTATCAATTGCGGCAGTTACCGTATCGTCAACCGCCAGTACGCCGGTTTCTACGACGCCGATATGCATAAATTTGCCGTCCTTTGTACGCTGAACATCCGTTACATGCACAACAGCTCCCTTTGCAGAGGTCAGGGAACCATGATCCGGCACCTGGCCGCCCATTTCCGCATAGAACGGCGTATGGTCAAGCACTACTGTAACCTGATCCCCTTCAGTAGCCGATCCGGAAACCTCGCCGTTGGAAACAATTGCAAGCACCGTCGCTTCTTCTTCAAAAACCGTATAACCATCAAAGCGGGTTTTAATGGATTTATCAAGCCCCAGCTCTTCGCTTACCCAGCCAAGGTCGCCCATGCGTTTGCGGTCCTCGCGGGCGCGCTTGCGCTGCTCATCCATCAGCTGGTCAAACCCTTCACGGTCGGTACTCAGGCCATGCTCTTCCAGGATTTCAAGAGTCAGGTCTATCGGGAAGCCAAACGTATCATAAAGTTTAAATGCGTCAGCCGCAGGCAGCTCAGACTCCCCTTTTTCCTTTACTGCTGCAATCTTATCGTTCAGGATCGCAAGCCCGCTGTCAATCGTAGCGTCGAACCGCGCTTCCTCCATCTGGATTACCTTCCGGATGTACTCCTGCTTCTGACAAGCTCCGGATATGCGTCCCCGCTCTCACGGATGACGGTACCGCATATGTCGACCAGGAACGGGCGGTTAATGCCAAGCAGCTTCCCGTGGCGGGCAGCACGGCGCAGCAGGCGGCGCAGGACATAGCCCCTGCCCTCATTGGAAGGGATCACACCATCGCAGATCATCATAGTTGTCGATCGGATATGATCGGTAATCACACGGAGGGAAACGTCGCTCTCATGGTTGCTGTGATAGGTCACGCCGGCGATTTCCTCGACATGCTTCATGATATTACGAACCGTATCGACCTCAAAAAGCGAATCGACGTCCTGCACGACTACAGCAAGGCGCTCAAGCCCCATGCCTGTGTCGATATTCTTCTGCTTGAGCTCGGTATAGTTGCCCTTCCCGTCATTATCAAACTGGGAGAAAACGTTATTCCAGACCTCCATATAGCGGTCACAGTCGCAGCCAACCGTACAGCTGGGCTTACCGCAGCCGTATTTTTCGCCGCGGTCATAATAGATTTCCGAGCAGGGGCCGCAGGGGCCGGAACCGTGCTCCCAGAAATTATCCGCCTTGCCAAAGCGGAAGATGCGTTCAGAGGGGATGCCCATCTCATTATGCCAGATGGCAAAAGCCTCCTCGTCGTCTTCGTAGATGGACGGGTACAGCCTGTCCGCATCCAGCCCAACCACATCGGTGAGGAACTCCCAGCTCCAATGGATGGCTTCCCGCTTAAAATAATCCCCAAAGGAGAAATTCCCAAGCATTTCAAAATAAGTGCCGTGCCGGGCGGTCTTGCCAACGTTATCGATATCGCCTGTGCGGATGCATTTCTGGCAGGTGGTCACACGATGGCGCGGCGGCTCCTGCTCCCCGGTGAAATAAGGCTTCATAGGGGCCATGCCGGAATTGATGAGCAGCAGGGATGCATCGTTCTGCGGGATCAGCGAAAAGCTGGGCAGGCGAAGGTGGTCCTTGCTCTCAAAATACGCGAGATAGGCTTCTCGCAATTCATTGAGTCCTCTGTACTGCATATTTGGTTCATTCCTCCAAATTAGAATCTGAAAATCAAAACTCCCATCCCCAAAAGTAACGGTTTCGGGGGCGGGAGAAAATTCCTCAGCCGCTGCGGGGATTCTGCGCCTGCGGATGTGCCCGGGGGACTCTGCGTCTGGGCTTCCTGCCATTTTTGCCGAAAAACCGAGAACCGCTTTTGCACCGCTGCGGCGGGGATGAAGCATAAGCAAACGGCTGCTTTCAGCCAATAAACCTCTTTTATTTTACCATAAGAAACCGTATTGTCAAGTTTTAATCAACATCCAGCTAAAACTTTTCCTGCGTTTAGCGGCCCCAGAAAACAGCTGCTCAAAAAATCAGGGGATTTTGAGCAGCCGGTATTCCCGGTTAACCCTGCGCCCTTGCCTTTTCATGGCGCAGGATTGCGAAGGGCTTAACCGCAAACGGAAAATCCAAATGGAACCGCATTTCCGGGTGGTGGACAACCTCAAGCAGTGTCCCTTCGTCATCGGTAACCTGATCTGCGGTAAACCGATAGGGTTCTTGCCCGGGCTGCATCAGTTCCAACGTATCCCCGGGATAAAACCGGTTCTTCAGGCGGAAAACCGCATGCCCTTCCCCATCCGCTTCGTCCAACAGCCCAATGACCTCCCAATCCCGGATATACTGGCTGTCTTCATAATACTGCCCATTTTCTTCTTTGCCGAAATAAAACCCGGTATAGTAATTGCGATGGCTGACCTTGTCGATCTCATCAAAGAGATCTTTGGGAAGAACGTGCGGCTCTGTATAGAGCGCATCAACTGCACGGCGGTATGCGCTGGTCACGCTGGCCGCATAATATGCCGTTTTATTCCGCCCCTCAATCTTAAATGAGTCTACCCCTGCGGTAATCAGTTCTGGGATATGGCCAATCATGCACAGGTCCTTAGAGTTATAAAGATAGGTACCCCTGTCATCCTCTACAACAGGAAAATATTCCCCAGGACGCTTTTCCTCTACCAGCTGGTATTTCCACCGGCAGGGCTGCGCGCAGGCGCCGTGATTGGCGTCCCTTCCGGTCAGGTACTGCGAAATCAAGCAACGCCCGGAATAGGAGATGCACATTGCGCCATGCACAAATGCCTCAATTTCAAGCGACGGGGGTGTTTTTGCACGGATTTCCGAGATTTCGTCTAAATGCAGCTCCCGCGCAAGGACAATGCGCTCCGCACCCTGGTCAGCCCAGTAGTTCGCGGCGGCGTAGTTTAAAATGCTTGTCTGTGTGCTGATATGCACAGCCAATCGCGGCGCATACCGTTTCGCAAGCGCCAGCACGCCGACGTCCGCGACAATCAATGCATCTGCCTGCGCTTCATCCTGTAAAAAACTCAGGAAGGACGGAAGCGTTTCCAAATCACGGTTAGATGGGATAATATTGACTGTAATATAGCATTTTACGCCGCGTGCATGGGCATAAGCAACCGCTTCCCGCAGTTCTTCCATCGCGAAATTCCCCGCAGCCGCACGCATCCCGAAAGAGCTTCCGGCAAGGTACACTGCGTCTGCTCCATAAGCAATTGCGTACTGCATTTTTTCAAAATCCCCTGCCGGGGCAAGTATTTCAGGCCTGTTCCGCATTCCTTATCCCTCCGACGCAGGCTGCGACGCGGCCTCCCGCGCCCGTTGGATGTTTTGCTGATGCTCTTCGTAGCTGTTTGCGAACAAATGCGTCCCATCCGGCATAGCCACATAATAATAATAGTTGTGATCCTCCGGGTGGGTTGCGGCGTAGAGCGCGGTATAGCCTGGGTTGCAGATCGGCCCGGGCGGCAGGCCCTCGATCTTGTAAGTGTTATAGGGGCTGTCAACCTCTTTATCCGCATCTGTCAGCACTTCTTTATGCTCGCCAAGCGCGTATAACAAGGTTGCGTCGATTTCCAGGCGCGGGAAATCCGGACTGCTGAGCCGGTTATAAATAACGCCTGCAATACGTGCAAACTCCTCGTCAACCTTTGCTTCGCGCTCAAGCAGCGACGCGATGGTTACAATCTCATGCTGATTGCGGCCAAGCGCCTCGGCGCCCTGCTGGATGGGTTCGTCATACTTCGATTTAAAGTTGTTCAGCATCTTATTGAGCGTCATTTTTGCGTTGTTTGCGTTAAACTTATAAGTGTCTGGGAACAAATAGCCCTCAAGCCAGCCCTTGGAAGCCGGAAGCCTTTCTTCCAGGTAATCATGCTTATAGTTATAGCTGTTCAGATATTCGTCGATGTCTGCTTCTGAACAAACCCCCATCTCAACCAGTCTTTCTTTGATCTGCGCGTTGGTGTAGCCCTCCGGGATGCTGACTTCAATTTCAACGGTAGAAGTTTCCCGGCGCTGTAAAACGCGGACGATTTGCTGATAATCGAACGACGGGTTCAGCGCATACGTGCCGGTATGAATCACGGTATCATTATCGGTAAACTTGACAAAGAGCTTAAAAAGCGCACTGTAGTTGATAATTCCATAATCCTCAAGCTCCCCTGAAAGCTCGCTAAGCGAAAGGTCGCTGTCGACCGTAAAACTGCGGTCTGCATCATCCTTCACCAATGCGAATACATCATTTGCCGCAAAGATTGCAACCGTTGACAACAGCAGCGAAATCGCAATGATTACCAACACATACAGTATGGCGCCTAAGCAGCCCATCCCCCTGCGTTTTTTCTTTTTCCTGCGCCGTTTCCGCGGAGTGGGCGCAGGCTCGTCTGGATAATCTGAATAGTCCTCCGGATAATCCTGATAGTCCTGATAACCTTGTGCCATGAAATCACATATCATGAAAACCATCCTGAAAGGGGCAGTTTTCATGATTTCTCCTTTCTTTAAGAAAATGTTATAAGCCGGGAGCAGCCGCCTGGGATATAATCAGCACAAACACTGCGGATTTGTACATAAAATCTACCGCATGGATCAGCTGAAATCACCCCAAAATAAGCGCAGACCCAAACACAGCTGCCACATCATATGATTTGGAGTACTGCTTTTGCAAGGAAGGCCAGCGCAAACACCAGAAAGCCGGGGTTAAGCGCCAGTTTGGAGAATGCTTTAGAGACTGGCAGCTTCAGCTGCTGAAAATGCGGCATGTCATCGTCCTCGAAAAGATCCTCTGCGGTTCGGAACGCCAGATACAGGAACAGCAGCAGGATGATGACAGAGAGGAACGAAAAATACTCCCAGATACCAAAAGAAGCATAGGTGTCTGTCAGCCAAAGTATACCTAAATACAGCAGGTTGTTGCTCAGATGGGCAATCACAGCGGGCCATACCGATTGGCATTCGTAGGTCAGATAACCGTACAAGCAGCCTGCGAGCAGCGGCCCCAGGAAATTTGAAAGGCTACCATGCAGCATGGCAAACGACAACGCAGTAAACAGGATGGCAAGCCATGTCCCGGCCAGCTTCTCATAAACCGGTTGAAGCACGCCGCGCAGGAAAACCTCTTCCAGCAACGCCGGTACGACTGCAACCCCAAGCAGCGTCATGCCGAACGACTGACGTAAGCTGTCTGCCGAAAGGATGGTTACACTGAGTTCAATCCCTGTTGTACCAGAAACGTTGACAAACAGGGTGTTCAGCAATACAACCAGCAGAGAGACAGCAATGCCGGAATAAACTGACAGCGCAGCTTTTTTTACCCGGAAATCGGGAAAACCGAGCCGCAGGCCGGATAAGTATCCACGACGGCGCAGCAGCACTGCCAGCGCAGCAGCTGGGACAAAAAATGCCAGGACTGTAGAAAGGATAAGCCCGGTAAGCGGCTGTTGATAGAAGAAATCCTGAACTGCGCCCGCTGCATAAAGCAGGCCAAAACAGGCAAACAGCGAAAAGCCCGCATATAATGCTGATCTATTCCGGTTTTGCAATATGTACCTGCCTTTCTGTTACAATGATATCGCAGCGTTGGTCATGGGGCTCTGTAGGTAACGTCCGCAAAAACCGACGGCCCGCGCATAATGCGGCGGCAGGCGCGGGGGTGCGTGCCAGGAAGCGGTCATAGTATCCACCGCCATAGCCCAGCCGGTTCCCTGCCGTATCTGCCGCAAGGCAGGGCACAATACACAGGTCAATTTCCTCTGGGGATATAGGTGCGGAATCGGCTGGCGGCTCCAGGATTCCAAAACGCCCTGGGGACAGCTGGGCAAGGTCTTTGAGCTCCCGCGCCTCCATGATGCCCGGGCCAGTGCACAGCGGAACGCAGACCCGCTTCCCCGCCTGCAAGGCGTTTTCCATCAGATGCGAGGTGTCGATCTCCTCTGCCGTTGAGCAATATAGGAATACCATTTGGGCTTTCTGGTAGAGATCCAGTGCAGTCATATGGCAGAATACCCTCTCGTCTACTGCATGGCGTTCCATCGGGGAAACTTTACGCCGCTCGGTCAGCAAGTTTTTTCTCAGGGCCTGTTTAGCCGATTGCATGGCAAACCTCGCGGGCAACCTTTTCTGCCGTCGCGCCGCCGCAGATTGCTGCACATAGCGCCACTGCAAAATCCATCGCCGCGCCAGCTGCACGGCCTGTGATGATCTTACCCTCTGCAACGCAGGGGACGTCAATTGCTGCTGCGCCGCGCATCCCTTCTTCCATACCGGGGTAGCAGGTCGCACGTTTGCCTTCCAGTAGGCCAAGACTGCCCAGAATCACGGACGGAGCAGCGCAAATCGCTGCAAGGTACCGGTCGTTCTGAACGCAATACCGGATCGTATCCTGTACAAATGCGCTTGCATCCAGATTTTTTGTCCCAGGCATACCGCCCGGCAGAACAAGCATTTCCATGTCGTCCAACACAATTTCTTCGGGAAGGATATCCGCGACTACCGGGATACCACGTGCGCCGGTTACGGTTTTGCCCGTCACACCAACCGTTTTTACCTGCGCGCCGGCACGGCGAAGCAGATCGACCGGGGTTAGGGCTTCCACTTCTTCAAAGCCTTCCGCTAACATTACATATACCATGTTTTTTCACCTCATCTTTTTTAGTTAAACATCAGGTTGATATAGCCGCGCACAGGCGCAGCATGATACGGTTTGCAGCAGCCAAGCAATTCGCTGCCGGAAACCGTACAATATGTGATTTTTTGTTCACCCAGCTTATCAAGAAGCGCTTGTGCAAGGAGTTCTGCGCTGTGGCTGTCAGCCGCGAGCAGTTCCTGGGCAAACAGGCCCCCTGGTTCACGCCAGACAAAAGCATAGGCTGTCAACGAATCCTTCTGATAAAGCCCAAAGGCGCCTTCTCCCAATGCGGAAAACAATTCAAATTGAGCCCGCCAATCGGCTTCGCTGCGTAGAATAAAACATCCTGTATCCGACACTTTCTGGCTATAAAGGCAATCAGCTTCACACCAATCCGTGAGTTTTCGCACATCTGCTTTTGGTGAGAAACCCCGTAAAGCAACTTGCCTTTTCAGCGCAAACAATGGCAAATAGCCAAACGGTTTGTAAAAATCGAACAGCCACTTTTCCTGCGGAATCAGCAGGGACGCTATTCTGCCATGTTTTTTGTCTTCCTGAAAAGATGCTTCTAACAGCTGTGCCATCAGGTGCTTCCTGCGATGCGCTGGATGGGTGCAGGCTCCGTAAATATAGGTCGCTTCCCCCTCTTCGTTCCCTAGGGAAAGCCGGTACGGCAGCATTTGAAGCATTGCGCACAACATTCCATCCTGCATAAAGAGCAGCGTTGTTTCCGCCTTGAAAGCGTGTCCGAAAAAATATGGATTGAAACCGCTGTCATCAGGAAAACAGAGGTCAAAGAGTTCACGGATTGCGGGGATATCTCCAGCATTGGCAAATCGGATCATTTGGGCACCGCCGTATACTTCTTAGCTAACATTACAGGCTGGTAAGAGCGTTTCGCCTGCCGTAACCCATCAATGCCCAAATCCTCCTCACGGTTGATATACGTCACACCTTTACAGTTATGCAGGGCAAACTGCTGGTTGATCATCTGGTACGCCCCGGGAATCGTATGGTCGGCTTTCTCAATCTGCATTACGAACATGTCAGGTGTTGACTGTTTACCAAGCGTGAAAGCAATAATTTTACCATCCAGCCGCAGGATACCGCCGCGCAGGCCAAGCGGTGTAAAGTTGCGCAAAGCAAGGCTGATGGCGCAGGTCTCGCCAAGGAAATCCGATTCGTACAGGTGATGATTGTCGTCGATCCACTTCATGTGGAAATCGAATACTTCATGGATATTTTCTTCGGTTAAGTCCTCATATGCCCATCGTCCGTCATAATTTGCTTTAAAGCGGTTGACGAGGTTCCGCTTGGATTGCAGTTTTTTGCCCGAGAGGGTCTGCAATTTTTCACTCAGATAGATATAATCTGCACCATCCTCGCTCCACGAATACGCAAACGCATTGGGCATGGCTTCCTCAAGACGCAGAAGCATGTCCTCGGCTATGGAAACCATAAGGAATGGAATCCCCTGCTCCATAGCGTCCGCCTGAAGCGCTTCGATCGCGTTGCGAAGATCCCCCTCTCCGATCGGAGCAAGATAAATGTCGTGCGTCCCATCTGCGGGGGTCATTTTTATGAGCAAAAAGCCCTCGTAAAAGCAAATCCGCGTATGGTAATGCCCCTGCCAGATAAATACATCAACAAAACAGTGTTCACAAAGCGGGTAATTGTAAGCGGCAGCACATTTTTCAACCGCTTCCCGGTCCTCAAGTGCCGGTTCTCTAAATGGTAACATGAAACCTCTTTCCAGTGGGTGTATTTTACTTAGGTTGTCAAATTTCCTCGGGAATATTCCTTGCCGCAGCACGGAGCGATAAGTAACGTGTGCGCACCTGGGCAGCATTCCCGCAGCTCATTTTCCCCTCGCTGCATGCACCATCAACGCACGATGGTCCGCTGTGCGAAAATAGTCCCGGTGCGGCCGCATAACACAGCTTGTACATTTCCTCTGCAAGCGCACGGATCTCCCATTGCGCGCGGTTACAACAGCGCAGCCGGAAAAAATTTTGCAGGGAACGGGCATTTGCCGTCATTACAATACGGGTCGCGCAGGCATTCGGCAATACATAGCGCGCATCCTCAATTGACATTTTTTCAGCGCGTCGGCGGGCTTCCGGTTCGGGGACGCCCTGTGCGAGCAATTCCTTGACGTGCCCTTCAAGCAGCGCGGCGGCCAGCTCTTCATAGGTGCGCTGGTCATTCTCCATCGCGCGGAGAAAGGCCGCTTTTGCCGCCGGCAGCTTTTCGATCTCCGGAGGGACAACATATTCAAAACCACGTTCACGCACATACCGCTGCGATTGTACGCTGTAGGATGCGATGCGGTGGCGGGTCAGCTGTGCGAGCAGAGAGCGGGAAACCCCTTCGATTGCAAATGTAAAGCTTGCGTGCTCGATCGGGCTCGCATGGCCCAGCCCGGCCAGCATCTGTAAAAAGCTGTCGGTTCTTTCCGGGGTCATCCCGTCCAGAATAGAATCGACGTCGGTTGCCGAATAACAGTTTTTTGCAGCGGCCGCAACAAGCCTTTCGGGTTCCGGGGTGTGTGCCAAAAGATGAACTTTCATTTATCGCCCTCCCTGTTCTGCGGATGGATACGTTCCTTTACTGCCAGTAATAAAAATAGCGGCAGCTTGAGCATCCGGCGGAAACGCCACGGCTCTTTATAAAGGCGGTACAGCCATTCAAGCCCCAGCTTTCCGAGGATCGTAGGCGCACGTTTCACCGTGCCAGCGAATACATCTAAGGAACCGCCAAGCCCGCACAGCAGGGTTGCGTTAAGCTTGTCCTGCCATTCCGCCATGAAATACTCTTGCTTTGGCGCACCCAGGCAGACGAACATCACATCCGTCCCGCCTGCGGCATTCACCGCGTCAGCGGCAGACTGCGCGTCCTGGAAATAACCGTCGTGGCACCCGGAAATAATAAGTCCTGGATGCTTTTTCTGCAAATTTTCTGCCGCAAGCTCTGCAACCCCGGGTTTTGAGCCAAGCAGGAACAGCCGCAGGTGCTCCTGCGCCATACGGTGCATAAGAAGGTTGGCAAAATCAATGCCGGTGACCCGGCCATATAATGCGCGCCCAAGAACCCTTGCGGCATAAATGATGCCGATGCCATCCGGCAGGACGAGCGCCGCGCCGTTGAGCAGGGAACGGAACGCGGGGTCGTCCAGCGTCAGATAAACGATTTCAGGATTCGGCGTAACAATATAGCCCTTTTTTTTCATGTGGATATGGTTCATTGCGCAGTCGACCGCTTCATTCAGCGTCACGGCGTGAAACCGAACCCCCATAATATCTGCTGTTTTCAATCGCAAAGCACTCCAAACCAGTAAATATTCGTAATCTATAATATTGTATACCAGTTTGGCGAAAATCACAAGCCTTTTATTGGGATTTCTTTCGGGTATGTTTAATAAATTCATTGACATAGACGCTCATGCCGGCGCAGAGTATGCCCTGTGCAATGCTGTCAAAGGCCAATGAAGCAAGATTTGAATAGCCTGAAAGACGGGAAAGGGAGCTTAATGCAGCAAGCCCAATCCCTACAAGAGTAATAGACAGCGGGATATAATTGTTCGGAAATACTTTCAGCTTGCGCAGCCCGATCCCGATAAAGTAGAGTACAGCGATAATAATGGTATAATCAGCTTTTACAAACGAAAATAACTCATCCATAATGCATCCCTCCGATACAGTATATGCGCAGCGCCGGGGGGGATGAACTATAAATTCAGCGCTTGCAGACGTCCGGGAAATGTGATATAGTATGGATAGTTTACCGCTTTACAGCCATACTTTTGTGGCAGAAAGGATAGGTTTTTATGGGCTGTCAACAAAATCCGTGTGCAGGCTGCGGAAAAAATGCCTGCTGCTCTGCCTGCGGGCAGGCAAGGGAAATCCGGATTCGCCGCAAGGATGCAGATTTTCTGCTCCGGTTTGCGGAACTCCCCTTCCTCCCGGCTGTAAGGTTTTCGTTGCGCCGTTTAAATGGCTCCTCTCCGGAGAGTGATTGCCTGGCGCCTGTATTTCTCAGCGCCCCTTCCGAAACATTTCCAGATGTTTGCCAAACAGCGGGCATTCTTACCCGCCTTTTGGAACAAAAACTCATTTCTGTCAGTTATACGGAACCACTGGAACGGTTCAACTATAGCAACTATGTCAACTCTGCTGCCTTCACAGATTTCTGCGCCCGCGCAACCGGTTTTGCGGTCCCAGAAATTGAATATGGAAGCATGGCCCTTACAGCGCTTGGACAGGAAGTAATCGATGATCTTGAGCTGTACGTGCTGCCAAGATCTGATAAATTGTAAAAGGATTCACTTTACAAGATTTGCGATGCCTTAAAATCTAATAATTCCTGTGGGCATTGCGTAGAATGAGATAAACATGATAAGAAAACAGCGGCATATACCGCTGTTTTCTTAATCTGGATACCGTTTTGCCAACACACGGATAATTTGCGCGATTGCTCCGTGGTCATTGTCACAGACGATCTCGTTCGCTGCTTTCCGGATAACAGGCTCGCAATTTTCTGGGGCAAATGAATAAAATGCCTGTATCATGGAAAGGTCGTTGGCGCTATCCCCTGCTGTGTAAACATTTTCTGTTTGAATGCCGCATAATTCTGCTGCCTGCGCAACCGCCGTTCCCTTTGTAGCAGAAATTGCAGTTACCTCACAAAAGGACGGCATGGAAGATGCTGTCGAAAAGCGATCCTTGAACGGTTCTAGCGCTTTTTGCAGCCGGGCAATCTCTTCTGGCGTACCAGTCAGGTTCATCTTGCTCCATTCCGTGCATGGAGGCAGTTTTTCCAATGTAATATGCGGAGGTTGGATGCATAACATCCGAAAATGCTGCTCGGTGAGCGGGCTCGAATGCAAAATGAAGATTTTTTCACGAATGTATACCTCTACACCGATTCCCGGTGACACCTTCCGTGCCGTATCCAGCAGGAAAAGCGTATCCTCCGGCATACTGTTATGCCGAAGTAGCGTCCCATCAGTCCCATAAACCAGTGCGCCATTGAGACAGATATAAGGCGCATTGACCGGCACATCGTTAAAATACATCTTCGTTACCTCAACGGCACGGCCGGTTGCAACACAGAAATGACCGCCCTGCTCTGTGAACCATTGCAGCGCTTCGCGGTTCTCCCTACTGATCAGACGGCTGCTGCTTAGAAGGGTGCCGTCCATATCGCTCGCTAAAAGTACCCTTTCAAATCGTTTCATGTCATTTTCCTTATTTTTTCAAGAACGTTTAGAAAATACTCTGGTAATGGCGCATCAAACCGCATCGTTTCCCCGGTTTCCGGATGCACCAGCGTCAAATGCGCCGCATGCAGGCATTGGCCGTTAAGCGTGGAAAAACGGTCCTTTGGCATACCGTAAACCGGATCGCCAATAATCGGATGGCCTGCCGCCGCCATATGCACACGGATTTGGTGGGTCCTGCCGGTTTCAAGCCGGAATCCCATATGGGAATACCTAGAATAGCTTGCAATGGTCTGGTAATGTGTGACCGCTTCCCGTCCGCCAGCGCAAACGGCCATGCGTTTCCGGTCGGTTGGGTGCCGTGCAATGGGAAGGCTGATGGTCCCTTCTGCCTCACGAAAGGTGCCAATTACAATCGCTTCATATTCCCGCTTTACGTCATGCCTTTGAATCTGCGCAGATAAATGCTGATGTGCTGCGTCATTTTTCGCAACTACCAGCAGCCCGGAGGTGTCTTTATCAATCCGGTGGACAATGCCAGGGCGGAGTTCCCCGTTGATTCCGGAAAGCCGGTCCCCACAGTGATACATCAATGCATGAACCAGTGTGCCGTTCCAATTGCCCGCAGCCGGATGGACAACCATACCGCGCGCTTTATTGATCACAATGATCGAATCATCCTCATAAACGATATCAAGCGGCAGGTTTTCTGGCGTCAAGTCAATCAGCTTTACATCCGGTAGAAGGATTACAATTTCATCTGAAGCAGCAACCTTATAGTTTTTTTTGAGTGCTTTCCCACCGATTGTAACGGCTCCATTGGCAAGCAGCCGCTGCGCTGCGCTGCGGGTCAGCCCTGGAGCCGCAACGCCCAAGTAGGCATCAATGCGCATCCCCGCTTCCTCGGGCCCTGGTGACAGGAGCAGTGTTTCAGCCATCCGGCTCCTCCTCTTTCCGGGAATCTTTGCTTTTATGCTGGAACTGCACATAAATAAAGAATAGTGCGGCACCGGTGCAGACAAAAATATCTGCGACATTAAATACCGGAAAATCAATCAGACGGAAATAGAACAGGTCAACTACATAGCCCTGCAATACCCGGTCGATCAGATTCCCGACAGCCCCGCCAAACAGCAGGTATATCGACCACTTCCCCGTCCGGGTTTGGATGATACCCTTCCAGAGCGCGAAAACGATTGCGGCCAGCACCAGTGAGGTCACTGCCAAAAAGAGCAGCCGCTGACCAGGGAATAACCCGAACGCCGATCCACGGTTTTCAATATAGGTCAGATGGAATACCCCTTCGATCAGCGGGATTTCCCCGGTCGGCCGGAGCACATGTACTGCCCACCATTTAACCGCCTGATCCAGCGCAATCATCCCTAAAATGGATAAAACAGCCAGCATATCGTTCCTCCCTGCTGAAAAAGGGGCAGGCTTACGCCCGCCCCTCGAATTTTACAATCATCCAACGACCGATGCGCAGCGCGCACAAAGAGCCGGATGCCTGCTGTCCGAGCCGACACTGCTGACAAGCTTCCAGCAACGCTCGCACTTTTTGCTCTCCGCATGGGCAACTGTAACCTTCAAGCCGTAGCGGTTTTCCACCGTCTTGGGTGCGCCTTCGCCCTCCGATACATGCATTTCGGACACAATACAAAGGTCTGCCAGCGCTTCCTCCGTGAAGTTTTCACGGAAATAAGCGCAGTCGACACCATTCAATTCGACTGTCACCGCAGCTTCAAGCGGCTTGCCGATAATCTTCTGATTACGCGCGGCTTCCAGCGCCTTGTTGACTTCGTCCCGTAATACAAGCAGACGGGTCCATTTTTCCTGCTTTTTCGCATCAAATGCATACGCTGCATTGGGGGCTGGCATACCGTTCAGCGCAATATTACGCAGGTCGTCCCCTTCCTGATGGGGCATTGCTTTCCAAATTTCATCGGAAGTGAAGCACAGGATGGGCGAAACCATGCGCACAATTGCGTCCAGAATGTGGAACATTGCGGTCTGCGCGGACAGGCGCAATTTGCCCTCGTCACAGTAAAGGCGATCCTTGATTACATCAAGGTAGAAATTCGACATATCAACAACGCAGAAGTTGTGGATCGCATGGAGTACGGTATGGAACTCATAGGCATCATAAGCGCCAATCACCTTTGTGACAAGCTCGTTCAGCTTCATCAGCGCCCATTGGTCAAGCTCCTCCAGCTCCCCATAAGGCAGCAACTGCGAAACCTCAAAGCCATTCAGGTTGCCCAGGATATAACGCGCCGTGTTCCGGATTTTAAGGTAATTCTGCGACAGGTGCTTGAACATTTCTTTGGAAATACGCATATCCTGCTTATAATCGGCAGAAGCCACCCAAAGACGCACAATATCTGCACCATACTGCTTGAGGATTTCCTGCAGGCTGATCCCGTTGCCGAGCGATTTTGACATCTTCTGCCGTTCCTCGTCAACGATCATGCCATGGGTGATAACCGTCTTGTAAGGCGCAACCCCCTTCGTTGCGATGGAAGTCAGCATCGATGACTGGAACCAGCCGCGGTACTGGTCGTTCCCTTCCAGGTATACATCGGCCGGGAACTGCAAATATGGGAATTTCCCATCATCCAATACCGCTGCATGAGACGAACCGGAGTCAAACCATACGTCCATCGTATCGGTTTCTTTGTCAAAGGAACCGCAGCCGCATTCACATTTGATATCATCCGGCAAAATCTCAGAAGCATCAAGTTCAAACCAGGCATTAGAGCCGCGTTCACGGAACAGGTTAGAGACGATCTTGATGGTTTGCTCATTGACAAGCGGCTTGCCGCAGTCTTTACAGAAGAAAATCGGGATCGGTACGCCCCAGATTCGCTGGCGGGAAATGCACCAGTCCGAACGTTCAACGATCATCGAGGTCATGCGTTCCTCGCCCCAGGCCGGCAGCCAAGTAATGTTGTGGCAGGCTCTGACCGCATCATCCTTGAGCGCATCAACCGAACAGAACCATTGCTCTGTTGTGCGGAAGATGATCGGGTTTTTACAGCGCCAGCAGTGCGGATAGGAGTGCACGATATCCTCAGTTGCCAACAGCGCGCCGCATTCGTCAAGGTCTTTCAGTATAATTTCATTGGAATCATCGACATAAATGCCCTCATACTTGCCGGACTCGGCAGTATGGCAACCCTTTTCATCCACCGGGACAATGATCGGGATCTTGTACTTCTGGCATACGATAAAGTCATCTGCACCAAAGCCGGGCGCAGTATGGACACAGCCGGTACCAGCGTCAAGCGTGACATGCTCGCCCGTAATCACGACCGAGTCACGGTCAAACAGTGGATGGCGGGTTTTGACCATTTCGAGGTCGGAGCCAAGCGCGGTCGCAAGGACTTCCCATTCCCCAATGCCAGCGGTTTTCATAACCGACTCGACCAGTTCCTTTGCAAGAACATAGATCTCGCCGTTCGGGACCTTCACGAAATCGTATTCAAAGAACGGGTTCAGGGAAATCGCCAGGTTGCCCGGGATGGTCCAGGTCGTAGTTGTCCAAATTACAAAATATACATTCTCCGTTGTACCGATCAGCTTGGAAATCACGCCTTTGTCATCGGTAACGGCAAACTTGACAAAGATGGATTTACAAGGCACATCCTGATATTCAATCTCAGCCTCTGCCAGCGCGGTTTCGTCCTTCGGGCACCAGTAAACCGGCTTCATCCCTTTATAGATAAAACCTTTTTTCACCATCTCCCCAAAAACTTCGATCTGCGTGGCCTCGAAATCATGGGTCAAGGTAAGATACGGCTTTTCCCAATCCCCCAAAACGCCCAGCCGCTTAAACTGGGTGCGCTGCGTATTAACGTGCTCGCACGCAAATTCCTCACACTTTGAGCGGAATTCGGCAACAGAAACCTTATCCCGATCCATGCCATACGCCTTGATCGCCTGCCGTTCGATGGGAAGCCCATGGGTATCCCAGCCCGGTGTATATGGTGCATGGAAGCCCGCCATATTCTTGTAGCGGACAATGATATCCTTCAATACCTTATTGAGCGCGTGCCCCATATGCAAATTGCCGTTTGCATATGGAGGGCCGTCATGTAGGATAAACAGGGGTTTCCCCTCATTTTTCTCCATCAGCTGCTGATAGAGCCCTTCTTTCTCCCATTCCTCCTGGAAAACTGGTTCCCGCGCGGGCAGTCCTGCACGCATGGGGAAATCGGTTTTGGGCAGGTGGATTGTTGCATTATAATCCTGCGGCATTCTACCGTTTCAGTCCTTTCATTTTGAAATATGTAAGATTCCTCAGCCTGATGTGCGGCTGTAGCGTATATGAGATCATCCCTCGGAAGGGTTGTAATCTGCGCCAAATTTTAAGTCGCCAAAGTCAAAATCCCGCCGGCTGTGTTGTTCAGGCAGCGGCTCGGCGCTGCTTGCCAACGTAACTTCCATTACGTTAAAACGGGCGGTTGGCTGTGCTGCCACCTTCATATCTGCGTCTTCATCGGGCTGTTCTGGCTGTGCGGCAGCCGTTGTAACCGCAGTTGGCATCGGCTGTGGCCGCGTATCGCCCGAAACCGGCTCAACCACCGCTTTGGCCACGGCCGGTGGGCTCTCGATCGTGAGCTCATCCGACGCGGACATCTTCATAAGCATTTTTGTCTGCTCATCGTAAAGCGCTGTTACATGGGAAAGGAACTGCGCAGTCTTTTCCTTTGCGGTATGAAGCTTACGCGATTCTGCTTCAATCTGGATGCGGTAAGCTTCGATCTGCTCATCGGCGTTCTGCTTGGCCTCCGCAATCAGCTGCGCTGATTCTGCCTGTGCCTTATCAATAGTTTCCTGCGCAATGCTTTGCGCAGATACCAAGGCGCGGCGCATACCGTTTTCTACGCTACGGTATTCCTCGATTTTATCAACCAGCACTTTCATCTTGGATTTCAGCGCGGCATTCTCTTTTTGGAGCGAAGCAAAATCCGCTGCAACTGTTTCCATAAAATCGTCGACCGCTTTCTGGTCATAGCCGCCAAAAACCGCCTTTTCAAATTCTGGCGTCTGTATTTCCTGAACAGTAAGCATATCCTTATCAATCCTCCCAAACATCACACAAGGTATCATATGGTAAAATGGCCGGAGGGACGCCCCCAGCCACAAATGCCTGCATGGCTATGCTGCCGTCTGTACCGCAAAGCCGCAGCACGGGCAGGTCAGTACAGGCCATAGGCCAGCAGCTGGCGCAGCACGCCGAGCATGATAAACGCAAGCAGGAATGCAAAATCAATCGGGATCATGTTGCCGCGCTGGAAAGGCTCGGTCAGCTTACGGAAAGGCATGATGATCGGTTCGGTCACAAAGTAGAGCATTTCATTCAGCCTGGAATCCCTTCCCTGCGGGAACCAGGACAGGATCGCCCGTGCGAACATCGCAAACTCAAGGAACGACAGCAGTGTGACCACGATTTGGTACATCAGTCCCATACGCTTACAGATAAACGCCGTTGCTTTCCAGCTCGTCGATCAAGTCGCCCAGGATATCCACATTATAGGGCGTAATAATATACGTGCTGTTTGCAACCTTTTTGATTTTTCCTTCATTGGCGTACGCAACGCCAGAAAGGAAGTCGATCAGCCGACGTGCAACATCCTTGTTGGTCGATTCGAGGTTGAGTACGACCGTGCGCTTGTCCTTGAGATGGTCAGCGATCTCCGCAGCATTTTCGAAGCGGTCCGGCTTGACGAGCACGACCGCGAGCTGAGTCGTCGCATTGATGTTAACCACTTTGTTGCTTCTGCGCGGCGAAACGTCGGCCGTATAGGATAGCGATTCCTCCATGCTGGGCGCCTGGGGTGCTTCTTTCCGCGGCTGCTTGGGGACAAACTCTTCGTAATCGTCCTCTACATCTTCACCCTTTACCCAGTCGAGAAAGTTCTTAAACGAACCCATAAAACCGTGTCCTCCTTACAATCTGATCAAACTATTCCCTGCACCGGCTTCCCATAATCACGGGCACCGAAAATAGCAGTGCCCACACGGATCATGGTGGAGCCGCAGGAAATAGCGTCTTCAAAGTCGTTTGTCATACCCATCGACAAACAAGCCATACATACATTATCGTATTTTTTTGTCGATATGTCAATAAATAGTTGGTGCATTTCGTGAAAATAATACAAATTATTCCCCTTGTGCGGTGCTACAGGCGGGATTGCCATCAGCCCGCGCACCGATAAATTCCCAAATCCGGGCATTTTTTCCAGCGCTTCCAGCAGCTCTTCAGGCAAAAAACCGCTTTTCGCTGACTCTTTCCCAATATTTACTTCCAAGAGGACATTTTGCCGGATACCGCGCTTGGCAGCCTCTTTATTGATCGCCTGCGCGAGCCGCAGCGAGCCTACGGACTGTATGAGGCTTACCTTCCCGATCAGGTATTTGACC
Organism: Clostridiaceae bacterium; assembly: GCA_009911355.1. Lineage (GTDB taxonomy): Bacteria > Bacillota > Clostridia > Oscillospirales > Butyricicoccaceae > QXXE01. The sequence continues at coordinate 47,882 of QXXE01000006.1, read as the reverse complement.
TTGTTGGTTTGCAGCGTCCCGATAAACTGAAGGTCCGCATCGCCATAGGCTGACTGCTCATATTTCTCCATGAGCTCCTGCACACGGTTCTCTCCGCAGACTGTAATGCCGTTTTCGACCGCAAAGCGCACCCGCTCGGCGCTGTTCATTTTGGTTGCGGCAACCAAAGTAATTTCCTCCGGCCTGCGCCCCGCACGGACAGCCGCTTCCGCTGCGCGCGCCTTCACATGGGCGATATTGTCCCGAAGAAGCGCCTGTTCCTGTCCCGTCATCATTTCAGCACCTTCCTATCCTCAATTTCTTTGCCCTGCACAATGATTAAATCCTGCATGACAAGCGCGTTGTTTGCCCCTACCGTGTTGACTTCCTGCCGCACCACGTAGTAGGTATCCGCTTCGTAAATCTGGCTGATTTCCTTAAAACGCGCGAACGAGCCGCTCATGATATAAACACCGATCTTGGAAGTGACCGTTTCGGTCCCATCCTCCGCGGTTTGGGTCTCGGTGCTGACACGCACAGCCTCTTTGGGAACCTTGAGACCGGTATAAGTCCCCAATATGAGGTCTATCTCCTGCTCGCGCAGCGAGACAATACTCGCGGAAAAGCGGTCCCCAGACAGGATCACCAACGCATGTTCTTCATCATCGGACTTGCGGATGGCGTATACGGACGCATCGACTGCTTCCCCAGTCTGGGAGAACCTGACTTTCACCCGGCTTCCCGCCCGCACCCGCCGTGCGTCGGCCATCTCAAGCGGGACTGCAAAATACCAGGAAAACCCACGTACAATTTTGCCCAGCGCCTGTTCCTGTGCAGCGGCGGGCCTGTCCGCTTCCATAATTTCAACCAGCTCTTCATAAGACAGGGTTTCCAGCAGCTCCTTGGTCAGAATCCCTTCATAGCCGTCAATCGTTTCGGAGAAATATCCCGTTGCAGGGGATAAAATGGAGCGGGTCTGGCCGCTGACCTGGCTGCTCAGGGAATCCCTGCGCCGTTCCAGCGCTTCAAGCTCCGCGCGTAGCGCTTCGGTTTCAAGCGATCCTGCCGCGCGCCGCAGCGACTGCTCCCGCAGGCTGTCCGCGGTATCCCGCGCATCTGTAACGATGCCGTCCCGCACCTGCGCGCTCAGGGTGCGCATGGTTGTGGTCAGCTGCTGATCAAGGCGGGCGGTATCCGAAAAATCGCCTGCTGATCGCAGCGCCGCCCGAAGGAGCGCGACCTCTTCCTCTAGCTGTTCGAGCTCCTGGCTGGTCTCCAGCGCGCTTTCGCCCGCATATACAACAGCGAGCTGCGACTGCTTCTTGACCCGTTCCCCAGTCGATACAAGGTGCTTGACGGTTTGGCTCGTCACCTGATCGGCAAGCAGTTCGTCCCGGATGAAAATGCCCGTGCACTCAATGCTGTCCTCGACGGTCACGCGCGTTGCTGAGACCGTCACATAATGGTTGCTGAACGCATAAATTGTCTGCGCAATGATGTACAGCAATGCGACCGCGCCGACCAGCACAACGACTGTATTGCTGTTGCGTCTGCGCCGGTACAGCTTGATTTTCTTTTTTTCCCGTTCCATAGCTCCACCTTGCTGTCACCATGCAGCTTATAAGCTGCTGCGCGGCTCCCGCTTCTGGTAAAATTCCACCCGGCTTTGTGGGACGATCGTAGAGATTGCATGCTTATAAATCATTTTTTGATAGCCGTCACAGTCCATAATTACCACAAAGCTGTCAAATCCGCGCACCGTCCCGCGCATCTGGAACCCATTTGTAAGAAAGATCGTAACTAGGATCCCTTGCTGCCGGACAACATTCAGGAAACCGTCTTGTAAGTTAATTTCGTTTTTCATCTGATTATCCCTCCATAAAATTCCAATTTATGGATCTATCATACACCGCATGACCTGAGGAATGCTGTCGAATCCTGAAGTAGCAGCGCAAGTTGTGTATCTTCTTCATACCGCAGCCAATGGATGCCCGGATCGCGGGCAAGCCAGGTCAGCTGGCGTTTTGCATAGTTGCGGGTATGCTGCTTGAGCTTTTCCATGCAGCTTTCCAGGCTTTCCCGCCCCTCTATGCAGGGGATGAGCTCTTTGTAGCCAATGGCCTGCGCTGCCGTACCGGTCAGTTTCCCTGCTTCGAGCAGCTGCATACACTCATCCAGCAGGCCCTCGCGCAGCATCCCTTCTACGCGGCGGTCAATACGGCGGTAAAGCGCTTCCCGTGACGCAGGGCATATGCCGATCTTGTATGCCTGATATTTGGGTTCCGGGCGTTTGTTCCGCGCGTTCAGCTCCCCTAAGGTCATACCGGTTTGATAATAAACCTCAAGCGCACGGATGACCCGTTTCAGGTTGTTTGGATGCAGCCGCTCCGCGCCTTCCGGGTCAACCGCCCGCAGGGCTTCATGGACCGCCTCGTTCCCCTGCTCCTGTGCCATGCGCTGGAACCGTTCGCGCAGCGTATGGTCGGTTTCGTTTCCTGGGAAGTCACTGCATTCGATCAGTGCGTCCATATAAAGCCCGGTCCCGCCTGCGACAATCGGGATTTTCCCTTCTTCAAGCAGTTCCTGCGCACAGGCATCGGCAAGCGACACATACTGTGCAACGGAAAACGGTTCTCCAGGGTCTCGGATGTCCAGCAAATGATGCGGGATTCCCTGCTTTTCCGCTTCGGTCGGCTTGGCGGTGCCAATGTCCATTCCACGGTAAAGCTGCATGGAATCGGCAGAGATCACTTCTGTCCCACGTTCCTTTGCAAGTGCAGTCGACAATGCGGTCTTGCCACTTGCTGTAGGACCGCAAATGCAAATCAGTTGGTTTTCCATTGCACACCCCCTTATTGATTGACCCGTTTGAACAGCTTGTCGATTTCGTATTTGGTCAGCCGCACAACGGTCGGCCTGCCGTGCGGACAGGCGCGTATCTCCGGATCGGACAGCACCCGCTCGCATAGGCTCTGCAATTCCTCGTGCCCGGTGACCCATCCCGCCTTAATTGCCGCCTTGCAGGATACCGTATGAATCAGGTCGTCAAGCTGGTCCGGTTCCGGGGCACGGTTGGAAGCCAGCTTATCAGCTATTTCTGTAAGCACTGGGGTGATATCCCCTGCTTCGAGATACGCCGGGACAGCGCGTACCGCAAAACTCCCCGCGCCAAAGGGCTCCAGATCAAAGCCAATCGCCCGGACTTGCATAAGACCCTCCGTAAGCGCAGCGGCAAGCGGTGCAGGCAATTCTGCAACCGCAGGGGCAACCAGTGTTTGGGATGGGATTTCCGCAGAAGCACGCAGGCGGTTAAAAATCATGCGCTCATGGGCTGCATGCTTGTCAATCAGGACCAGACCGTCCCCTTCTTCCGCGACAATATAAGTATGGAAGCACTCGCCCAGCACGCGCGCGCCGCCGTGAAAAATGGACGGTTCGGGCGGGCCATCCGCTTCCGGCGGCGGGTCCTCGGTTTCCGCAGCCGCCAATGCAGCAGGAGCATCAAACTGCGCAGGTTGTTCGTAATAGGTGTCCTGCACCTCCACCACAGGGAAATTCCCTTTGCGTTCGGGGGCCGGTACACCCTGTGGACGGACCGGAAGCGGCGGGGCGCACAGTTCCAGCCCCAAATCATCATCGTCACAGTCGATCAGCGGCTGATACCCCGGCCTTTGGGGTACCGCAGGCTGTTCTGCTGCAAAGTGCGGTGCGGGAGGTTCCTGCTTTGGGACGAACAATTGCTCGATTGGCGGCGGTTCAGCGCGCAGTACGGCTAGCTCCTGCTGCCGGTTTGTCAGGTTGTCCTCACGTGGTGACGGCTGCGGCTTAGCCTGGAGCAAGGGGATATTATCCCCTGCTTCCAGCGCATTTTTACAGGCAATGTAAACCGTTTCAAACACCGGTTTTTCCATCGCAAACTTGACTTCGGTTTTCGCCGGATGAACGTTGACATCCACCAGGGAAAACGGGATGCGCAAGAAGATAGCACAGCTTGGGTATTTCCCTGTAATAATGGCGTTTTTATACGCTTCTTCCAGTGCCGCCTGCATCAGACGGCTCTTAACATAACGCCCATTTACGAAAAAGTGCTGCATTGTGCGGTTGGGCCGGGCGCAGTGCGGTTTTGTGAGATATCCCCAGGCGGAAAGCTGTTCCCGTTCAAACAGCGGCACCTCCAACATATTTCCAACGATTTCACGTCCAAAGACACTGAAAACCGGTGTTTTCAGCTGCCCGTCGCCCGAGGCAGAAAAAGTTTGCTTACCGTCCCGGATCAGCATAAACGCGATTTCCGGATGGGAAAGCGCCGCGTTCTGCACGACCGAAAGGATATACCCTGCTTCTGTAAAATCTTTTTTCAGGAATTTCATCCGCGCCGGTGTGTTAAAAAACAAGTTCCGGATAATGATGGTTGTACCGTCCGGGCAGCCGGCTTCTTCATGCTCAGTGACATGCCCCGCATCAAGATGCAGGTGTACCCCTGCAAGCGTCCCCTCCTGCTTGGTGAACAGGTCGATCTGGGACACAGCTGCAATTGCCGCAAGGGCCTCCCCTCGGAAACCCAGTGTACCAATTGCCGAAAGGTCGCTTTCTGTGCGCAGTTTGCTGGTTGCATGGCGTTTAAACGCGGTGACAGCATCTTCAGGCGCCATCCCGCAGCCGTTGTCTGCGATCCGGAGGTAGGATATGCCGCCATTTTCAATTTCTACTGTAATGCGGGATGCTCCCGCGTCGATTGCGTTTTCTATCAGCTCTTTTGCAACCGAAGACGGGCGTTCCACAACCTCCCCTGCCGCAATCAGGTTTGCCATATGTGGGGAAAGCTCTTGAATGACTGCCATAAAGAATCCTCCTTTCCGCAAGGTTTGATTTAAAAGACATCGGGCTCGCACATGCGCCGCCAGAAAAATTTGCGCCATTTCAGCGCATCCGGGTCGATTTCCCGCAAACGGCTTTCCAGCCGTCCCAAGTGCGGGCCGTAAATTTCCGGATGGTCAAACAGGCAAAACAGGTCATCAAAGATTGCCTGCCGTACCGCATCCTGATATTGTGGGTACAGCGCCTGCCACGCGCCAAAGCATTCGATAAATTGGCCGATGCTGGAATTTACATGGGATGGCGCGGTCCGTTCATCAATAAACTGCGTGCTTTCGTGCTTTTTTGAGTAGATATCAACGGCAAGCTCCCCCATCACGTCCATATCCGCGAAATGCAGATAGTCTCCACGGAAGTGGAAATAAGTTTTAATTTCCGGCTTTTTCAGGAATCTCACAGGTGCATTTGGCCCTAGCTCATAGAAAGAATGCGTTGGCAACCCCGTTTGGGTCAGGAACGCAAAAACATCCTGCGGGAGTCCAAGCGGTGCAAGCTGTTCCTCGGAAAATGGGATCAGCGAAGCCTGAAAATTGCTTAAAATCACCAATTGATCCAGAGCCATCTGGCACGCCCCTCATAGAAAGATTATACCATTTTTTTCAGTTCATAAAGCGCGTTCATCGCTTCAATTGGCGTCATGGTTTCCACCTGCATAGCACGCAGCTTATCGGCAACCATGCCGGAACCCAAATCGAGCATAGAGATCTGGGGCTCTTCCTCACGCGCAACGTCACGCACTTCAATACGCGGCATATTGCTTTCCAAGTCCTTCAGTACGGCTTTCGCGCGTTTAATGACCGCATTCGGTACGCCTGCAAGCTTAGCAACCTCGATGCCAAAGCTTTCATCCGCGCCGCCAGGCACGATACGCCGCAGGAAGGTAATATCGTCACCGCGCTTTTTAACTGCGATATTGTAATTTTTAACGCCGTCGACCAGATGCTCCAATGCGGTCAGTTCATGGTAATGTGTGGCGAATAACGTCCGTGCGCCGATTTTCCGCTTATCGGCGGCATATTCCAAAACTGCCCGTGCGATGCTCATGCCATCATATGTGGAAGTTCCGCGTCCGATCTCGTCCAGGATCAACAGGCTGTTTTTCGTCGCAAAGCGCAGGATATCCGCCACTTCGCTCATTTCAACCATAAAGGTGGACTGCCCGCTTGCAAGGTCATCCGACGCGCCGACACGGGTAAAGACCCGGTCAACCACGCCGATCCGCGCTGACGCGGCCGGTACAAAAGAACCCATCTGCGCAAGGATCGTAATAATTGCAACCTGCCGCATGTAGGTCGATTTACCAGCCATGTTCGGGCCTGTGATAATGGCAACCCGGTTATCCCGGCTGTCAAGACGGGTGTCGTTCGGGATAAACAAGCTCCCCTCCAGCATCCGCTCTACCACCGGATGGCGGCCGTCTTTAATCTCAATGACCCCAGAAAAATCGACTTCCGGACAGACATAATTCTGCTCTGCGGCCAATTCCGCCAGCGAACAAAGTACGTCAAGGTTCGCAACGGCCTGTGCGGTGCGCTGGATGCGGTGTACCTCTGCGGCCACCCGGTTTCGGACTTCCGTAAACAATTCATATTCCAGGGCGGTCAGCCGTTCCTGCGCACCGAGCACAGTGCTTTCATAGCTTTTAAGCTCCTCTGTAATATACCGTTCTGCATTGGCAAGCGTCTGCTTGCGGATGTAATTGCCCGGCACCTGGGATAGAAATGATTTGGTCACCTCTATGTAATAGCCGAATACGCGGTTATAGCCGATTTTCAGGTTTTTAATGCCTGTCCGCTCCCGCTCACGCTGCTCAATCTCAACAATTTTACCCTTCCCGCCAGATGACAGGCTGCGCAGCTCATCGATCTCCGCATGATAGCCCGGACGGATCATGCCGCCCTCACGCGCGCTGACCGGGGGCTCTTCCACAATCGCACGGTCGATTGCCTCGCGCACATCGGCGAGCAGATCCACCCTGCCGTCAAGCTCTTTCAGCAGAGGAGCGGTCAGCCCGCCTGCCGCTTTGTGCAGCCCCGGCAGGCATTCCATCGCAGCGTGCAGCGCCCGCAGGTCGCGGCAGTTCGCCGTCCCGTAGACGATGCGGCTGATCAGACGCTCCATATCAAATACTTTTTTCAGTACGTCACCCAGTTCTGTACGCACCATAATATCTTTTGAGAGCTCCCCAACCGCCGCCTGACGTTTTTTGATGTGCAGCGGGTTCAGCAGCGGCTTTTCCAGCCATTGGCGAATCAGCCGGGACCCCATCGCGGTTTTTGTCCGGTCGACCACCCAAAGCAGCGAGCCGCGCTTCTCTTTATTGCGCATAGTTTCGCACAGCTCCAAATTACGCCGCGCGTTCAGGTCGAGTTCCATATATTCGTCCTGCTGGTAGATCTCAAGCTTGCCCAGGCATGGCAGGCTGGTTTTTTGGGTTTCTTCGAGATATTGCAGCAGCCCGCTGATACAGCGCAAGAGGGAAACGTTTCCGTCCAAGCCAGCTGCCGCAAAATCATGGATGTGGAACTGCGCGGCAAGCTGTGCAGCGATCATATCATCGCTGCAGTGTTCCGGCAAAGGCGAATAGATGCCTTCCAGCCGCTCCGTAATAAAGCTCAGAAGGTCGTGATCGGTGATCAGCCCTCCACCCAGCAGCACCTCACGCGGAAGGAACCGTCCCAATTCAGACAGCAGCTCCTGCCGTTCGGCACAAACAGTCGCGAAAACCTCGCCCGTAGAAATATCGGCAAAACAGACCCCGGTTTCCTCCCCATCCCTGTACACGCCGGCAAGGAAATTATTGCGCTGCTCGTCCAGCATGGATGCGTCGATCAGTGTCCCGGGCGTAATCATGCGGGCAATCTCGCGCTTTACCAAGCCCTTTGCGGTTTTGGGATCCTCCATCTGCTCGCAGATTGCAACCTTGTAGCCCTTGCGCACCAGCCGCGCCACGTACCCTTCATAGCTGTGGAACGGCACGCCGCACATGGGCGCGCGTTCAGGCTGTCCGCAGTCCCGCCCAGTTAGGGTTAATTCCAGCTCGCGAGATGCAAGCTTTGCGTCCTCGAAGAACATTTCATAGAAATCGCCCAGCCGGTAAAACAAAATATAGTCCTTATATTTATTTTTAATTTCGAAGTATTGCTTCATCATCGGGGTCAGTTCCGCCATCATTTACCTGCCAATCCGCAAAAACTTAATTGATAAACTATGAATCATGATCTCTCTTCTGAAAGGATGGAATAATAGCAGGCATCGCAAACCCCTTGATTATTCCAGAAGCTTTTCCGCAAAGTCCCTTCATACCGCAGCCCGCATTTTTTCATCACATTGCCCGAATGCGGGTTTCGCGGGTCATGCTGTGAATCGATACGCCGGACGTGAACTTCGTCAAACAGAAAGCCGATCACTGCCTGTAAGGCTTCCGAGGTAATCCCCCTGTGCCACCAGCGCCTGCCGATACAATAGCCAATATGTGCTTTTTGTACCTGTAAGTCGGAGGAAACCACGCCGATGCTTCCGACCGGTTCCCCAGCTTCTTTTTCGACAATCGCCCATTCATAAAAGCTGTCGTTTTGATACTGCTCTGTCCATTCGGACAAAACAGACCTGCTGTCCGCAATTGTTTGATGGGTCGGCCATGACAGGAATTTCGTAACTTCTGGGTCAGACGCCCAGTTTTCAAACATTGCCTGTGCATCCTCCATTGTAAACCGACGAAGAACCAGCCGTTCGGTCTCCAGCCTTTGCGTTCCCAGATGCTTCATACAGGCACCATCCTTTCGACCTGATCTGTTGGATTTGCAGATTACAGCGGCAACCAGAAATCGCCCGAAAACGGCGACGATTTTCTTGGGCTGGAATAGCCATCCGTTATTGCAATCCCTTCAAGCAGGACGTGAACCCGTCCTTCCGATAGCCCGGCGATTGTAAACTGGTAATTTACCAGCGGTTCATGCTCGTAAAGATAAAAGGTATCCTCCCGCGCGGTGGTCTCTTCAAGGGAATCCGCCCGATAGGTACATCCAATTAGCGCTTGTACAGACGTTTTTCCCGTTTCATGCGCATTGATACAAATAGAAGGTGAAACCCATTCTCCCTGATATAAAGCTTTTCGGAAGCAAGCATCAAATCCAATTGTGAGCGTCCCTTCGTCCTCGTCACTGTCAAAGAGATAGCATTTTGTATCACTGCTGCTTTCCAGAGCAAAAACTGCCCCATTCAAAATGAGCTGGCCAGATTGTTCCATTGTGCAGCCCCCTTTTCCGCTTCGCCATGAATCACTGCGTCTACCAGCTGCCAAGCAATGCTCCCCGCTTTCAGGAAAGGCAATGCGTCCTCAAATTTTACCCATTGTGCCGAATCGACCTCTCCTGACAGCTTAAATTCTGCTTTTGACGCAGTGGCTTTAAACCCAAGCATCAGCATCTCTTTTTTCTCAAACGGATAACTCTTGATATACGTCACAGACTTCACGTCCACGCCGATTTCTTCTTTTACCTCCCGGGCAACGGTTTCTTCTGCGGATTCCCCTGGTTTCATGATCCCCGCAATGCAGACATGATTGGTTTCAGAAACATACCCCTGCCGGATCAGCGCAATCTCGCTACATTCGTTGACACAGGCAACGATCACGGCGGTCGTGAACAAATCCCAAAGCGGGATGCTGCATTTTGTACAGAATGGAATTTGCCCCTCGTCTCCGATTTCTTTCTTTACCAGCAGCTGCCCACAATACGGGCAATAGCGGAATCTCATAGCAAGTTCTCCTGTGTCAAGGTTTAATTTTGTGTGCAAACAAGCACCGCAGCGTTGTTTTATCAATTTCAACCTCGGCAAATTCGCCGGTTTTCAGCCCGTCCCCCGCACAGCAGACCAGTAATCCGCCCTCTGTACGCGCCGCAAAAGGATATTCCGGGCTTTTCCCCTCACCGTCGACCAGCACGCGCAGCCGTTTGCCGAGATACGCGGCCTGCCTTCCTGCTACAGTTTCATCCTGCGCATTCAAAAGGCGGTCAAAGCGCCCCTGCTTTTCTTCCTTTGACGCGCTGTCTGGATACGTTGCCGCCGGCGTGCCGCTGCGTTTGGAGTACAGGAAGGTATACAGCATATCAAACCCAACCCCACGCACCAGCGACAGGGTTTTCTGGAAGTCCTCTTCGGTCTCTCCCGGGAATCCGACAATAATATCGCTTGACAGCGTGATATCCGGCATCTTTTCCCGCGCATAAGCAATCAGTTCACAATAATGCGCAGCCGTATAGCCACGGTTCATGCGAGCTAGGATTTCGTCGCTGCCGGATTGGAACGGTAAATGCAGCTGTTTCGCGACATGGCGGCACTCTGCCATCGTATCAAACAGCCTGGGCGACGCATCCTTGGGATGGCTGGTCATAAAGCGGAGCAGATAATCCCCTTCTACCGCATCCAGCCGCCGCAGGAGCCCGGAAAAATCCAGCTGGTCGTCCAAATCCTTACCGTATGAGTTGACATTCTGCCCCAGAAGGGTAATATCTTTATAGCCCGCCGCAACCAGTTCACGCAGTTCCTTCTCAATTGCATCCGGGCAGCGGCTGCGCTCCCGCCCGCGTACATAAGGTACAATACAGTAGGTGCAGAAATTATTGCAGCCATACATGATAGACAGCCACGCACGGGCGCCTTTTCCGCGCAGGACGGGGAGCCCTTCGGCGATCTCGCCTTTTTCGTCGCCCGAAATGTCAAAAACCCGCTTGTTTTCAGCCAGCGTGCGGAACAAAAGCTCCGGGAACCGCCACAACGCATGCGTCCCAAATACCAAGTCCACATGCGGATAGCTTTTCTTCACCTTTTCCGCGACCTGCTTCTGCTGCACCATACAGCCGCATAACGCGATCACGGTTTCCGGATGGGCCTTTTTGACATGCGTCAGCGCGCCTACATTGCCAAGCGCGCGAGATTCCGCGTGCTCGCGTACCGCACAGGTGTTATATAAGATCAATTCTGCGTCGTTCACATCGTCGGATAAATCATATCCCATTTCAGAGAGCATCCCCGCAATCCGCTCGGTGTCGGCAAAGTTCTGCTGACAGCCGAAGGTATGCGCCACGGCGCGTGGCCTGCGGCCCGAAGTTTTTGCAGCTTCGGCATTCCGCGCAGCGATCAGGTCGATATATTCGTATTGCTTCCGGAGCAGCTCCTCCGGCACAGTGCGTTCAGTTGGCATGGCGTTTCCCTCCCCGCTGCTTCAGGAATGCGATTTTCGGTATTCTGCCTTCACCCGATCGATCGTTTTCCCGCCAATCCCGAAATTTTTATCCGGCAGTTCTTTGATAGTTGTAACAAAAAATTCTTGTGGTACCTGCATGATCTCGGATGAGACTTCGGTTACACGGCGGATAAGTTCCTCTTTCTGCGCATCGGTCAGCGCGCCACTTTCGATTGTGATATAAGGCATTACATAACTCCTGTTTCTGTTGATCCATACTGTTTTCTAATCTTTCTTTACCAAATTCAAAAACAGTACAAAGAAATTTAAAAATATCCCAACTGCAAGCGCTGCCCCGAGGACTTGCGCCATGCTGGGTACTACGTCCAATAACGCAGACATATCGCCCTTCTGTACCCATCCGTTCACCATCTGGTACTCGCACAGCATCGTAAGCGCCCCGAAGGAGAGGCTCGCGAATAACAGTGCCTGCCAGCCCCTGCGCCTGCCAGCAAGTGTCCGGAGCAGGTTTAAAATGACCAAAGCAAACGCCGCGCCGCCACAAGGGACCCAGCAATAAGACCAGTTCATACTCCATTCTCCTTGATTCTTCCATTGTTTACACCGGAAAGCGCGATTTTTTAGCGGAATTCCTGCATTTTCTCATTGTATACGCACATACGGTGGTACGCCGCACAAGGCAAATCGAATTCCGGGTGGTACTGGCGCATCGCTTTTGTCAGATATTCAGGGCTCAGGTTGTTATTCCCTGCCGCCGTGACGGCAGTCAGTACGACTGCATCCCCAGATTCCGCAAGCGCGGGCCCTCCCTGCATCAGCTCCCGCATATTGACCAGCTTTTCGCCGCGCTTGGAGCGTTTTAAAATCTCTATTTTTTCACGCGAAAACAATTCCCGTGCCGCGTCCGGCAGCCCGTCAGGGATCCCCTCAGGGAACGTCCACGTAATACGGTATTTTGACCAGGCGATATCACGCAGCGGCATCCCGCCGTCCGACAGCGGATAGATTTCAACCGCGCGCAGTCCCTCAGGAAATACAGCGTTGAGTGCCTCCACCGCGTTCACTGGTACGTTTTCACTCAGCAGGTTAAAGTCAAGCAGCTCCCATTCGCCGGAAAAACCGGTCGACAACGGCAGCGCAACCGACACATATGCATGCTGGTTGAAGCCCTCAGTGAACCACAGCGGCATTTCGCAGCGCGCCATTGCCCGCTGCATGGTATGCATCAGGTCAAGGTGGGAAATATACCGCGCCCTGCCCTCTTTTGCAAATTTCATCCGGGCCTTAAACACGGCACTTCCCTCCTTTTAGCAGGGAATTCGCGCCACAGCCTGCGCATTTTGTCATGCAGTCCGGGGTGGGCACGGCTTCGCGGGATTTGCGCCATTCGTCCATCAAATGCTCCTTCCGGGTGCCCGACCCGATATGGTCCCATGGGAACAGCTCGGTCAGCGGGCGCTGGCGCGCCGCATACCACAGCGGGTCGAGCCCGCAGGCCGCAAAAGCGTCCAGCCATTTTTCAAGAGAAAACAGCGAATCCCAGCCGTCAAACACGCAGCCGTTTTTCCACGCGGTATAAATGACCTTGCCCTGCCGACGGTCACCGCGTGCAATCGCGCCTTCCAGCACGGAGGTCTCCGCGTCATGCCAGTTATAGGTAACATTTTTGGTTTTCATGATTTTTTTCATATATTCCTGCTTGCCTGCGAGCATTTCAAGGGTATTCTGCGCATCCCATTGGAAAGGCGTCTGCGGTTTCGGGACAAAGCAGGACGCACTCGCGGTGACTTTCACGCCGCGCCCGCGGTTCGTGGTATTCGTTCGCCAGCAATAGGCAACCTTCTTGCAGATTTCAGCAATGCCGTCAAGGTCTTCGGAGGTCTCCGTCGGTAAACCGATCATAAAATAAAGCTTGATATTGTTCCATCCGCCCCGGAATGCGATCTCACAAGCGTTCAGGAGGTCCTCTTCTTCCAAATTCTTATTGATTACGTCACGCAGCCGCTTTGAACCCGCTTCCGGGGCAAAGGTCAGGCCGCTTTTGCGCACCTTCTGCACGCGTTCCATCAATTCGGCATTGAAGCTGTCCGCGCGCAGCGAAGGCAGCGACAGGCTGATGTGGCGCGGTTCACAAAAATCCAGCATTTGCCCGGTCAGCTCAGAAAGGCATCCGTAGTCGCTGGTGGATAAAGACGAGAGGGAAATTTCCTCATAGCCGGAGTTTTTCAGCACAGCTTCCGCCTGTTTCCGCAGCGTTTCTGGGGATTTGGTGCGCAGAGGGCGGTAGGTATGCCCCGCCTGGCAGAACCGGCAGCCGCGCGGGCAGCCGCGGAACAGCTCAACCATCGCGCGGTCAAAGACGATATCGGTTGACGGTACGACAAAATAGTCCGGGTAATACATCGTGTCCAGATCGGCAACAATGCGTTTTTGTACCATCGCGGGCGCGCCTTCGGTGGGGGTAACGCCTGCGACCGTGCCGTCATCATGGTAAGCGACTTCGTACAGGGATGGTACATAAACCCCTTCGATCTGAGCCGCTTTCACCAGGAAATCGTGCTTTGACCAGCCGCCGTGCTTTGCTTCGCGGTATAAGCCGGTCAGGTCAAGCATAACCTCTTCCCCGTCGCCGATCATGAACAAATCAATAAAGTCACACAGCGGCTCCGGGTTATAGGCGCACGGCCCGCCCGCCACAACGAGGTTTTTCAGCCCTATACGCTCCTTCGCAAGCAGCGGAATGCCGCCAAGGTCAAGCATATTCAGGATATTTGTAAAGGAAAGCTCATATTGCAGCGTAAACCCCAGGATGTCAAACTCGCTGAGCGGATCGCCGGACTCCAGCGCATACAGCGGCAGCCCCGCCGCGCGCATTTCCTTCTCCATATCCACCCACGGTGCAAATACACGCTCGCACCAGACGCCATCCTGCGCGTTGAGCAGTCCATAAAGGATGCGCGAACCGAGATGCGACATCCCGACCTCGTAGACATCCGGAAAGCAGAAAGCGAAGCGGAGGTCTACCCCTTCCCGCTCCTTTGTCACAGAACCCCATTCCCCGCCGACATAGCGCGCAGGCTTTTGTACGCGGGGTAAAATCATTTCCAGCGTGGGCTGCATACCATTCCTCCTGTGCGGCTGTTTCCATGAATGCCTGTCCATAAACGCTCCGCACATTTTCTTCTCAACAGTTTTGATGCGGTCAGGCTTTTTTCAGAATGTATTATAACACGTATCTTCCTAAAAAGCCATACCAGATATGGCCGTTTGGCGAAAATACGACGAAATCCCGGCAAGACTGCTAAAATCGGCGCCGGGATTTGTGATATTTGACAGGAAACCTCCCCTTTTAAGCTCCGCTGCCAACCCTATCTGTGAGGAAACTGTAAACAACTTCATCCGGATGAAACCGCTATATCAAAACGGCATGGCCCGGAAGCCATGCCGTTTGCTGTTATTTGCGGTACAGGACCCTTATGGAATTCATAACGCAGATCATCGCAACACCCGTATCTGCAAAAACAGCCATCCACATATTTGCCATCCCGGCCAGCCCGAGCACCATGACGAACGCCTTGACTGCCAGCGCAAATACAACATTCTGCCATGCAATGCGCCCGGTTACCCGTGCAATTTCAAGCGATTGTGGGATTGCATTCATCGAAGAAGTCATAAAAACAACATCTGCCGCTTCGATGGCCGCGTCAGCGCCGCTGCCCATCGCCGCGCCGACGTCCGCACCCGCAAGCACAGGCGCATCGTTAATGCCGTCGCCGACAAACATGGCCGCCCCATGCTCCCCGCGGATTTTTTGCAGCGCGGAAAGCTTTTGCTCGGGCAACAGGCCCGCATGGACCACCCGCACGCCGGTTTCCGCTGCAACCGATTCAGCGCTTGCCTGTGCATCCCCGGTGAGCATCGCAGTGATAAGCCCCCGACGGTTCAGCGTGCCGATTGCGTCCCTGGCTTCCGGCTTGATGGTATCGCTGATAACCAGATGGCCGATAAATTTACCGTTCAGCGCCAACAGGACTTCTGTCCCGTAAACGTCGCTTTGATATGCGGAAAGGTCGTCTGTTCGCTTTCGAGCAGCTTCCGGCTTCCACAAAGCGCCTTGCCGCCTGCGAATACCGCTTCAATGCCCCAACCGGAAATTTCCCGTACCGACTGCGGATGCAGCACTGCGATGCCGCGCTGTTCCGCCGCCGAAACGATACTGTGTGCAATCGGGTGGGTCGAACCGGCTTCGCAGCCCGCCGCGAGCGCCAACAGCCGTACTTCGTCAATCCCGTTCGACGGTACGCAGGACTGAACGACAAAATTACCTTCTGTGATCGTGCCGGTTTTGTCCATTACAACCGCTTTTACGCCTTTCATCGCTTCCAGCGCAACCCCGCCCTTGAATAGGATACCGCGCTTGGAACCCGCGCCGATCCCCGAGAAGAAGGCCAGCGGCACGCTCAGCACCAACGCGCAGGGGCAGCTGATGACAAGGAACGTGATTGCCGTATAAATCCAGTGGTTCCAATCCCCTGTGACGAGTGAAGGCAGGATTGCTGTTGCCAGCGCCAGCAGCACGACAACCGGGGTATACACGTGCGCAAAACGGGTGATAAACCGGTCGATTTTCGGCTTGCTGGCTGCCGCGTTCTCTACGGAATCCAGGATACGCGTTACCATCGACTCGCTGAGAGGCTTTTCCACCCGCATTTGCAGCAGGCCGGAGGTGTTCATGCAGCCGGAAACCACCGCGTCCCCTTCCCGCACGGATACCGGGACAGGCTCGCCCGTGACCGGAGAAGTATCAATGCGGCTTTCCCCGCTGACGATAACCCCGTCGAGCGGGATGCGGTCGCCAGGGCGCACCAGCACCACGTCGCCGACCACTGCATCCTGCGCCGGGATCTCCCGGGAGGAATCCCCTTCGATCAGGTTGACCACCTCAGGACGAAGGTCAACCGCCTGCATAATCTGGCTGCGGCTGCGCTCGACTGCGATATGCTCAAATAGCTCACCCACCCGGTAAAACAGCATTACACCGCACGCTTCCGGGTAATCCTTGATAGCGATTGCCGCAATCGTTGCAAGGCTCATCAGGAAATTTTCATCCGTCAGCTGCCCGTGGGACAGGTTTTTCAGTGCGGTCAGGATAATTTTACCGCCTAGCACCACATAGCCCAGCAGGAAGCATACGACTGCTGCCGTGCCAAAGCTGCCGCGCAGCAGCAGCCCTGCTGCAAACAACGCTGCGCCAACGGCAATTTCTATGCTTTCACGGGTGTTTTCAGAGAGTTTCCCCTGTTTTTCCGCTTCTTTCCGTTCGGGACCGGGTTTACCGGCCTCGCGCAGGGTCACTCTGACTTCGGGCTCAATCGAGGTACAGATGCGCTGCAATTCCGGCAAAAGGCTTTCCGGAGAGCGCCCCGTTATCCGCAGCTGCTTGGTTGCGAAAGTAATCGTTGCTTCTGCAACGCCGGGAAGCTCGTTAATGCGGTCCTCCATCTTGGATGCGCAGTGCGCGCAGCCGAGGTTTTCCAGCAGAAATACGACTGCCTGTCCGCCCGAAGCCGGTTCTCGCGGAATGACTTTGACATCAGGTTCAATGGAAGCACAGATTTCCTGGAATTGAGGTAAAAGTTCGTCCGGATCGTCTGCCGACACGCGGAGCTGTTTGGTGGCATAAGTGATCGTTGCGCACTCTACGCCCGGGAGCTCGTTAATACGGTCTTCCATCTTGGATGCGCAATGCGCGCAGCCGAGATTATCAAGGATATAGACCCGCTTCATTTTCCCCGTTTCAGGCATTTTGCGCTCGTGATGATGTTCGTGTTCATGGTCATGCCCGCAGCCGCACGCTTCACCGTGCTCATGATGGTGATGGTGCTCGTGGTCGTGGTCATGCCCACAGCCACACGCCTCACCGTGTTCATGATGGTGATGGTGCTCGTGTTCGTGATTATGCCCGCAGCCGCACGCTTCACCGTGTTCATGATGGTGATGGTGCTCGTGTTCGTGATTATGCCCGCAGCCGCACGCTTCACCGTGTTCATGATGGTGATGGTGTTCGTGGTCATGCCCGCAGCCACACGCCTCACCGTGCTCATGATCGTGATGGTGTTCGTGTTCGTGGTCATGTCCGCAGCCGCATGCTTCACCATGTTCATGGTGGTGATGGTGCTCGTGCTCGTGGTCATGTTCGCAACCGCTCACCTCACTATGTTCATGGTGATGATGCTCCTGTTCCTCCAGCAGCTGTTTTTCCGCTGGATCAAGCAATTTTTCGCTCATACCTATCCCTCCTGAATATGTTCCAGACCTTGCGCAAGAATGCTGGAAATATGGTTGTCATTTAGCGAATAGTAGACCGTTTTCCCATCTTTTCTGTTCTTTACCAGCCTGCCCTGTTTTAAAAAGCGGAGCTGGTGGGAAATGGCAGATTGTGTCATACCGAGCAATTCTGCGATATCGCATACGCACAGCTCATGCAAAGACAGCGCGCACAGAATGCGCAGCCGGGTTTTATCGGCGAACGCCTTAAAGAAATCGGCAGCATCCCCTGTAAGCTCCTCGGCGGGCATGTTACGCCGTACAAGGCAGACATCTTCACAATGTACACAGGCTTCTTCGCAGCATTCGACTTCATCCAAATTTTTTAACAGCATCAGCTCACCTCACTTGAATATATGAATCATTGTTCATGTATTCATATTACCACCAGAGGCATGCGATGTCAATACTTTTTTGAAAAATAAAAAGACCGCTGCCGGACTTGCCCGCAAACGGTCAATTGATTGATGAGGTCTTGCGCGGGATCCCATGTAGCCGAAAATTCGCCTCTTCCAATAATGCGATCAGGGCTGGCTCAGCCTGTGTGATTTCTGCAAAGTCAAATGCCGATTGCCCTGGCCGGTCGGCTAGGGATGGGTCGGCCCCCGCAGCAATCAGCAGCCGCACAATTTCTTCCTGCTGTGCTGTGCGTTTCAGGAATACAGCAGCCAAAGGACGCACGCCGTCCAGACGCCCCTGGTTGGGGTCGGCGCCGTATTCCAGAAGCAGCCTTACAATATCCGCTTTATGCTGCATAACTGCTGCCATCAAATATGTCACACCGTTTCGGTCGGTTGTCCGGTTAACGTCCGGCAGCGCTTCGATGATCGCCTTGATACGATGATACTGCTGTGCAGGAGTCCCCTTTGCCAACTCGGTGCGATAGACTGCCAGCTCATTCAGCAGCTTGTCCATTTCCCGGCTTGGTCTCATGTTCAGTCTTCCTTCCGCATCATTCCCGTTACAGCTGTTTTGCCCAGTCGATGCCGGGGTACAGCTTGCCAGCCCGGATAAAATATTCAACGGCTTTGATTCCAGTACGAATGTCTTTCAAAGCGAGATACCGTTCAATCGGCGTTTGTCCACCGCTTCGCAACGGGCAATATTCTTCTGATCCCTCAAAATCCGGGTTGTATGAATAATAGTTGTCCTTCCCGCCGTTCGATGAGTAGCCAAGCGCCAGCCATTCCCCATCGCAAAGGACTTCCATCCAATCGTCCTCGCCATAAGGGTTCAGCGAAAGGATGACATCGGCGCTATACGGCAGCTGCTCCAGCAGTTCTGCAATAATATGTTCCGGGATATCCCCTTCACTGAACTCCCGGAAAGGGCGTTTCTGTTCCATAAAATACTTGATTTGGATTGCTTCTCGGTCAAACGCAGGGAGTTCCTCTTGTTTTTTGATAATTTGCAATTCCATATCGCTTCTCCTTTTTTACACAACAGATAAAAAATATACGCCAGCACAGTAGGTGTCATCAAATTCCAGATGCAGGAGACGGCCTGTGTTTTCCAGCAGCGCATTGCATCCAGTGATCTTTTCTGTAAGATTGTCATAACGGCCCAAATCGTCATCAATATCAACGTGCAGCTGATATATCTCATCATGGATTATCTGAAATTCCACATCCGTAAGGCGCTTTTTCAAAAATACCGCGGCTTTTTCGCCAATATCCCCCTCATAACCTCCAATCATCAGGCTGTCCCCATGTAAAGCACCATAAAACAGCCAGAATACCGGCTCTGCAACTTCTCCGTCCTGCTCCAGGAAATCATCGAATTCTGCCTGATTTTCGATCAGCAGCATTTTGTTTACAGTTTCAGGTGCAGCCTGATATACAGATTTCCAGTCATTTTTTTCAAAAAAATCGCTGATCTGCCTTTTCTTCTCCATTTCGATTCCTCCTTTTTCCGATCAGTACATCAGACAATATCAGGTTCACAGCAGCGGGCCCAATAATTATTTTCGCCCTGCATAGCCATCGGGTCGATTTCCTTCAGCTTTTCCCGGACAGGATCATAAACCTCCGGATTTTCATATAAGCTGAATTGCGAATCGGCTGCAAGCATGTCGCGCACATATTCCTGGAACTGCGGATAAAATTGCAGCCATACGCCCAGGCATTCTATATATTGCGAAAGGCTGCTGTTCATAAAGGACACACGAAATTCCCGTTCAAAGACCTGCCAAACCAGCCCATTTCCGATTTCAACGGCAATCTTCCCAACCCATTCCATCGCAGCGATTTCAAGATAATCTCCCGGAATCAGTGCATAGCGCCGAAATTGCGGGCTGGGATAGAAATGTATCGGGTTTTCTTCAAAGACAAAATACTGCGAATGTAGGGGAAGCCCTGTTTTACCGAGCTGCCGCACAAGCCCTTTGGGAATACCTAGCCCGCTCAAAACCGATTCATGATATTTATCCAAAGAATTCCGGAAGGCGCGCGATGGCTGAAGGGTTTCAATAGATATCATTTTTTATTCTCCCGATACAAAGCGCCCAAACGATAAAAATTCCGCTTGGGCGCCTGTGTCTTGGATGGGAAATACCTTTCCTAACCGCTTTACTTTTCCACCGGTTTGACCGCTTCGATCAGCCCTGTCGCCAGCCCTGCAAGGTTCTGGATTTCGCTGGGGATAATGATCTTCGTTGCCTTGCCGTCGGCTGCCGCCGCAAATGCTTCCAGCGCCTTCAGGCGGATAACCTGATCGTTCGGCTCGGACTGGTTCAGCATCCGCAGCGAATCGGCAAGTGCTTTCTGAACGGTTAACAACGCTTCTGCTTCGCCCTCTGCTTCCTTGATCTTCGCAAGACGGCTGGCTTCCGCGCGCAGGACGGTCGATTCCTTTTCGCCCTCTGCAACAAGAATTGCCGACTGTTTTTTGCCTTCTGCGACAAGGATGGACTCGCGGCGTTCGCGTTCAGCCTTCATCTGCTTTTCCATCGATTCCTGAATTGCCGCAGGCGGGATGATATTTTTCAGCTCAACACGGTTGACCTTAATCCCCCATGCATCGGTTGCTTCGTCAAGGATTGCACGCATTTTCGTATTGATAATATCACGGCTGGTTAACGTCTGGTCAAGTTCCAGGTCGCCGATAATGTTTCTCAGCGTTGTTGCGGTCAGGTTTTCAATCGCCGCCATCGGGCTTTCGATGCCGTAGGTAAACAGCTTGGAATCGGTTACCTGAAAATAAACTACGGTATCGATCTGCATGGTAACGTTATCCTTTGTGATAACCGGCTGGGGCGGGAAATCAACCACCTGTTCCTTGAGCGTTACCTTGCGGGCGATACGCTCAAACAGCGGGATTTTGAAATGCAGGCCGGTTTCCCAGGTCCCCTGATAAGTGCCCAGACGCTCAACCACATAAGCGCGCGCCTGCGGAACCACCACGATATTGCTTGCAAGAAACGCAATCAGGATAATCGCAAGAACCAACCAAATAACAAAAAACGGCATAAGTTTCCTCCTTTTACTATGGAGCCCGCCGCATCCCGGATCAGGCCCCGGGAGCGCTGAATCCTCAGCCCTCCCCCATTTCTTCCTTTTTGTCTACAATGACCTTGACGCCCTGGATCTCCCGGACAACCACCTGCATCCCCGCAGGATAGTCCGTACCGTCTGCCGAGCGTGCCGTCCATACCTGCCCAAAGACCCGCACCGCGCCAACAGCGTCCACATTACGGATCTCCTCTGTTACAACAGCCGTTTGGCCGATTACGCGGTCGGCGTTAGTCGCCGCCCCCCTCGGCCGCAGGAACCGTCTGCAAAATGGCCGTACCAGCACCAGAAGCGCCGCCGAAAACAGTACGAATACGACCAGCTGCGAACCGAATCCAAATCCAAGGCTTGCTGCAATCAGTGCCGCAATGCCGCCGGCGGAAAACCAGATCGAGCTGAGGGTAAGCGTAGCTGCTTCCAGCGCGACTGTCACAAGGATGACCGCGATCCAGAGCAGTATGGGGCTGAACCTGAGCATGGGCATTCGGAAAACCTCCTTTTCCTACAGGAACGCCGCATCGGCGTATCCCAGTATCTTGTACAATAGTATAACACAGATCTTCTGCAAAGTATAGTAATGATTTGAAAACGTCACAAAAAATTCTTGGATCCTATATTTATGGAGAACGTGCCGGTCCGTTGCATATCAATGGCTTTTGTGTAAAAATTTATCTGTTTTGAACGTGATATGGTGTGATAATCGCGGCTGCACTGCCCATGCGCCACGCTGCCCCCTTTATTTGAAACAGGCGAACAGCACACTGTCCAGCATACGCCCGCACTTATATACACGCTGGCAGAAATAGCCTTCGCGGATAAAGTGGTTTTTTTCCAGCACGCGGATTGAGCCAGGGTTATCCGAGAACACCTCTGCTTCGATTCGGAGCACGTCGGTCTCCCGGAACGCGCGTTCACAAATCTGCTGTACTGCTTCGGTCGCGATCCCATGACCCCAATAGCCTGTGCCGATCCAATATCCAAGCTCTGCGGAACGCGCATACACATCACTGCCAAAAGTCAGGCTGATCCCGCCAACGACTTCGTTGTCTTTGGTGATCGCATAGATCCAGCCGCTATCGTCGGTTGTACGCCGTGCAAGGTTGATAAAAAACGCAGCGTCTTCTTCCGTATACGGCGAAGGGAACGTATCGCGCAGCCGTTCCGCAATCCTGGGGTCATCAGCATTCCGGGCAAGCGCCCGGCAATCCCCTTCCTGCCAGCATCTTATCGAAATTCCCATAAAAAACACTCCTTCCCAGCAAATTAACCGTCGTTTTTGATGAAAATATGCAAGAAAAAAACTCCCCTCCCTGAAACCGATTTTCAAGGACGAGAGCGAAGCGCTTCGTGGTACCACCTGAATTTATCCGCCCCTCACGGAAGCAGACCTTTACAAGTACGGAGAGGCAAGCCCTCGATACTCTGGCGCTGTAATGGGCGCTCCCATCGCAGCCTTACGCAGATCCAATGCGCTCGGTGCGCGGCTCCAAGACCATTTTCCTGTCTGCCTTCCGCACCCCCTTCCACCAACCGGGGGCTCTCTGTGCCTATCTGGCAGGCCATACTTTTCTTTTCATCGCCTTTTGCATGTATGGGTTTAGTGTACACCAGTTTCAGGGAATTGTCAAGTAAAACAGAAAATATTTTTTGCCAGGCAAGAGTGTCAAGTTGTTTTCTTGACACTCTTGCCTGGCATCCGGATTTTCCGAGCAATCGCCGCTTCTCGTGTAAAGCTTTTTACTTTCCGCTCAGAGAACGGACTTCTTGCACTACTTCCCGATTGGGAATGAACGGCAAATTGCAGCAAGACAGCAATTCTGGCATTTGGGTGCGCGCGCTGTGCAGACCTCCCGCCCGTGATGTACAAGCCTGTGGCAAAAATCGGAAGACTCTGCGGGATCGAGGATTTTTCGCAGCGCAGCTTCCACTTTCACCGGCTCTTTTTCATCTTTCACAAGCCCGATACGGTTTGACAGCCGGATGCAGTGCGTATCTGTAACAACGGCGGGCTTGCCATAGATATCCCCCAGGATCAAATTTGCCGTTTTGCGCCCGATGCCCGGCAGCTTGAGCAGGTCTTCCATGGTATCCGGAACCTTCCCACCAAAATCGCTCAGCAGCATGACAGCCGCCGCCTTTAAATCACGCGCTTTTGTATGAAACAGCCCACACGTTTTGATGACGGCTTCAATTTCCTCAACAGGCGCGGCAGCATAGTCTTCAAGCGCCGGGAACTTTGCAAAAAGTTCTTTTGTCACAATATTCACCCGGGCATCGGTACACTGTGCAGAAAGCCGGGTTGCAAACAGCAGCTCATAATCCTTTGTGTAATGCAGCGCGCAGATCGCGTCCGGGTAAGCCTGCTTCAGCATCTCGGTGGCAGCGGCAGCGCGTTCTTTTATGGTCATTCTCGGTCCCCTCACTTCCAGTCTGTTTGTAATAAATATAGCATAATCCGCGCAAAAAGCCAAGTATTCTTGTGAAAATACCAAAATGCGCCGGAGGATATGGAAAATCATTCAAAGGCACTTGAAAAAACGGGTTAAGTAGGGTAAAATAAAGCCATTGTGATTTCAGAAAACACAGGAGGTTTTGGAAACATGGTAAGAAGCGCAATGGATTTTGTGAAGCTGTACGACGGCGAGGCCGGGCGTTTGCTTCAGGCGGAGTTTGACCGCCAATTCCGCAATATCGAGCTGATCGCGTCGGAAAATATTGTCAGCCCGGCGGTCATGATGGCAATGGGCAGCTGCCTGACGAACAAATACGCGGAAGGATACCCGGGCAAGCGCTATTACGGCGGCTGCGAGTGCGTTGACGAGATGGAGCGCCTTGCAATCGCGCGTGTCTGCGAGCTGTTCGGTGCCAAATACGCAAATGTACAGCCGCACTCGGGCGCACAGGCGAATATGGCAGTTTACCAGGCGCTGTGCCAGCCGGGGGACACCGTACTCGGCATGAGCCTTGACAACGGCGGACATTTGACCCACGGCAGCCCGGTCAACCAGTCCGGCCTGCTGTACAACATTATCCCTTATGGCGTTGACAGCGAGGGGTATATCGATTATGACGCGCTGCGCGCACTGGCACAGGAGAAAAAACCGAAAATGATTATTGCCGGCGCATCCGCTTACCCGCGTGCAATCGACTTCGCAAAGTTCGCAGAAATTGCGCATGAAGTCGGCGCTTACCTGTTTGTCGACATGGCGCATATCGCCGGCCTTGTTGCGGCAGGGCTGCACATGAACCCGCTGCCTTACGCGGATGTTGTAACGACTACAACCCATAAAACCCTGCGCGGCCCGCGCGGCGGCGTGATCCTGACCAATCGTGAGGATCTTGGGCCGAAGTTCAACAAGGCAATCTTCCCTGGCACGCAGGGCGGCCCTCTGATGCATGTGATTGCGGCAAAGGCGGTTTGTTTCGGCGAAGCGCTGAAGCCGGAATTCAAGGTTTACCAGCAGAAGGTGATCGACAACGCCCAGGTACTTGCAGCGGCGTTAATTGATGAAGGCTTCGACCTGGTTTCGGGCGGTACAGACAACCATTTGATGCTTGCCGACCTGCGCAAAGCAGGTGTAACTGGCAAGGAGCTCCAAGCACGCCTGGACGAAGTCTATATCACAGCTAACAAGAATACCATCCCGAACGACCCGCAGAGCCCCTTTGTCACCTCGGGTATGCGCATCGGCACCCCGGCAGTCACGACACGCGGCTTTGGTGCGGAAGAAATGAAGAAGATTGCGCACTTTATCTGGCTGACTGCCACAGAATTTGAAGCCCAGGCTGAAAATATCCGGAATGGAGTGCGTGAAATCTGCGCAAAATACCCCATTTATTAATTAAAAATACTGCTTTCATCCATATTTGAAACACAAAAAAGCCAGCCCAAGGGCTGGCTTTTTTGTGCCTGCTGCGGGCCGAAATCCATACAGCTCACGTTATTTCTTCAACATCCTCGGATACGTCAACTAAAATCCGGCGGATACGGGTATTTTCAAAAACGATGCGATTACGGTCATAAATCATCCGCAGGCCGTCCAAGGTCAGGTTCGCATCAACATCGTCGATCAGGTCGCAGTGCTGCGCCATCATCCGTCCCATGCCGCCAGTCGCAATGACACGCACATCCCCATCCATCTCCGCCTTCATATCAAGGATGATGCCTTTCAATGCGCCAACGTAGCCCCGCACAGCGCCCGACTGCATGCTTTCAACCGTTGTTTTGCCGATTGCGTGGGCGCTTGGTGCAATATCAATGCGCGGCAGCTTTGCGGCCTTTTGGAACAGCGCTTCCATCGCAATCTTGATCCCAGGCAGGATCGCGCCGCCCAGATACGCGCCATCCCTGTCAATCGCGTCAAAGGTAATCGCTGTGCCCATATCCACAATGATCAGCGGCCTGCCGTACTTTTCAACTGCTGAAACCGCGTTGACCAGACGGTCGACGCCGACCTCGCGCGGATTGTTGTACAGGTTGACCATCCCGGTGTCAAGGTCTTTGCCCACGCATTTCGGCTGCAGCCGGAGGTATTTCCGGATTGCATTGACCAGCGTGTACATGACCGGCGGGACAACCGACGCAATAATAACTGCGCTCGTGTCTTCGGCACGCCGCCCTAAGAAGCTGTAATATTGCAGGATCATCATCCCCAGCTCATCGGAAGTGCGTTCCCCGTTTGTTGAGATCCGGAAAGATCCTGCAAACTCTTCCCCATCGTAGAGGCCAAACACCATATTGGTGTTGCCTACATCGATTGCCAAAAGCATATGTTTTCCCTTCTCTTTTCTTCTAATTTCTATTCTGTAAAGCCTGTCGCTTCACAACCCTATCATTGCAGCCGGATGGCCACTGCTTCTGTACAGCGCAGTACCCTTACAGCGTTCCGGCAGCCGCAGGCACTCACACAAACATCGGCTCAATCGTAAAGCCGCCGTCCTCGATCGTGAGCCTGCCATAGCTCTTTTTCCCTCCGCGCGGCAGGCTGATACTGCCAGGATTGAATACCATGATATCGTCAATCTGTTCCAGAAAAAGCCGGTGGGTATGGCCAAACATCGCCAGGGCGCAGCCGTTCTCGCGTGCGCGGTTCGCCATTACGCCTGAGCTCATCCCGTAGACCCGTTCCCGGTGCCCATGGGAAAGGTACATCTTCACGCCTCCCAGCGTTATCACGATAAACATTGGAAAATCGCTGTCAAAATCATTGTTCCCGCGCACTGCATAGATTGGCATGGATGAATACGCATAGGCCCGCCGCAGCTCGCGCACATCCTCGGTATAATCGCCCAGATGAATTACGCCGTCAGGGGTTTCCCGTTCGATTGCGTCATAAATATCCACTGTCCTGCCATGCGAGTCGGAAAAAACCAATATTTTCATATCCTGCCCCATTCCTCCATTCAGTCACACATCTGCTACTATACACGAAAAACACCTGTTTGTAAAGGGGGGCGGCAGCTTTGGCCCTTTTCTCTTTCGTGTTGAAAAACGCTCCCAAAACACTTTCATCGCCAAAATGGCGGAATGGGCAGGGAGACAAGCTGCTCGCTGGCGGTCTAAACGGTCAACACGAAGAAGAAAAGGGATACAGCTTTTTCCGTCTTTGTGCGATAAAATGGGCTGAAACACATCGGACATACACAAACCCGCGCCAGCGGGCATAGAGTGTAACAGACTAAACGAATTTGGAGGGACAAAACCATGATCGATATGAATGCCCTGATTGCACGCCTGCAAGCGGCGGGCGCCAGCCCTGAGGCGATACAGCAGCTAATGGCCTCGGTGGAAAGCAACCCTGCTTCTTCGGCGCGCCTGACCCCTGAAACCCGTTCCAGCATTGAGCGCGCTGCCGCCGCGATGCAGGCAGGTGATTTTGAAGCGGCAAAAGCCGCTGCTGCACGCCTGATGGAAACGCCGGACGGCGCAAATCTCACAAATACCATACTCGGCATGCTCGGAAAATAAAAGGAGGTAAAGTTATGGAGCAAAACACGAATACAATGCTGAACGACCTGCTCAGTGACCCTGCCAAGCTGCAAAGTGCCCTGAGCGCCGCAAGCAGCCTGTTTGGCGGGAGCAGCGGCGCAGCATCCCCGGCACCCCCCGCCCGTCCTGCGCCGCAGGCGGGCGTTCCTGCGGCCGCACCCGCGCCTATGATGCCGCCCCCCATGCCGCCCGGCATGTCTGGTGCGCGCTCTGCGGGCGCGTATGACCCATCCGCCGAACTGATGCGTAAAGTGATGCCTGTCATCAATACGATTGCCCGCAGCGGGAGGCACGCGGTCAACCAGGACCGTGCCAACTTGCTGCAATCCTTCAAACCCTTTGTCACCAACAATGTCGGCAGCCAGTTTGACCATGCCATCCGCCTTGTCAGCATTGCCCGCATGGCAAAAGACGCAATGCTTCAGCTGGGCGGCGGGCAGGATGTGCCCACGGACGGCACAAAGGCACTGTAAAGGGAGGTAGCTTTTCATGTATAACCAGTATATCTCCGCACCGCGCGAGGAGGTACATAACGAACGCCGCGCACAACGTGAAGAGGCCGCAGAAGCGGCGGCGCAGCATCCCCATGCCCAGCCAGTACACCCGCAGGCAGCGAGTGCGTTTGGAAACCTTTCCCAAGCGCTTACTTCACGATTTGGGTCGCTAAAATTTGACGCTGACACCCTGATAGCACTCGCAGTGATCTGGTTCCTGGTCAATGACGGCGGCGAGCTGGACACCGAACTGATGCTTATGATCGGGATCTTGCTCATACTTGGCATTTAGCTGCTTTTGTACCTCTTGGCCATCCCCAAATAGATCCGCCAATACAGCATGACCCAAAGGGCTGCTTCCTTTGGGTTCATGCTGGGATAAGGGCTTTTAGTCCCCTCCTGCTTCGCTGTAATTTTTTTCTTTCAACCGTTCCGCTGCCAGGTTTGCAAACCTCGCGAATTCTGCAAGGCCAAGCCTCTCCCCACGGATGCGCTCATCAAAACCGCAGCTGCGGACAAGCTCCAGCACTTCTGCTTTGTCCAGCTTCCTGCTGAATGCTGTCTGAACTGCATTAGCGAGGGTTTTCCGCCGCTGATTGAACGCAGCACGAACAATTGCAAAAAACAGTTTTTCGTCACAGGTTTCAACAGCCGGGGCCTTGCGCGGCTTGAACCGAAGGACCGCAGAATCTACCTTCGGCTGCGGGACGAAACAGCTGCGCGGAACATCAAAAAGGATTTCCGCCTCGGCGTAATACTGCACATAAACCGAAAACGCACTGTACTCGGAAGTGCCCGCAGCTGCGCAAATACGTTCCGCGACCTCTTTTTGTACCATCACCGTAATGCTTTCAAATGCTCCGCTGTCCAGCAGTGCGGAAATCGCCGGGCTGGTAATGTAATAAGGCAGGTTTGCGCAGGCATGTACCGGCATGTCCCCAAATTTCTCCCGGCAAAGGCCGGAAATATCAGTTTTCAGGATATCTCCTTGAACAATTTCGACGTTTTCACAACCTGTTAAGGTTTCTACCATTACAGGAAGAAGCGCGCGGTCCAGCTCAACAGCAACCACTTTTCCCGCCCGTTTGCAAAGCTCCAATGTCAGGCAGCCCATGCCCGGGCCGACCTCAAGCACCCCGGTTCCCGGGTCTGCACCGCATTCTGCCGCAATCCTGTCTGGCACCCACTGGGCGGTCAAAAAGTTTTGTCCCAAAGATTTGGAAAAGTGGAAGCCGTGGCGTCCAAGCACCTCACGGATCACAGTGATATCACAAAGTCCCATAATTCCCTCCGTTTTTGATCGTGTTACCAGTATACCATAGATACTGGCTGTCCGGGAAACTTTTTATAAAAATTCGTAAAAAACCCGCCAACTGGCGGGTTTTTTCAGCGGATTATTTGAGGATGTAAACCAAAGCATCTGAAACGCCAAAATTAACACATTCCTCCTGCGTGTCGAAGAACAGGTCAACACGGTTCCCTTGGATCAGGCTCCCGGTGTCCTCTGCTACCGCGACGCCATAAACCCATTCTTTGCCGTCAAGTGAAGTGATATACAGCTCCGATCCCAGCGGAATCACGTCCGGGTCTACTGCAACCGTGCCAACCCGGGCTACCGTTTGTGTAAAGGTATGCTTGTTTTTCCAGCCTTCCGTTGAATATGCGGTTGCAAGTACATTGACAATCCTGCTGTATGGGCGGACCTCCCCTTCCGGTGTCACAATCGCACCTGCCGTACCGATCTCGATCACCTGCGGCGTGCCTTCCTTGATCACCTCTTCGGAGAGAAGCACGCGGGAAGTCTCGATACCGCTGTGATAGGTCACATCATATGTACTTTCCAGAACCCCGGCAGAACCCGCCTTCAAAATACGTGTAATGCCATAAGACACCTGATCATTGTACTGTTTTTCGACCTCCATCGGAATTGGGGTCTGTTCACTCAGCGTTGCGTTGTTGACACGGGTAATTTTAATTTCCGTGCCCGGCGTCACAAGGTTTGTGACCGACGGGGTTACGATATCAAACGAACTGATCGCAATCCCCTGCTGCAAAAACAGCTGGCCGATCGTTTTTGAAGCCGTTTCCAAAATTCTTGGTTCCCCGTCATCATAGACCGTGACTGAGAATTTTTTTCCGATGCGCAGGCCGGTTAATTTATTCTCGTAGATTGCTTCGGATAAAATTTCATAGTCATCCGGGTCATACCCTGCATCTGCAAGGATATCGCTGGGCTCTGTGCTGAAGGTACGGACCTCTACGGTCTCTGAGCCCTCAGAAATCTCATAAATATGGATATTATCGGCAAGTGCGGTCGCAATCGAAGTTGTCATTCCAAGAAAGAGCACGGACGCAATCAGCTTCGAAGACAGCCGCTTCACGGTATCGCGCTTCATCGAAACGAATTTCATTTGTGCCTCCTTTCAGACCTTCATTGAAATATTGTGCCTGCCGCAATCCGGGTGCCCAGATATGGTATACGACAAGACAGCTTACGAACACATTGTGCCTTAAAAAAATCAACTTGTCAAGCATGGCAATGATTTTGATAACGAATTGTAATATTGTGTTCGATATTTATCTTCCAACTTTTGTCTTTTTTAAGCGCCTTTTTTCGTCTATTTCAACAAAAATCACACATGACTCACATTGCTTTTTCACTCCCCTTTGCTTTAAAAAGACTTCTTTTTTCAAAATTCCACAGCCCATTTTAGTTACTTTGCACAAAAAATGGCTTTTTAAAGCCTTCTTTCAAAAAATGCCGGTTAAGAATCATCCTCAAAGCTGTATCTATAGGTTTCTGCCGTGGCATACTAACCGCGAGGTGATGAAAAATGTCTACGCAATTCAGCTCCCCTGGAATGGAAAAATACTTTCATACGCTCCCAATCAGCGTGCAGGAAAGCATTGTCCAAAGCGGCGTGAAGTTCAAAAATGAAGAAGATATGCGAGCGGTGGTAATGCAGCTGGTACAGCGCCAGGGCGTACAGTGACCACAAATGGGCAGGCAGGAAACCTGTCTGCCCATTTTCGGCCTAATCCAGAAAAGCAATCTGCAAAATCCACAGTACAGCGCCCGCAGCAATCCCAGAGGTAAGGAAAAACTTTACATACAGCTTGATATCCGCCTGGCGCTGTGTCAGTTCCTGGTCCTCCCCCTCGGGATGGAACTCAAAAAATTCGCGGACGCGGCGCTGCGGTGGTGTGCCTTGCTCCAACGATTTGCTATATTCTTCCTCATAATTCCCCTGGTAATAGGAGAAAAAGCGGTTCATCTCAAACATAAAACCAAATACGGCCGTGAACCAGCAAATACAGACTGCAAGCAGGACGATATCCTCTGCCTTTGCGGCAAAAACACCATACAGCCCCAGGAAAGCCCCCGCTGCGAGCAGCGCGGCATAAAATACTTTTCGCTTCAAAAAAAACCACCTTTGATTCCATCCGGACAGGGAAATGGGCTCCCCGAAGGCAGCCCATTTTTATATTTATTCGCTTTCAATCAAGCCGTAACCGCCATTTGCGCGTTTGTAAACGACCGCATGTACATTATCGTTATCGGCATTGCGGAAAAAGAAGAACTGATGCCCCAGCAGGTCCATTTGCAGCATGGCCTCTTCAACCGACATCGGTTTCACAACGAATTTCTTGTGCCGTGTCACATCAAAATCATCTTCCGGTTCCGCCGCCTGGGCAGCAGCCTTTTCAAATGCACCATCGCGCAGCCGTTTTTCCAGCCGCGTTTTGTGCTTGCGGATCTGGCGTTCCAGCTTCGCTACAGCGCCGTCGATCGAACCATACATATCGGAGGTTGTCTCCTCTGCACGGTAAATCATGCCGCTGCGTTTGACTGTGACCTCGACGGTTTGCTTGCCCTTCAATTCAGCGAAGGTCAGCGTTGCGTCGGAATCATCCGGGAAATAGCGGTCAAGCTTCTGCACTTTCTTGGTTGCATAGGCTCTCAGGTCTTCGGAAATTTTCGTTTTCCTCTCGACGATGGTGAACTTCATAACATCATCTCCTATCGGGAAGATTCCCATACATTGGATCTCACTTTGTGAAATCTGCTACAATCAGTATAGCACATCCCTTAAAATTCTGCTCGTTATGTAAGTCCGGATTTCGGCGGTTACAGGAGATTATCTTCTTAATACTTATTTTTTCGCAGAAATATAAACTATTTCTTTAAATTTCACCTTCTGCATGGCGGGTGACATGGCAGCCAATATTTACCACGCACGGGAGCCCTGCAATATGGGTCGCAAAGGGTTTGATTGCACAGGCAAGCGCCGTTACGGTCCCGCCGAGCCCCTGTGGCCCAACGCCGGAAGCGTTCACCTTGTCCAGCACCGCTTGTTCCATCCCGGCATACAGCGGGTCAGGGTTCCGCTGCCCGGCCGGGCGCATAAGCGCACGTTTGGCAAGATACGCCGCGCGGTCAGACGTGCCGCCAAGACCTACTCCGATCACAATCGGCGGGCAGGGATTTGAACCCGCATGGATGCAGGCGTCTGCAATGAAATCAACAATCTGCTCTTTGGAAGCAGCGGGCGTAAACATTTTCATCGCGCTCATATTTTCGCTGCCAAAGCCCTTTGGCGCAACCGTAATCCGCACTTTATCACCCGAGACAAGCTGTGTATACAAGATTGCAGGCGTATTATCTTCGGTATTTACCCGGCGAAGCGGGTCGCCAACAACCGAGCAGCGTAAATAACCGTCCAGGTAGCCCTGGT
Source organism: Clostridiaceae bacterium (assembly GCA_009911355.1). Lineage (GTDB taxonomy): Bacteria > Bacillota > Clostridia > Oscillospirales > Butyricicoccaceae > QXXE01. Next base: position 15,765 of record QXXE01000006.1, on the reverse strand, counting down.
GCACGCCCTCATTGACCGCCGCTTCAAAATCGCCGCCGGCAAGATGCACCTCCTGCCCAACCTCGGCAAAAACTACAGCCATGCCGGTATCCTGGCAAACCGGGACGGCATTCGCACGCGCCAGATCACAGTTTTCCAGCATCTGGTCAAAGATTTCGCGGCCAAGAGGCGATTCCTCGCGCGCCCGGCCGTCTACAAACGCCTGACGGATGTCGGCAGGCAAATAATAATTCGCATCAATACAGAGCTTCCGCACCAGCGCTGTCACCTCAGAAACCTGGATTTCCCTCATTTTGTTACCTCCTGTAAACCAATTTCCCGTTGCAAACCACTGCGTTTACAACACTTTTATAATCGAATGGGTTGCCGGAAAAGAGCACGCAGTCAGCGTCTTTTCCCGGGGTAAGCGAGCCAACGCGGTCATCAATCCCCGCGATTTTTGCCGCATGGAGGGTCACTGCACGAAGTGCGTCTTCTTCCTCCATCCCGCCGCGGACGGCGATCCGCACCGCATCCATCAGCAGGCGGAGCGGGAATTCCGGATGGTCGACCGTAATGGCGGTCAGCACGCCGCTCTGCGCAAGGAGCCCCGGTGCACGCTCGGTCAGGTGACGCAGCTCCGGCTTAGACCGGTCGGTCAAAAAGGGTCCGCTGATCACCGGGACTTCTTCCGCTTTCAGATAATCCGCAATCAAATGCCCCGCTGTCCCATGAATAATCACCGGTTTCAGTGCAAATTCGTTACAAATGCGCAGCGCCGTAAAAATATCATCATTGCGATGCGCATGGAAATGTGCAGGGATTCCCCCCCGCAGAAGCGGCAAAAGCGCCTCCATTTTCATATCGAAATCGGGTTCCTCTATCTCATGATCAATCGCGGCTTTTTCCTTCCTGGTACGGTACTCCTGCGCCTGGAACAGCTGCTCGCGGATAATCGCAGCAGTCGCCATGCGGGTAACAGGGGTTTCATCCTTCTCATGATAGACACCCTTCGGGTTTTCCCCTAATGCGAATTTCATTGCGGCAGGTTCACGGATCACCATATCATCTACCCGCACCCCAGAAGTCTTCATCGCGGTGATCTGCCCGCCGACCGGGTTTGCACTCCCTGGGCTGACGAGCACCGTTGTTACCCCGGCCTCAAGCGCTTCCCGGAATGCCGGATCCATCGGGTTAATTCCATCCAGCGCGCGAAGGTGTGGGGTCGCGGGGTCGGTATCTTCATTGCCGTCCGCACCCTCGAAGCCAAGCGAATCCTCATAAAGCCCGATGTGGGAATGCGCATCAATCAGCCCTGGCAGCAGCCAGCCCCCCGCCGCATCAATACATTCCTCACACGGCGGCAATTCCTCTCCGCCACAGGGGCCGATTGAAAGAATTCTTTTATTTTTCATCAAAATCCAGCCTTTTTCGATCGGTTTCCCGTCTATTGGAAGGATATGTGCGTTTTTTATCAAAATTTGTTCCATGCTTTTTCCTCGTTTTTCAAATTGGCAGTTGACAATGCTTCCAACTTATGGTATGATGCAGATGGTGAGGAAATCACCTCGCCATGCACCGTTCATATCTTTATCCCCACAATCCTTTATATTTTATTTGGCGCTTCCCTTTGGGGGAAGCGCATTTTTTTGCTGCCTAATTAGGATACCCGCACAGTCCAGTAAAAAACCGAGGTGGGTGACCTCGGTTTTTCTTCCCAATAATACGAACGCGGCAATCCCGCAAACGGAAAACATTACGCTGCTGCAATGACGTGCCCTCCTCCATGAGATAGGCAATATCTGTCATTTGCGGCGGCGGGAGCCGCTTTTCCGATCCGTATTGTGCTTGATATCTGCCATCCGGCTTTCGCTGTCCTGCATAAAAACCTTCAGCTTATCCTCAAAAGTCATGGAAGTGGGATCGCGCGGAACGGTTTCCTTTGGTGGGCGCGGCGCCCTGCGTTCCCGCTGTACCGGCGCAGGCTGGTTCGGAAGCACCTTTTTGATCGAAAGGTTGATGCGCCCTTCCCGGTCAATCCTGATGACCTTCACCTTGACCTGCTGCCCGTCACTGAGGAAATCCTTAATGTCATTTACATAGGAGTTCGCTACCTCGGAAATGTGTACCATCCCCGATTTCCCTTCGGGCAGGGAAACAAACGCACCAAATTTCGTGATGCCCGTTACCTTCCCCTCCAAAACTGCTCCGACTGCCAGTTCCATACTTTTTGTACTCTCCATCATTATCTTTCTATTTGCGCCAATGCACGCCCTGCTGCACCTTGTCCGGTTTTACTTGCTCGAGGTGTCGATCATCACCCGCTCACCGGAAACTGCATAGCCGTTGTCCCGTGCAATAGAAGCAATGTATGCATCCGATGTGCCAAGCTCCAACGACTCGCGCAGCTCATCGTTTTCCTGCTTTACCGCATCAATCTGATTTTCGATCTCCTTGAGCTCCTTGCTTTTCTGGTTGATGCTCAGCTGAAGCTGAATCAGCGTGACCACTGCATACATTGCAAAGCACAGCAGCGCCGCTTTCACTACGATTGAAGTCCGACGTTTCCTTCTCAAATGCAGCACCTCGTTTCTCTGCCAGGTCAGGCCCCTTGCTTTCTGCACGTTTCTATTTTATACCTATCTCCGCAAAAAGGGAAGCTTTTTTTTCAAGTTTTTCCACCGGAATTTATGAATTATTTTTTGTACCTGCCGGGAGGCACAGGCCCGCCTTGCCAGCCGCACCGGCAGCAATACCGTCCGCACCAGCCATCCAGCCGCCGTAAGCAGCGCGGAAAGCACAGCGCCCAGCAGTGCAAGCACGGTCGGGCTGAGCGTCAGGAAGTAAAGCACAAGCCCGCCGCCAAGCCCAACCAGGACATAAGAACGCCAGTCGCCGTCCGCCACAATCAGTACAAACAGCGCAAACGCTGCGATTGCCGCCAGCCAAAAGGCCCCGTCCAGCAGCGCCGTCGGAAGCCCGCGCAGCCGCTTTTCCCGCCGGATCACACGTAAAAAATCATAATATGCGCCAACCGCCGCACCAAACAGGATCGACCGCAGGAATACAGCCGTCTGGTCTGCAATCGAAATATACATCCTTTGCCCCTCACCCGAAAATGCGTGTAAACAATCCCCCGCGGTGCTGCCCGCTTTCTTCGTATTCCATCGAATCAATCTCGCCTTCCAGCTCCAGCTCCCCGCCTTCCAGGCTCAGCCGCTCGATGTGCAGCCCAGAGCCGCGAACAAGGAGCAGCCCCAGCGACGTTTCCATACTCACAAGGGATTCGTCAAAATTCTGTACGTCAACCACGCCGGAAACGCTCAGCTTGCCGCGCCCCTTTAGGATCAATGCGTGTTGCTGCTCAGCCTGTGTCCGTTCGTCTATCGCCATTTGCACGTCCTCCTTCAGCATAAAAAAATCTCCGCTGACACATATCTATGAGAAAGCGAAGATTTTTAGAACTTATATCTGCTTCCTGGATCAGACCTCACGGTAAAGCCCGGAAGCGTCATTTTTCAACACATGGTCGGCAACTTCCAGCACTTCAACGCGCATAGTGCGCTGCCCAAAGGCGATCTCAATGATATCGCCGATCTTGACCTGATAGGAAGCCTTTGCAGGCTTGCCGTTGACCGAAATACGGGCGGCATCACAGGCGTCGTTCGCAACTGTGCGCCGTTTGATCAGGCGGGAAACCTTGAGAAACTTATCCAGCCGCATTGCCGTTGACCTTCCCTTTCAGCTGTGCATTCGGGCGGAACGTCGGCACCTTGCAGGCCGCGATCTCGGTCGGCTCGCCAGTACGGATGTTATGGCCCATGCGGGCTGCGCGCTCACGCACCTCAAATGTTCCAAAACCAGGCAGCGACAGCTTGTCCCCCGATGCAAGGACCTCCTCAATTGCTGCAAAAACCGCGTCTGCCGCAGTGTCTGCATCCTTTTTGCTAATCCCTGCCTTATCTGCAACAAGCGCAATAAATTCTGCTTTTTTCATGGTAACTTCCTCCAAAATTGGTGATATTTTGCTTTTCCAGGCATTCTGCACCCTATATGCAGGATGCAGCCCATATATTTATTGCTTCGCTGTGTTCCACAGCGTGACAATCTCATCAAGTGCCAGCTCGCCAAGCGGCCTGCCTTGGGCAAGCTCCTCCACCCGGCGGAAGCGCGAAATAAATTTTTCGCTGCTCTTAGCAATCGCTGCTTCCGGATCGCAGCCGACAAACCGCGCAATGCCAGCTGCCGCAAACAAAAGGTCACCAAGCTCCTCCTCGGTGTTCGTGCCTTCACGGATGGCAGCTTCCAGCTCGCCCAGTTCCTCATGCACCTTGCCAAGTGCGCCGTCGACGCTGTCCCAGTCAAACCCGGCTTTTGCGGCTTTGGATACCAGTTTATCCGCGCGGATCAGCCCGGGAAGGCTGCGCGCAACGCTGTCAAGCGTATCTGCCGCCGACTGCTGGTGCTTCTCAGTCTTTTTGAGCGTATCCCAATTATCAAGGATCTCGCCGGTAGATGAAACCTTCGTATCCCCGAAAATATGTGGATGACGGAAAATCAGCTTTTTGCAGACCCCGTCCGCAACGTCGTGGATGTCAAATACACCTTTTTCGCTCTCTATCTCAGCATGGAAAACAACCTGCAAAAGCACGTCGCCGAGCTCCTCTTTCAACAGGTCGCTGTCTTCGTTGTCAATGGCTTCTACAGCCTCATAAGTTTCCTCGATAAAGTTCCTGCGGATGGAATGATGGTCCTGTTCCCTGTCCCACATGCATCCGTCCGGTGCACGCAGGAGCTTCATAATCTGAAGCAGGTCGTCAAACCCATACCGCTCTTTTTGTTTAAAATCCATTGGTATTCCTTCCCTTGTTTCATATGCCGTGCAAATCTGGCACACAGCGCCCAGGGAACCGCCCCGCTACAGCCGCAGCAGGATACACAGCCGGTCCCCGCACGGCATCAGCAGCACATCTTCACGGTGTACCGCACCCAACAGCCGGAGCAGCCCTGCATAAATCACAACCGCAGCCGCAATCGCCAGCAATACCGCAGCATGGCTCCCCAGGGCCGGCGCAAACCCACTGTATAGGAGCGCCGCACAGGCCCCCATCCCCAGCGCTGCCATAAGCGGAGGGAGCAACGCCTCCCTTGCAGCCGGCAACGACGCGGAGTACCGCCTGACCGTGTAAAGGTTGCCTGCCGCGATCACCGCATAGCAAAGCACGGTCGATACCGGCGCGCCATAAATCCCCAGTTCCCCAATCAGGATATGGTTGCCTGCCAGCTTGACAACGCCGCCTATTATCATATGCGTGACTGGGGAAAACGGTTTCCCAAATGCCTGTAAGATCGCATTTGTAAGCGAAACCACCGCTAAAAGCGGTACGGCAAGACCTAAAATGCGCAAAAACTCCCCCGCCGAAACCGAATCCGCACCAAACAGCAGGTCAACGATCGGCTCGCCGAGCACCAAATACCCCACCCCTGCAGGCAGGGCCAGCAACAGTGTCAGCCGCATCGCTGCCCCGACCGTGCGGGAAATCTGCGTAAAATTTTGCCGTGCGAACGCCCCGGAAAGCACCGGAAGCACGCTGACAGACAACCCAAGGATGACCGTCTGCGGCAGGTTAAACATTGTAATCGCACGGTTGGAATATGCGCCATAGAGTGCATTTGCTTGTTCTGCCGTCCAGCCCGCATCCTGCAGGCGGTTCATCACAAGCGCAACATCGAGCAGGTTGGTCAGGCTCATCACCGAGCTGCCGATGGTTACGGGCACTGCGACCGCCAGCAGTTCGCGCAGCAGCGCAGTGCAGGGGCGTGCATAATCATTCAGGACGGCAACTGGCCTCCGCCGGTGCATACAGGCACGCACCAGCAGGTACAAAACGCTCACAGCTTCGCCAATCGTCACGCCCAGGACCGCTGCCGCCGCACAGCGCGCCAGCGGAAGCCCTCGCACGCTTGCCGCATGGGCCAGGCCATAGCCCAGCAGCAGCTTGCTCAGCGCTTCAATCAGTTGGGAAACCGCTGTTGGCACCATGTCATTCATCCCTTGGAAATAACCGCGCACGACTGAGATCACCGCAACGCAAAATACCGACGGCGCAATCGCCCGCACCGCAGGCGCGGCCGCAGGATTGCCGACCAACGCGCTCAGCGGCTCCGCCCCCCAATAGAGGGCCGCAGAAAACAATGCCCCAACCGCAGGGAATGCCGCCCCCGCGGCAAGGGCAATACGGCGGGCCTCCCGCGTGCGCCCAAGCGACGCCGATTCCGAAACCATTTTGGATACCGCAACCGGCAGGCCGGCTGTGGAAATCACAAGCATCGTCGTATAAAGCACATAGGCGACGTTGAACAGCCCCATCCCCGACTTGCCCAGCAACGCGTCAAGCGGGATCCGGAACACTGCGCCAATCACTTTTACGGTCATATTTGCAGCGATCAGCACCGCCGCCCCCTGCACAAAACTCTGCTGCTTTTTCAAACCACCCTGCACTTCCTTGCCGTCCGCCTACAATATGGCTTCATTGGCTTATCCTATGCAAAGCGGTTCTGCGGTTATGACATACCAGCGATACAGCCCGCAGTTTAATCTTCAGCCGGATCGCAGGAAGATCCGTTTTCATTTCCCGGCACGCTGTCTGCCGCCGGGACTTCCGCCGCAGCGTCCGTATTCAGTGTGCCGCCGCAGCCTGCGCAGAACGTGTCGGCACGGCTGCATACCCTGCCGCAGTTCGGGCAGCGGACGCTCGAACGCAGCAGGCTGATCTGCCCGCGCAGCCCTTCGATCTTTTCACGACGCTCATCAAGCTTTGCAAGCCGGTCCTGGATGCCGCTTTCGTCCGCCTCAATGCCCTGGTGGACGTCATACATCAGCTTCCCGATCTCTTTATAAAGCACTTCGCACTCGGTATTGAGGTCAAATATCTGCAAATTCAGACGGGTAGCCTGTGCAAGCTCGGTCGCTTTGCGGCCTGCCGATTCCGCAGCCTGGCCGGTTTTTCCAGCGTAAACCTTCGCTTTTTCCAACAGCAATTGGATTTTTTCATCCATTTTGACAGCGCTCCTTTCGTAATATGTGCGGGAATTATTTCATTATAGAGTCTTTGTATGGAAAAATCAAGGGCAGCAACAAATTGTTTACAGAATTTTCGCCGCAGCCCTAATCCCCTAATCAGCCGATAAATTCGTGGATGAGCGAATCCTCCGGGATGTGGTGGATATAATCCAGCGGCTCAAACCCACCGCTCATGTGGGTCAACGGTTCCAAGCCAGCCTCGATCAGCTCCTTGCGCAGATGCTGGAATGGTTCTTTCAGCATTTCCGCAATGATGAACGTCTCATACGGCATATATGTGTCCAGCGTCAGTGTAGCACGCCTTCTGGTCGGCATAATATACAGGCGTTCGCCGCGGCGCACCGATTTCCACTGCGCCAGTGTCTTGGAAACTTCGGTATTGCGGAACAGGCTGTCGCGCACGGTACGGCGCATAAATCGCAGCATGTACGGCTCGATCAAAACGCCGTTTTCCAATGTCAGCGCGCTGTCAAACGCAAGGAAGACGCCGGTCGCCATATCGTGCAGCCCTTCATAAACAATATCGCTCAGCGAATGGATGCCCTCAATAATGACCATTTCACCAGGCTCGAGCCGCAGCTTTTTCACATCAGGGATCGAACGGCGCTGCTCAAAATCGAACGCCGGGACCGAGATCTCCTCCCCGACCGCCAGCTTGCGCAGATGGTCGGTCAGCAGCTCTAGGTTCATACACAGCGGAGATTCGAGGTCGTCAACCCCGTTTTCCTCGTCGAATGGAACCTCATATTCGGTGCTGGTACGGTAATAGTCGTCCATTGAGATCGTTTCGGTTTTGATCCCATGCCGCTGCTCAAGCGCGCGGCGGAGCCGCCCGGTCGTTGTTGTTTTGCCCGCTGAGGAAGGCCCGTTGACCAGCACGATCGGGGCATCGCGCCGCCGTGCCGCCAACTCCCGCGCCGTGCTGTCAACCTGGTTGCGATAGTAATCCTCACACAGCTTGATAAAGCCCTTTGGGTCACTTTTCGCCGCGTCATTCAGCTGTTTCAGGGTATAATCCGCCATTTCTGTACCTCCTTATTTCTCCAGCAAGCGCCGCTTGCCCTGTAAAATACGTTCCTGCGCCCCCAGGTATTCCGCCGGGTACTTCGGGTTTGTGAAGCGCTCTATCTTCCCGGTAATCCGGTCAACGCGCTTGCTCACGCCCCCAGCGCCCAGTGAAACGACTGTTTGCAGTTCCTCCATCATCGATACGTTATAAAAATTTTCTGCCCCCGGCCTGCACCAGCCGACGTTCTCAAAACCTCCGGCCGAAAACTTCTGCCGGTACAGATAATACGCATGGTAATTGTGCGCAGAAAGCACGTTTTGCGCATAGGTCAGCATATGCCCGACCTGTTCCTGCTGTGCAAGGTTGGCGCTGATGTCCCGCAGGTCCGCCCCGCGCTTGACCGCCAACGTATGCACTGTGATATTTTCCGGTCCCAGATCCAGCAGCGTGTCAACCGTTTTGGCAAAGCCATCCGGGCTGTCCCCGGCAAGCCCCGCAATCAAATCCATATTGACGGACTGGAATCCTGTTTCACGTACTTGCATGTAGCGCTCTATCACGTCCTGCGCAGTGTGTTTCCGCCCTGCAAGGCGCAGGACTTCATCATCCATGCTTTGCGGGTTGACACTGACGCGCGTCACACCGTGCGCCCGCAGCACGGCAAGTTTTTCTAGCGTGATGGTATCCGGCCTCCCTGCTTCAACTGTGTAATCGAAAAGCCTTGACAGGTCAAACGCGTTTTCCAAGGCTGACAATAACCTGTCAAGCTGAATGCTGGACAGCGTCGTAGGCGTTCCGCCCCCGATGTAAAGGCTGTCAACCGTCAGCCCCAGGCTTTTCGCTAACGCGCCTGATTCCAGGACTTCCCTGCACAATGCTTCAACGTATGGCTCGATCAAAGCAGCATTCTTTTCAACAGCCGACGAAATAAACGAGCAATAAGAACAGCGGGTTGGGCAGAACGGAATGCCCACATACAGGGAGATCCCATTTTTTGAGCGTTTCCGATCCATTTCCTGCGCCATTTTAGCAGCTGACATTGTAAGTGCCGCCCGCTCCGGTGAAACATAAAAATGCTCCCGCAGCCATGCTTCGGTTTCTTCCGGAGAACGTCCGCGATCAATCAGGCTGCGTGCAAGCTTGGCTGGCCGTACCCCTGTCAGCGCCCCCCAAACCGGAGGCTGCCGAAACGCAGGGACGATTGCATCATAGACCGCAAGCTTAACCAGCTCGGTTTCCAACCGTTTCCGGGCAAGAGGATCGCTGCCGCCTTTCACGGTGTCAATGCATTTACCTTCACAGCATCGCCCCTTAACTCTCACAGACGCTGATGCTGTAAAGGTATCTCCCTGCACAGATAAAACGCTTTTACAAAAGTCCCCGCCGGTATCGTCGCCCTCTCCTGCCGCACAGTCCGGCAGCAGGTGCAACAGGATTTCTTCGACCGCATGCCGGTGCGTATGTCCCCAAATCTGGTAATTCATCCGCCAAGCGCCTGCTTTACATAAGGATTGCGTGCTCGTTCTTCAGAAAGCGTGGTAATTGCATCATGCCCCGGCAAGACACGGTAGTCCCCCGGCAGCTCGCTCAGCCGCTTGAGCGACTGCAGCATCAAGGAGAAATCCCCGCCTTTGAGATCGCAGCGCCCGCACTCGTGGCGGAACATGGTATCGCCGGTAAATAATACGTCTTCAACGCGGATGCAGCACGATCCAGGCGTGTGCCCCGGTGTGTGCAGGTACTCCGCAGTCAAGCTGCCAACCTGGATTTTTGTCCCCTCTTCCGCAAGGATATCAACCGGGGTCTCTTTATAATTCCGCGCAAAGGGCCGGAATTCCCCCATAGAATCGTAAGACAGCAACCACTCGTCGTCCTTATGCACCACCAGCTTTGCACCGGTCTCTTCCGAGATCTCATGCACCGCTAAAATATGGTCAAAATGCGCGTGGGTCAAAAGGATATACTTAATTTTTGCCCCCGCGCGTTCGATCTCGCGGAGGATTACAGGGGCATTGTCCCCAGGGTCGACAACCGCGCCCTCCATCGTATTTTCATCATAGAATACATAACAATTTGTCTGTACCATGCCCACGTGAAGCTGGATCAGTTTCATGCTTTTTCCCCTCTCATTTCGTCGGTATCCATTAAGATTGTGACCGGCCCGTCGTTCAGCAGCTCAACCTGCATATCCGCGCCAAATTCACCGGTTTCCACCGGAAGCCCGCTCTCGCGGCAGCGCGCAAGGAACGTTTCATACAGCGGGACCGCCAGCTCCGGTTTGGCCGCGCGCATAAAATTGGGACGTTTGCCCTTTTTGCAGTCACCGTAAAGCGTGAACTGCGAGATCACAAGCAGCCCCCCGCCGATATCGGCAGGCGATAAATTCATCTTGTCATTTTCATCGGTGAAGACACGCAGCCCGGTACATTTATCAGCAAGATAGACGGCTTCTGCCTCCGTATCCCCTTCGCAGACGCCCAGCAGGATTAAGAAACCTTTCCCAATTTCACCGTGGACCTCCCCGCCGATGGTTACGCGCGCATGGGAAACGCGCTGGATCACCGCCCGCATAGAATCTCCCCCTTTTATCAAAAAATACAACCCACTTAGAGCCTATCCCGAAATGATCCGCACACAGCTTGCTTGTATCTTTTCCGTCATGCTGCGCCGCTGCCCCTTGAAATCCACAAAGGATTCCTGCGGGAAATCGGCTTCGCCTGACGAAAAATCTGACGGCGCAATCTGCGCACGTCTCATTATGGGATAGGCGCTTAATGTGTGTCCACTGTACGGGTGACGTCGAGGATACCCTTAATCCCCTTTAACCGGTTCATGATATTATCCAACTGCGCCACACCCGCAACATCGACCATTGCATTGATCATGCCAAAACCGTCGTTCAGATCCCGCGCGGAAAGCTCGTGTACATTAACCTTGCTCGCCGCAAGCACCGCCGCAACGTCGCTCAGCACGCCGATCCGGCTGCGGGTCGAGATTTGCAGGCCGGTGATAAAACGGTTTTTGCTCTCGGTCAGCTCCTCGTCCCACCAGGCTTCTAACCAGCGGTCCTCGCTGTCGCGCTGGCCGTTGACATAGTTGACACAATCCTTCCTGTGAATCGAAACGCCATAGCCGCGGGTCACAAAGCCGATGATATCATCCCCCGGGATCGGCGTGCAGCATCGCGCAAACTTAATCAGGCAATTATCCAGCCCTGCGACGATCACCCCAGAATTGCTGTGCGTCACCGGGCGATGATACTGCTGCGGCTGGAGCGCCCGCTCGGTGCGCTCAGCAGCGCGGCGAATGCGGTTTACATCATCCTTTACCTTATTGATGACCTTTGTGACCGTAATGCCGCCATAGCCAATGGACGCATACATTTCGTCCAGATGCGCGAATGAAAATTTGTTCAGGCAATTTTTCTGGACTTCCTCGTTTTCATAAAAGCCATTGTACAGCAGGTTTGCCCGCAATTCCCGGTCAAGCTCCTCGCGCCCCTGGATGATATTTTCTTCGCGGCGCTCCTTCTTGAACCACTGCTTAATCTTGTTGCGCGCTTCTGTCGTTTTCACGATCTTAACCCAGTCGCGACTGGGCCCACGCGCCTCCTTCGAGGTCAGGATCTCAACAATATCACCGTTTTTCAGCGTGCTGTCGATTGGCGTGATGCGCCCATTGACCTTTGCGCCGGTCATGCGGTTGCCAACCGCCGAATGGATGGCGTATGCCAGGTCGATCGGCGTTGCCCCGGCCGGAAGGTTCACCACATCGCCGCGCGGCGTAAACACAAACACCTCGTCAGCAAACAGGTCAACCTTGATCGCCTTGATGAAATCCTCTGCTTCGGTATCCTGCTGGGCTTCCAGAAGCTGCCGGATCCATGCAAACGTCCGCTCATTCCCGACCTTATTATCCAGGCCCTGCTTGTACTTCCAGTGCGCCGCAACGCCGTATTCCGCCATTTTATGCATTTCCGCAGTACGGATCTGTATTTCAAAAGGGATACCTGCCCGGCCGATGACGGTCGTATGCAGCGACTGGTAGCCATTGGGCTTGGGGGTAGAAATATAATCCTTAAACCGGCCTGGGATCGGCTTGTACAGGTCATGCACATAGCCGAGCACATTATAGCAGTCGGCAACCGTATCCACAATCACACGGACTGCACAGATGTCATAAATTTCATTGATCGTTTTGTGCTGAGCATACATTTTGCGGTAAATCGAATAAATATGCTTTACGCGGGCAGAAATGCTGTGCTCGATATTCGCATCGCACAGCTTGGAGGAAATGCGTTCCTTAATGCCTTCCAGAAATTGCTCCTGCTGTTCGCTCTGCTCATTCAGGCCGTTGACGATCTCGTGATACCCAATGGGGTCAAGGCATTTCAATGAAAGGTCCTCAAGCTCCCATTTGATCCGCTGCATCCCCAGCCGATGGGCGATCGGCGCATAGATCTCCATCGTTTCCAGCGCCTTGTCGCGCTGCTTTTTTTCCGGCAGGAATTGGAAGGTACGCGCATTATGCAGCCGGTCGGCAAGCTTGATCAGGATCACACGGATATCCTTCGCCATCGCCATAAACATTTTGCGAAGGTCTTCCATCTGTTCCTGCTCTTTGGAATACTGCAGCATCCCCAGCCGTGTTACACCGTCTACCAGCTCTGCAACCGACGTGCCAAATTTATTCTCGATCTCTTTATAACCAAATTGGGTATCCTCAATGCAGTCATGCAGCAGCCCGGCGCAGATGGAGTCGGTGTCGAGCCCCATTTCAACGATAATTTCGGCAACCGCCACTGGATGGATAATATACGGCTCCCCATTGCGCCGCTTCTGGCCTTGATGGGCGGCCTCGGCGCTATCGTAGGCAGCGCGTATCTTACGGATATTCGCGAGCGGGTTTTGAACCTGAACCCGTTCGATCAGGAAAGCAATTCTATCTTGCATCTTTGTACACTCCCTATTCTTTGTTGCCGGAGGGCAGAAACCTATTACCCTTCCATATGCGGCGGACAGCTGGGCTTTGCCATCTGCGTTAATGTCGCGAGGACAACCGATTGGGAAATATCTGCTTTCCCTTCATGGTGCTTCACAAGGATATTCAGCAGCCCTTCTTTGAAATGGTAGCTCAGAAGGCTGCTTTCGCTGAACACATCCAGGCAGACGAACAGCTTGCCGATATTGATTTTCCGCCTGCTCTCCCAGGAAATACGCCTTGAAAGCGCGTTGGACGGCACACTTAGACGGTTTTCCTCGGCGCGGCTTACGATATGCCGCCAGACCGCGACCAGATCGCGCCGGTCGGGCAGGAGCAGCTGCGCCTGCAAAGCGGTGAGCGGCTGGTCTCCCATATAGCTGTTGTAAACATTCAGAAGGCGCTGATCGGCGACAATCTCGCATTTGCTGAGATGCACATCCCGCACATTCAGCTGCACGGTGCGCTTGCCGCGGAATTCATTGATCTCAAGATGAAAGGCCACATCAATATAATTCCCCTGCGCAAAGCCGCAGCCGCCCGCGCCAGTACCAAACAGCATCGCGGTGTACTGTACGCCGTCCTTTCGGAGCCCGAGCCGGACATGGCGGTCGGAAGAGATCGGCGTAATATCCTCGACCAACATATCGGGCATTGTAAACACCGGCTGCGGGTTTTTCATTCCGAACGGTTCCAGTACGGACAGCCCCGCAACATCCTCCAGATCAATGAACGCCGGATCGATCTCGCAGTCGACCTGCACGGCCGGGTTTAAGCATATTTTTTGTAAATGTCCAGCAGCAAAAGCCGTAATCCGTTCTTTAAACGCTTCAATGTTATCCCTGTGGATAGTCAACCCGGCGGCAAGCTCGTGGCCTCCATATTTTTCCAGAAGATCCTCCGAGTCGGACAGCGCTTCAAAAAGGTTAAAGCCTTTTACCGACCGCCCGGAGCCCTTGCCCATATCGCCGTCCAGTGAGATCAGCACGACCGGGCAGGAATAACGGTCGCAAAGGCGCGAGGAAACGATGCCGATCACGCCGTGATGCCAGCCCTCCCCTGCAAGGACAATGATTTTATCTTCAAGCGGGTTATACTCCCGCCGCAGGACCGCCAGCGCCTGCTCCAAAATCTGGTTTTCCGCCGTCTGCCGCTCTTTATTCTGCTCGCAGAGCGACACTGCAAGCTCCTGCGCACGCACCGGGTCGCGGGTCAGGAACAGCTCGGCAGCGAGCGCCGCATTGCCCAGCCTGCCCGCAGCGTTGATCCGCGGGGCCAGGATATAGCTGATTGTCCCTGATGTCAGCTTTTTCCCCTTCATGCCGGCCTCGCGCAGCAGCATTTCAAGGCCGGGGCTGTGCGTAGCGGCAAGCCTGCGCAGCCCTTCGGCAACAATCAGTCGGTTTTCCCCGATGATTGGCATCACATCCGCCACAGTCCCCAGTGCAACCAAATCCGCATACCGGTCCAGTGCTTCTTCCTGATCCCCCATTAACGCGGCTACCAGCTTAAACGCTACCCCTACGCCCGCAAGCTCACGGAACGGGTAGGTGCTGTCAGCACGCTTGGGGTTGACCACCGCCGCCGCCGCAGGCTGCAAATCATGGCATTCATGATGGTCGGTGATAATCATGGTAAGACCAAGCTCCGCTGCATACGCGGCTTCTTCATGCGCGGTAATGCCGGAATCAACCGTTATAATCAGTTCCGCCCCCTCATTATAGAAGCGGTCAACCGCAGCGCAGTTCAGGCCATAACCCTCGCTCAGCCGGTCAGGAATATAATAACTGCACGCTGCACCTGCCGAACGGAGATAATCAGTCAGCACACAAGTCGCTGTAATGCCATCCACGTCGTAGTCCCCGAAAACGACGATCTTTTTCCCCGACGCAATTGCCGCCCGGATCACCTCGACCGCAACGTCCATATCTGTCAGCAGCCGCGGGTCATGCAGCCCCGGAGGGTTCAAAAACGCGTCTGCGGCTTCCGGGGTTGTAATGCCGCGTGCGCAAAGCGTGACCGCCGCAAGCGGCGTAAAGCCGCACGCTTCGGACAAGGCGCGGGCTTTGCCAAAATCCGGCTCGGCTGTCAGCCATCTTTTTGTTTTCATAACATCCCTCTGCAAATTTTCAATTAAGAACATTATAACAAAATTATCTGTTATCTACAATGTTTTTCAGAAAATTTGTTTTGGGTTTCCGCGCCGCCATGCAATGCGATTGCCATCTTGCGCATGGCTATCCTGAAACCTTTAATGCGAATCAGGAGTAGAAAAGTGTAGACAAACAGCGCAAAAGAGCAGAGAATGTAAGTATGTGGCAAACAAATCTCATAAAGCTCTATTGCGCTGTCAGTGAGCATGATAACACGATGGAAGCCATGACGCAACGCCAAAGCAACAATTTCCGTCCCGAATTCAGTGATGAGGAGTGTATAACCGTATATTTGTGGGGCATTTGCCAGCGGAGATTCGAGCAGCGAACGATCTATGACTACACCAAAAACCATTTATTGGACTGGTTTCCCAAGCTGCCAAGTTATGCGGCCTTTTCGCGTCGGCTGAGTTTTCTCGTGCCTGCATTTCAGGCTTTGGCAGAAGAATGGCTGACTGTCATTCTGAAAAAAGAGGGGCCCGTCAGAAAATTTTGTGTAAAAGGAGACAAGCTGTAGTCAAGGAAACAGGAGCAAACCAGAGGATTTCCCTGGCTGGACA
>QXXE01000071.1 GCA_009911355.1 Clostridiaceae bacterium | reverse complement strand
CCCCGCGCCCAAAACAGAATAACCGCAGTCAGAACACCCAGGACAATACAAAACATTCTGACAAGCAGACGGAAAAACCGCTGGCAATCGTTCATGCCAGCGGTTTTTCCGTCGCCAACGCAGTTACCGGGGAAGCGCCTCCCCGCCGCAGCGGGAAAGAAGCTTTTACTCAATTTTTTCTCGAAAAAATTGCGGGAGTCCAGAGGGCAGAGCCCTTTGGCGCTCCCCGCAGGGAGCGGACCCCCGCCGCAGTCACCAACCTGCGCAAAGCCGGATATACTGATATGCAGGAGGTGCGAAATGAACAACATTATCCAAATGGCACTGATCGCGACGCTCGGGACCTGGCTTATGACCGCCCTCGGCGCCGCGACCGTCATCTTCTTCAAGTCCCCCGCCCCGAAAGCCCTGAACCTGATGCTCGGCTTCGCGTCCGGCGTGATGATCGCCGCCAGCTTCTGGTCGCTGCTCCAGCCCGCCATCGAGCGCGCCGAAGCCGCCGCCGGTCTCCCCGCCTACATAGTCGCGACCGCCGGGTTCCTGGCAGGCGCGGGCTTCATGTGGCTTTCCGACAAAGCCGTGTGCCTTGCCCGCGGGCAAGCAGACAGCACGCACGGGCAGCGGGGCGAACGGCTCAGCCGCATCATCATGCTCGTGCTGTCAATCACGCTGCACAATATCCCTGAAGGGCTCGCCGTCGGCGTTGCGTTCGGCGCGCTGAAAAACGGCTTCACCACGCCCGAAACCTTCATGGGAGCAGTCACGATCGCCATCGGCATCGGCTTGCAGAACTTCCCCGAGGGCGCAGCCGTCTCGCTGCCCCTGCGCCGCGAGGGCTGCTCGCGCAGCCGCAGCTTTTTCATCGGGCAGGCTTCCGGCATGGTCGAGCCCATCGCCGGGGTGCTGGGCGCGTGGCTGGTGGTTTATGTGGAAGCCATGCTGCCCTTCGCGCTGTCCTTTGCAGCTGGCGCGATGATCCTTGTAGCCGTACACGAGCTGATCCCCGAATGCCAGCGCTGCCAGAGCAAGCAGCCCTATTTTGCCACAATGGGCATTATCGGCGGCTTTGCCGTCATGATGCTGCTGGATGTGATGCTCGGGTAAAATGGCGCGCCGGCATCCTGCCGGTTTCCAGGCAGCGCGGGGAATGGACGGAAGAGACGCCGGAAGCTGCAAAAGCCCAGGGAAGCCGCTGCGGCTGTCCCTGGGCTTGTGCTGTTCCAATGGGAATGCAGCGAGCGGCCCTGTGCGTCAGCGCGGGGAGCCCTCCGCCGCGCAGGGCTCGGACGCGTCCGCAGGCAGGCGGCCCAGCCGTTTCACGCTGGTCACAATCAGCGGGATGACCATAATCACCCAGACAATGGGCTCGGCGAGGATGACGCCCATATACCCGAGCCGCGGCGTGAGGAACAGTACGGCGGCAAGCTTGCCGAACAGCTCCAGGAAGCTGGAAAAGATGGGGGTAATCAGATCGCCGATCCCCTGTAAAGCATTGCGCAGGACGCAGATGACCGCCGTGACAAAATAGAGCAGGGTATCAATGCGCAGATAAAGCGACGCAGTTTCGATTACCTCCGCGGTTTCGGTGCCGGTCACAAGCTTTACGAGCGACGGCACTGCCGTATACACAACCAGCAGCACCAGCGCGCACCAGATCCAGCAGATCAGCAGGGATTGCAGCATCCCGCTGCGGATGCGCCCGGGCTTCTTCGCGCCCCAGTTTTGGCTGCAATAGGTCGCCATTGTCGTACCGAACACCGAGAAGGGCAGCATAAACAGCTCGGTCAGGCGGCGCGCAGCGGTATGCGCAAGGATGGTCGCCTCGCCGAAGGTATTGATCGCGCCCTGAAGCAGCACCGAGCCGAAGTTGACGAGCGACATCATGAAGCCCATCGAAAGCCCGGAGCCCAAAAGCTGGCTGGCGAGCCACGGGGTGATCCGGAAATCCTCTTTCTCGGGATGGAGGACGGGATAGCGCTTATAGATGTAGGCCACGCAGAGCAGGCCGGAAACGACCTGCGCCAGAACGGTGGCAACGGCAGCGCCAGCTACATCCGAATGGAGGACGCAGACGAAGAACAGGTCCAGCCCGACGTTGAGGATCGTGGAAAACATCAGGAATACCAGCGGGGTAATCGTGTCCCCGACGGCACGGAGCACAGCGGCGCAGCCGTTATAGAGCATCGACGCGGTGAGCCCGTATAAGATGATGCGGAAATAGGACGCCGACTGCGCAAGCAGGTTTTCCGGCGTGTTGAGCGCGCGCAGCAGCGGGGTCAGGAAGCCGACCGACAGCAGGGTCAGCGCCACGGAAATGGCAAGCCCCAGAACAAGGATTGCCGCAACCGATTTTTTCACCATTTTGTTGTCATTCGCGCCGAAATGCCGCGCGGTGATGATGGCGAACCCGTTGGCAAGGCCGGTCAGGAACCCGACGATCAGCGAGTTGAGCGAGTTGGTCGCGCCGACCGCCGTCAGCGCCGTATCGCCTAGGAAGCTGCCGACAATGCGCGTATCGGCGAGGTTGTAAAACAACTGGAACAGGTTGCCCGCCATGACTGGGATGGCGAATGCCAGGATCAGGCGCATGGGGTTCCCTTTTGTCAGGTCTTTCATGGGTTGCTCCTTCCAAAAGCAAGAGAAGTGGCGCGTCAGGGCGGCAGAACGCTGTCCCGTCAGCTTACCCTAGAATAGCCCATTTCGGCAGGTTTGGCAAGCGGCATTGCGACGAAAAAAAGCCGCCCGGCGGGCGGTTTTTTGTGAACGCAGGCAGGGGCAAGGAGCGGGCCAGCCGCCGTTCCGGTGGGGCTGGTGACGGCTGGCGGAATCCCCGTTCCCGCCGCAGCGGGGGAAGGGATTCCGGCCCGCAGGCTGCGGCTTCGGTTCCCGCGCCGTGCGCGGTTTGAGCGGGGGCAGGGGCGCGCTTATTTGGCGCTGCCCACGCCTGCGACGCTTCGGGGATGGAAGGGGAAGGGATCGGGCGCGGGCAATCACTCGGAGAAGAGGTGCGCCGCAAGGCGGTAGCCCTCGGGATAGAAGATGCCGCTCGACGCGCCAGTTGCTTCGTCATAAGAAGGGAACGACCCGAGCGCCTTGCGCGAATCGTACAGCAGGTATGGCACAGGCGCTGCCGTGTGCGTGCGCACCCGGATCGGCGTGGGGTGGTCGGGCATGACCAGCATCCGGAATTCAACGCCCTGCGCGGTCAGCGCTTCGTAAATCGGGCGGATAATCCGGTCGTCCAAATATTCGATCGCCTGCACTTTCCGTTCGACCGAACCCTGATGGCCCATTTCGTCCGGCGCTTCGATATGCACATAAACAAAATCGTTGCCGTCCTCGCACAGTGCCTGAACCGCCGCCTGCGCCTTGCCGTGGTAGTCGGTGTGCAGGCCGCCCGTCGCGCCCGGTACGTCCATAACCTGCATATGCGTGCCGACAGCAATGCCCTTGAGCAGATCGACCGCCGAGATCATAGCGCCGCGCTTTCCGGTCTTTTCGGTGAAGCCCGCGAGCGACGGGCGGGTGCCCGCACCCCAGAACCACGCAGAATTGGCTTTATTAAGCCCCTTTTTCGCGCGTTCGACGTTGATCGGGTGGTTGTCGAGCAGTTCAAAGCTGCGCTCCATCATGTGCCGAAGCATCTGGTCCTCCGGCAGATACGCGCCGATCACTTCGCCGAGGTGGTCGTGGGGCTGGCTGAGGTCAAGCACCTCACCGCCCGCCCAGATCAGCAGGTGGCGGTAGCTCGTACCGACGTAAAACTGGTAGGTTTCGGATGCAAACTCCCTGCGCAGCACATCAAGCAGCACCGCCGCGTCCCCGGTAGAGATCTCGCCCGAGGAATGGTCTAAAATGGTGCGTTCGCTGTAAGCAAGCCCGGGCTCGCTGCTGAGGGTCACAAGATTGCAGCGCAGGGCGATATCATCCGGCTTCATATCCACGCCGATGGACAGCGCTTCGAGGGGCGAACGGCCGGTATAGGACGCGCGGGGGTCGTAGCCGAGCACGGCGAGGTTTGCGGTATCGCTGCCGGGCTTCATGCCGTCGGGGATGGTTGCGGCGAGCCCGATTTCCGAGCGTGCGGCAAGGGTATCCATCATGGGGGTATGTGCGGCCATCAGCGGCGTTTTGCCGCCGAGCGCGTCAATCGGCTCGTCGGCCATGCCGTCGCCGAGGATGGTAAGGTATTTCATGCTTCCTCCTTGTGTCCGCGCACAGCGGACAACTGTCCATAAAAAATCACTCTATTATTATGACCTGCAAATCGGCATTTGTCCAGTCTGAATCTGCACGAGAAAGGCAGAGGGAAAGCCTGTATTTTTTGTCACAAAAGGCGACGGGGAAGGCGCGGAAGTGCTCAAGCTCGACAACAGGGGTCTCTGCGAGGGTGACAGGGGCGCGGGAAAGGCCCCGTGCGAGGCCAATGCCGCTGGCCTTGACGGCGGCTTCTTTAAGCGTCCAAAAATCAAAGAACGCGGCATGGGGCAGCGCGGCAAGCAGGGCGCATTCCTCGGGGGAGAAATAGCGTTCGGGGATGCCGCGGCGTACCTCGCGCACTTGTTCAAGGTCAACGCCGAGCGGGAATTCGCTGACAGCGCAGACGCACCATGCGCCGGAGTGGGACAGGCTGAAATGGAAGCGGGGATAGGCAGGCAGGTAAGGCTTACCATTTTTAAGCTTTGCGCGCAGGAGGGGGAGGGGCGCGTCAGGATACGCGCACCGGAGGGCATGGCGGAGCAGGCGGTCGCCGGCTTCGCTGCCCGACCGTGCGCCGATCTGCTGCGCAAAGATACCACGCATAGCTGTCTCCTCCCTCCTGCAAGGCAGCTGCCCTGCACACCTGAAAACCACGCACGGCACGAAAACCACAACAACAGCTGACGGACTCGCTTTTCACAGACAATCGAATGTATCATGCCCTGCTTTCTGAAATATAGTATACCATAACCGGCGAAGATGTGCTATAATGACAACAAGGAAAATTCATTTTTCGTTTCTTTGGGATTGATATAAGCTGTTCGATTTTCTGATGTCCCGCCCGCAGGCGTGAAAAAGCTTTTACTCAATTTTTTCTCGAAAAAATTGCGGGAGTCCAGAGGGCAGAGCCCGCTGGCGGGATTCCAAAGGGCAGCGCCCTTTGGCGCCCACTGCGGAGGTGAACAGCAGCATGCAAGGGAGGCGTTATGAGGAAACCAATCAACCACCCCGGCGGCCTGATCAGCGCACCGCCGGACTACCTGCAAAACTGTTCCAGCGGCGCCTGGCGCCTTGTGGACAGCTTCCACATGGACAGCCGCGATTTCGGGCTGCGCCAGCTGGAATACGAAACCCACAGCGGCAAGCCCTGCCCGAACTGCACCCCCACCGCGCTCGTGAATGCGCTTGGGCACTATCGCGCCCGCTTCCCCGCCATCCCCGACGACCCCCACGCCTGCTATGCCCTCCTGCGCACCCATATGCGCCTGGTGCAGACCGGCGTCCCCACGCTCGGCGGCTATCCCTTCCTGCTCGAGCCCGTGCTCGCGCGGCGGCTCTGGCGGCTGCTCGGCGTCGACGCATGGCCCGCCCTCTATCCGCTCCCCGACGCGCGCACCCTGCGCCGCCAGTCGGAGCGCGGCGCGCCCCTCGTCCTTTCCCTGTGGTCGCAGGCATACCGCAGCCATACCGTGCTGCTGCTCGGCTGGGAGCTCTGGACCGACGGCCGCGCCCCGCGCCTTTTCTGGTGCATCCGCGACGGCTGGGCTGGCGGGCTGCGCTATCTGGATGCGGACGCGTGCCTCATCTTGCAGGCCCTCCGGCTTGCGCGATAGCTTTGGGGCAGGCGTTTGCCCTGTATTTCATAATCAAAAGGGAGGAAAATACCTTGTTCTTATGCCCGGTTTGCGGCAAACCGCTCGATGATGGCGAAAAAACCCGCGCCTGCCCCAGCGGGCACTGCTTCGACCGCTCCGCGCAGGGCGGATACGTCAACCTCCTGCGCACCAACCGGCGCGGCAGCGCTGACCCCGGAGACAGCCCCGAAATGTGCCGCGCCCGCACCCGCTTCCTCGAAAATGGCTATTACGAAGCCCTTCGCGACGCGGTCAGCGACACCGCCGCGCAGTTTCCTGCCCGGTACATCCTCGATGCGGGCTGCGGCGAAGGCTACTATACCGCAGCAATCGCCCGCGCGCTCAGGGAGTCCGGCAGCAGCGCGAAAATCCTCGGGGTTGACCTGTCGAAAGCCGCGCTGCGCCACGCGGGCAAGCGCTGCCCGGACGCGGAATTTGCCGTTGCAAGCCTGTTTGAGCTGCCGCTGCCCGACCACTCGGCCGACGTGATCACCCACCTGTTTGCGCCGATGTGCGCGCCCGAGTTCCGCCGCGTGCTGGTGGACGGCGGTGCGCTGCTGACCGTCAAGCCCGGCGCGGAGCATCTCTGGGGGCTCAAGGAAGCGCTCTACGACGAGCCCTATCCCAACGACGAGGAGGAAACCGTATATGACGGCTTCCACTGGATGGGCCGCGTCGCCGTCGACGATGAAATCACCATCCGTTCCCGCGAGGATCTGCAAGCGCTCTACCAGATGACCCCTTACGCGTGGCGCACGCCAAAGGAAGCCGCCGGGCGGCTGCTGGCGCGCGATACGCTCACCACGAAAATTTCCTTCCTGATTGACCTCTATCTGGCGGTTTAAGCGCCACAGGACGCGAAAAAGCCCCTGTTTCCCTGGAAAAGCGGGAAACAGGGGCTTTTCATAAGCGCAGGATTTCCGGCAATCAGCTGCCGTAGCTGAAGAAACCGAGGTTTTCCAGCACCGACGACGCCAGCACGGCAACCAGGCAGATCGGCGCGACCCAGCGCACCATAATCTCAAACATGCGCTTGCGGCGGAACGGGCCGGAGAGCGACACCTCGTCGGAGACGACCTTCGTGCCCACGATCCAGCCGATCAGGATGCAGGTCAGGAACGCCACGACCGGCATAATGACCGAGTTGGACAGGAAATCGAAGAAATCGAGGAAGGCCATGCCGAACGGCTGGATGGAGCCGATCACGCCGCTGCCGTAGCCGTAGCACGACAGGGAGCCCAGCGCGAACACGAACACGGTTACAACGATGGTCGAGCGGCGGCGGCCCCAGTGGGCCTTGTCATCCACGATGGAGACCACCGTTTCCAGCAGCGAAATCGCTGAGGTCAGCGCGGCGAACAGCACCAGCAGGAAGAACAGCGAGCCGGCCAGCCGCCCGAGCCCCATGCTGTCAAACACGCGCGGCAGGGTGACGAACATCAGGCCGGGGCCTTTGCCGAGTGCTGATTCGTCGCCGCCCGAGAACGCAAACACCGCGGGGATGATCATGAGCCCGGCAAGGAAGGCGATTCCGGTGTCGAACAGTTCAATCTGGCCGATGGATTTCTCGAGGTCGTCCTCTTTTTTCATATAGGAACCGTAGGTGATCATAATGCCCATTGCGATGGACATGGAATAGAACAGCTGGCCCATTGCGGCGAGGACGGTTTTTGCGGAAAACTGCGAGAAATCGGGCAGCAGGTAATATTTCACGCCTTCCATAGCGCCGGGGCGGGTGAGGGAGAACACGGCGACGATCACGGAAAGCACGATCAGGATGGGCATGAGGACGGTACTGACTTTTTCGATGCCTTTATCTACGCCGCCGAGCACGCACAGCGCGGTAGCCAGCAGGAAGATGAGGAACCAGGGCATCGGGTTATCGAGGAAGCTGCCGCTGGCGGTGATGAAGGTGTCGAAGTAGCCGTCGGCGTCGGCGGCGATGGTGCTGCCGTTGCCGATGAGGAATTCGCAGAAATACTTGGTGACCCAGCCGCCGATGACGCAGTAATAGGGGACGATGATGGTTGGGACGGCGGACGCGAGCCAGCCGAGGGGATGGAAACGTTGATCGAGGGCGCTGTATGCGCCGATGGTGGACAGGCGGGTGCGCCGTCCGATGGCGACTTCGGTGAGCATGAGGGCGAAGCCGAAGGTGACGGCGAGGATGATATATACGAGGAGGAAGATGCCGCCGCCGCACTTGGCGGCGAGGTAGGGGAAGCGCCAGATGTTGCCCAGGCCGACGGCTGAGCCTGCGGCAGCGAGTACGAACCCGACCTGCCCGGTGAAGCTGCTGCGCTGCTTTTTCATGTGGAAACTCCTTTTTAACAATGATTGTGGTTCGCCTCCGCAGCGGGCGCCAAAGGACGCTGTCCTCTGGACTCCTGGCCCTCCGCGGGCAGCGCCAGGGGCTCTGCCCCTGAACCCCGCAATTTTTTCGAGAAAAAATTGAGTAAAAGCTTCATTCCGCCTGCGGGCGGGACGAAGGAAACCAACCAATTGGTTCAAGCTGGGAAGTGCAAGATATTGGAAATTGTGGAAATAGCGAAAGGGCAATGCAGTTGCCCTTTCATTGTCGTGAGATGCCAGCCCATGCCGCAGTGGTTACATGCCGAAAATCTTCTTCCAGTAGCCGACATAGCCCACCGCGAGGATTATGACGATGACAGCTGGCACGACGTAGCTCATATAGCCGCGCAGCTTATCCGGATACGCAATGCCCTCGCCTGCGTTTGCTTCCTTCAAGAAGTTTTTCCAGCCCCAGCCGTTTTTACGCGTGCAGAACAGCACATAGGTCAGCGAGCCGATCGGCAGGAGGTTGCCGGAAACGATGAAGTCTTCCAAGTCCTGCACCGTAGACCCTGCGCCAAGCGGCTGGAACCCGGACCACAGGTTGAAGCCCAGCACGCACGGCAGGCTCAGTACGAAAATCAGCAGCAGGTTGATGACACACGCCTTTTTGCGCTCCCAGCCGAACATATCCTGCGTCATGGAGATGATATTTTCGAATACTGCGATGATTGTGCTCATTGCCGCGAAGCACATGAACAGGAAGAACAGCGTCCCCCAGAAGCGGCCACCCATCATGTGGTTGAACACGTTCGGCAGCGTGATGAAAATGAGGTTCGGCCCCGAGTCCGACGAAATCCCAAACGCAAAGCACGCCGGGATGATCACCAGCCCCGAGCAGAACGCTACAAATGTGTCGAGTACGCCGACGTTCAGCGCCTCGCCAAACAGCCTGCGCTCCCGCCCGATATAGCTGCCAAAGATCGACATCGCGCCGATACCCATCGACAGCGTGAAAAACGCCTGGTTGAGCGCTTCATACAGCACGTTGAACAGACCGTTTTCCCGGATTGCGTTAATGTCCGGCACAAGGTAATATTTGAGGCCCGCGCCCGCGCCCGGCAGCGTTACCGACCGCACCGCCAGCGCGCCAATCAGCAGGACCAACAGGCCCATCATGATCTTTGTGACCTTCTCCACGCCTTTTTGCAGCCCAAGCGAGCATACAAAAAAGCCCAGCAGCACAACAACCGCAAGCGCCATCGTCATACCGTAAGGGTCGCTGAGCATTGCGCCGAATTCCCCCGCAACCGCGTCTGGGGTCAGCCCCGCAAAATCGCCTACCGCGCTCTTGACCAGATAGGAGAACATCCACCCCGATACCGGCGCGTAAAACATCATCAGCATATAGCAGCCGATAATGCCGATCCAACGGAAAATATGCCATTTTGACCCTGCCGGTTCCAGCTTTTGGAACGACAGCGCAATCGATGTGCGGCTTGCACGACCGATGGAGAATTCCATCGTCAGCACAGGCATCCCCAGCAGGAGCAGGAACGCCAGATAAATCAAAATAAAAGCTGCGCCGCCGTTTTTCCCCACAATATATGGGAAGCGCCAGACATTGCCCAGCCCAATCGCGCAGCCCGCCGAAATCAGGATAAACCCGATCCGGCTGCCAAAGGATTCTCTTTCTTTCATTCAGACACCCCAGTTTTTGCTTATTTGTTCACGGTTTGTTCATGACTGTAACATTTTAGCACAAAAAAAGGAAGGTTGCAATAGAACTGTGCGAAATTTGTAACCTGATAGCAGGATGAAGCGCCCCCCCAGGCAACGCTTTGCAGGGCAACGCCTCGCTGGATGCCCTGCAAAGCGTTGCCTGGGTTCGGGGAATGGCGTTCAGCGGCTGTACAGCACGCCGTTTGCAAAGGCGTTCAGCGCTTCCGCGGAGTTGTATTCGGCGCGGTAGCCCGTGCCCCCGATCGTAAGGGCGACATTCCCAGTGTTGGAAACCTCGACTTCTGAGCCGTCGGTTTTGACGACCGTAAAAGCGATGTACTGCCCGCAGAGCGAGTTTCCTACACGGTAGCCGGGCTGGTAGGCCCGCAGGCCGCGAAGGAGCGATGCCGCCTGCGCGGCATCCTCCGGGCCTAATATGACCGTCTGCTCCGGCGGAATGGCAAATAGCCGGATTTCTTCGATTTCTTCCGGTTTCAGGGATGAAAGCGGGTGGAGCGGGAAGATAAGATAGAAAAGGGCAGCGGCAAGCGCAATTACGGCTGCCGCGCAAAGGATTTTCTTCCTCGCGCGCAACATAATAAAAGCACCTCCTAATAGTTGTGTTTGTAAGCGATTGCGTTCTGATTCAATTAGACGGAAAAAATGGGGTTTGTTCCCTCGGCCTGGCTGTCCGCGCGGGGTTCAGGGGCAGAGCCCCTGACGCCGGAGGCGGGGGAGGGATTCCAAAGGGGCGAGCCCCTTTGGCGCTCGCCGAGGAGGCGCGGGATTCCAAAGGGCAGAGCCCTTTGGCGCCGCCTGCGGAGGGCAAAGCCCTTTGGCGCTGCCGGAAGGGGCAAAAAACCGTAAAAAATACGTGCATTTAAGGAAAAAATGGGTTGACTTTGCAGCCCCCCGTTGATATAATATCACATGCGTGAGAAATACGCAAATCATTCTTTATTATTCCACACATCCCGCGATGTGGGCGGCCGGTGACAGCGCCCGGCGTTCGTTGCCGCCGACAGATGACTCGGGATGGAGGCAAAACCAGAGGAGGAAACAACTATGGCAGTAATTTCTATGAAGCAGCTGCTGGAGGCCGGCGTACACTTCGGCCACCAGACCCGCCGCTGGAACCCGAAGATGGCAACCTATATCTTCACCGAGCGCAACGGCATCTATATCATCGACCTTGCCAAGACCGTGAAGAAGCTTGAGGAAGCCTATTTCTTTGTCCGCGATATCGCCGCATCCGGTGAGTCGCTCCTGTTCGTCGGCACCAAGAAGCAGGCGCAGGACGCCATCAAGGAAGAAGCCGAGCGCTGCAACATGTTCTATGTCAACGCCCGTTGGCTCGGCGGCATGCTCACCAACTTCAAAACCATGCGCAGCCGCATTACCCGCCTCAACCAGCTGAAAAAGATGGAAGAGGATGGCACCTTCAACCTGCTCCCCAAGAAGGAAGTCATCAAGCTCCAGCTTGAAACCGCCAAGCTCGAAAAATACCTCGGCGGCGTAAAGGATATGAAGAAGCTTCCCGGCGCAATGTTTATCGTAGACCCGCGCAAGGAGAAGAACGCAATCGCCGAAGCCCGCAAGCTGGGCATCCCGGTCGTCGCGATCGTCGATACCAACTGCGACCCCGATGAAGTCGATTACGTCATCCCCGGCAACGACGACGCAATCCGCGCAATCAAGCTGATCTCTTCGACAATGGCGAACGCCGTCCTTGAAGGCAAGCAGGGCGAACAGCTCGAAGTCGCAGCCGAGGAAAAGGCCGCGGAACCCGCTGCGGAAGCCTGATTTTCCCGTTCATTTGTACCTTTGGGGGCGGAGGCGGCTTGCCCTGCCCCCTTTCTTTCACCGCTGATTTATTTTTTGGAGGAATAAAAAATGGCATTTACTGCTGCTGATGTAAAAAAACTGCGCGAGCAGACCAACGTAGGCATGATGGACTGCAAAAAGGCGCTTCAGGAGTCCGACGGCGATTTTGACAAGGCGATCGAGCTGCTGCGCGAAAAGGGCCTCGCGAAAGCTGCCAAGAAGGCTGGCCGCATCGCCGCCGAGGGCGTTGTGTGCGCGTCTGTCTGCGCCGACTGCGGTGTTGGCGCGATCATCGAGGTCAACTCCGAGACCGACTTCGTTGCGAAGAACGCTGATTTCCAGAAGTTTGTCGCCGACCTTGCAGGCGTTGTGATGCAGGACAATCCCGCTGACGTCGACGCGCTCAAGGCGTGCAAGCTGGGCGAGCTGACCGTCGAGGGTGCGCTTCAGGAGAAGGTGCTCACCATTGGTGAGAATATCCAGATCCGCCGCTTCGATCGCTACGACGATTCGACCTTCAACGTCTCCTACACCCATATGGGCGGCGTGATCGGCGTGCTGGTCGGGCTGTCCGTCTCCGATAACCTCAAGGGCAACGAAACCGTGTTCCAGCTGGGCAAGGATATCGGCATGCAGGCCGCTGCAATGCGCCCCACCTATATGGACAAGTCTGAGGTCGCGGAAGAAGTGCTGAACAAAGAGCGCGAGATCCTGATGGCGCAGGCGATCGAGGAGAATAAGACCGCTGCGAAGCCCAAGCCGGAACAGATCCTCGCGAAAATGGTTGAGGGCCGCGTAGGCAAGTATTACGAGGAGAACTGCCTGCTCCAGCAGGCGTTCGTTAAGGAGAATAAGGTCTCCGTTGAACAGCACATCAAGGACGTCGCGAAGGAGCTTGGCGGCGAAATTAAGCTGGTCAAGTTCACCCGCTTTGAAAAGGGCGAGGGCATCGAGAAGAAGGTCGACGATTTCGCTGCGGAAGTTGCTTCGATGGCGAAGTAAGACGGATTTGGTGATATTGTGCCACGGATTTTGACCACTTTTTTCCACCCATATTGACACAGAGGTATAGGCTCAGGGATAGTCCCCAAAGGACATCCTTGGGCCTTTTTGTTATGCCAGCGGAAACTGACCCTCCTCTCCC
Source organism: Clostridiaceae bacterium (assembly GCA_009911355.1). Lineage (GTDB taxonomy): Bacteria > Bacillota > Clostridia > Oscillospirales > Butyricicoccaceae > QXXE01. The sequence continues at coordinate 8,804 of QXXE01000071.1, read as the reverse complement.
CCCTCTCTCTTAATTTCTTCGGTTTCACAGCGAAAGCGAGAAAATAGAGCAGATAATCGATCGGAAAAGTGCAAAATTCCATGGTGTAAGACAGGAGGTTTGAGCAGATGTCCCGCCTGCTTAAACAGATAATTTGTTGCGAAAAATTGATTTTCTCTGGCATTGACTCCTAACTCGAAAACGACAAGATAAGTGGGAGAATGTGTACAAGATTCGTGGGAGGATAACATGGTAGTGCTAGATAGTGTCTACACGAGTTAAGCAAGGATGGCAATCCAATAACTCCAATCTGCTTAGACCTTGTTTGAAAATTATCCGCACTTCCAATCATCAAACAAGTCCTAAGTTGACGACAGTGGATAGAATACAGCAAAATTGGCTGCCCTGCCCGCATGGCATTGTCTGGGCGGGGCTGTCTCGGAAAAGATGGATAATGCCGGGGCTGGTGGTACGCTGGTTCCCGGTTTCTGAATAATTTGATTGAGCGGAGGGGTTTTATGGATTTACAGCGTGGCTTCCGGGATCAGCTGGGAAAATATGTGGATGTCAGCCAGGCGATTGATGTCAACATGCGTGTTTCTGGACAAAGTGTTTATGATTTCTGCTGTTTTGGCGTGGATGCCGATGGGAAACTGTCGGATGACCGGTATATGGTTTTTTACAACCAAACCCAGTCGCCCAGCGCCGAAATTAGTTATTCCGCAGTCAGCGGCGGCGTAGACTACCGTGTCGATCTCGACCGCCTGCCCGCTTCCATTCAGCGGCTGGTATTCACTGTCAGCATTGATGGCAGCGGGACAATGGGCAATATCGTGTCCCATGAGGTCACGATTTCGCAGAATGGGAAAAAGGTGGCTAGTACTCCATCCGGCCAGAAATCGAACTCGTTCTTGGGCTGGATTTCCGCATGGCTACGTTATCGTCCTTGACGGGCGTCAGCCCGCCTGCGTCCTCTGCCTTGCCCTGCGAAAATCCCGCTCCAAGACCAAGTCCGCTTTCTGACTGGATGGAGCACTAGGATGCTGCTTCGCGGGCAGGATTTCCATAGTGAAAAGGCGATTATCTCCATTGAACTCTACCGAAAGGGCGTCTGGCGCTTCGCGGCGGTCGCAAACGGCTTTAATGGCGGGCTTGGGGATCTTTTGCGCAGCTATGGCGGCGAAGAGCTGACCGCTCCGCCCCAGCCGACCCCGCAGAAAACCGAAAAAATATCCCTGAAGAAAGGGCAAAAGGTATCCCTGAGCAAAACAGCGGCACCCCAATCATCATTGAAAATGGCTGGACAGCAGCCGGAAAAGACTATGATCTCAAAACGCTCGTGCGCTATCGCAGCGGGAAACTGGTCTATGTGGGCGCGTCGAACAGCGATGAGGTGATGTCAACACCGGAGGGTGCGGTCCGGCACGGGGGCGACGTGACGGCTCCCGGTGAGCTGGAGCATATCAATATTGTATGGCACCCGGATATTGCATCGGTCGCGGTCAGCTCTTATTCTGCTATTGAAAACGGGACGGGCTCCTTTTACCGGTACGGTGTGTTTGTGCGCATCCGCAACGGGAACCAGACGATTGAAATCCCAGCCGCAAATACCAGCGCGAACGATAAAAGCTACACACTTTGCTTTGGGGAGATCCTGTTCGGCGAAAAACAGGGCGAGATGGAAGTTTCCGCACTGGAATTGTACAGCGCCCGCGGCTCCGAGCGGCGGGTTGGGTATGTAAACGGTATGGTGCAGATGGATGCTGGCCCGTGCGGACAGAAAAAAAGCTGACGCGGTTCCGCGGAGAAATGACTTATGGAAGAGATTCAGAAACATTTTGACCAGTCGGGAGGGGATTCCCTGCTTTCACCGGGGGAATACCAAGGTCCGCTCACCGTCAGCCGTCCCTGCATCCTGGATGGCGCGGGTTCCACGCTTTGGGCGGAGCATGGCCCGGTCCTGACCATCACCGCGCCCGGGGTGACCATCAAAAACCTGCGTGTGGAAATTACCGGGGGGCGGATACAAATGGCACAGCGGTTCAATGTACCGCGCCGTCCGTGACCTTTACGCAGGTCGAGGTGAACGGCGATGTCGTTGGGCTTTCGCAGGAGGCTCCAAATTGGAAGTTCCCGCGCGTGGCTGCGCTGGGTACGTTTGCGGCGGACGCGGAAAACCGGTTCCAGATCCAATTGGAAGCCCCCGCAGACGCGGAGGTCGTGTGCCGGATGAAGGATCTGCGGATTGCGCCGGCGCGGTTACGGCCCGGTATGAATACTCTGACGCTAACCACGCAGCGGCTGCGTGACAATACCATTCTTTACGGCGAAATTTTCATTCAGACGCAGGTCACCCGCCGGATTTATATCTATGGCAAAGCGGTGAAGGGTGCGCCTGTCGCGAATGCTTCCGCCGCTGCCGAAAACGCAGGGCTGCCGCAGGGAAGCCTGCCGGCTGACCCCATCGTGCTGCACCAGCCGGATGAAGCGGTGGAAGCGCTCCAGCGGGGACAGCGCGTTTCCCTGCGGGGGCTGTATGATCATGAGCTGAAAATCGTTTACGAGCACCAGGGTACCGCACGGCCGCTTGAGGTTGACTGCTATTGCTTCCTTCTGCGGGACAACGGCAAGGCTTCCAGCGATGAGGATCTTGTTTTTTTCGGGAACATGGAATCGCCTGACCATGCTGTGCGCGTTCCCACAACGGGACTGGAGACGGTCGCGCAAATCTGCCTGGACCGCGTGGGCAGCCTTGTGCAGAAAATCGTGCTATGCTACGCGATCTATGGGGACGATTCACGGCTGCATTTCTCGATGGTCAGCGGGCCGCGGATTCGATTTTTCGATGGGACAAAGGAGCTTTACCAGTTCGCGCTCTCCAGCCTTTCAGACGAAAAAGCGGTTGTTGCCGCCGAATTTTACCGCTATAAAGGGGAATGGAAGCTGAAGCCGGTCGGGGCGGGTTACCGCGCCGGATTGGCGAAGCTTTGCGAAAGTTATGGCATCCAAACAGAATGACAGGACACGCATGAAAAGCATGGGAACAGGAGGAATGGCGTTGGAAGAAAAAGAACTGCTTGCCTATCGGGTGGGGCCGCTGCTGTATGTCCCCGCAAATCATTCCGGAATTGCGGAAAAAGTCAGGGCGCGGGCATACCCATGCCTGACATCAATCGCGTTCTGTCTGGAGGACGCCATTCGGGATGAAGCGCTGAAAGCGTCGGAAGATGTCCTAAAGCAGACGTTATCCGCGCTCCAAAACGTTCCGGAAGCGCCGCTGCTGTTTGTACGCGTCCGCTCGCCGGAGCACCTTGTCCACATCCACCGCAAGTTGGGGGCAGAAAATACGCTGCTTACCGGCTATATCCTTCCGAAATTCGACGCCTCGAATGGGGAAGCGTATGCCTGCTTGGTCGAAATGCTGAACCATGGCCGCAGGTAGCCGCTGTATGTGATGCCGATTCTCGAAAGCAGACTGCTCGCGGAAATACAAAGCCGGACAGCGGCGCTGCTTGCAGTCCAGGAGATTCTGGGCAGTATCCGGCAGTATGTCTTGAACATCCGCGTTGGGGGTAATGATTTTACCAACTTGTACGGCCTGCGGCGAAGCGTCAGCCAGAATATTTACCAGATCGGCGTCGTCCGTGATATTTTGATGGATATCCTGAATGTGTTTGCGCCGGATTATGTTGTTTCCGGTCCGGTGTGGGAGTACTTTGGCGAGGACCCGGAGGGGGCCTGGGCGGTCGGCCTGCAAAGGGAACTGGCGCTGGACCGGCTGAACGGGTTCATCGGAAAAACGGCGATCCATCCCTCCCAGCTGCCGGTGATTTACGAAAGCATGAAGGTTTCCAGCACGGATTATGAGGATGCGGTAAGGCTGACCAATTGGGAAAGCGCGGTGTCCGGCGTCGCGAAAAGCGCGGACGGTTCCCGGATGAACGAGCTGAAATGCCATGAAAACTGGGCGCGCCGCACGGTACTGCTGGGCGATATTTATGGGGTAAAGGAGGAGCGGGCGCAATGCGGATCTGGTTCAACCACTGGTTCAGCACGGCATACCACCTGATCGGGCTGATGCGGGAAAGCGGCCCGGAACGGTTCACCTTTGTGGGGAGCAGTTCAAACCCATACGCGGTTTATCAGCGGGCCTGCGACGAGTGGTTCGCGGAGCCGGAGCTGCCAAAGGAAGAATATGTGGATTTCTGTCTCCGCTTCTGCGAGGAGCATCGTATTGATATTTTTGTCCCCCGGCGGGGGCTGCCTGAAATCACAGAAAACGCGGCACGGTTCTGGGGGATCGGGGTACGGCTGTTTGCGGACCAGGACGCGCGGATGATTGCGATACTGGAGGAAAAGCTGCGTACTTACCAGCTGTTTAAGGGCGAAGCGTTCCTGCCGCCGGTATATGGCGCGCACTCTTCTGCCGAATTTGATGCCGCTTATGAGACTCTGCAGGGATGCTGCTCCAGGGTCTGCTATAAGCTGGCTGTCGATGAGGGCGCGCGTACCTTCCGGGTCATTGACGACCGGATCTTGTCGGAAAACGCACTGTGGAACTGCCCAGGCGCAAAGGTGACGCTTGACACGGCGCGGCGGATCATTGCGGGCTATGATTTCCGGGTCCCGGTTTTGCTGATGCCGTATCTGAGCGGCGTGGAAATCAGTGCCGACTGCCTTTCGACCCCCAGCGGGCCTTTGGTGATTCCGCGCTTCAAATCAGGCACACGCCATTATGCGGTTCGGTTCCAGCCTGAGGTCATGAAGCTGTGCGCACGGATAATGGATCAGCTGCAGCTTACGATGCCGATGAATATTCAATTCCGGATGGAAGGCGAAAAGATATTCCTGCTGGAAATCAATCCGAGAATGTCTGGCGGCCTTCAGCTCTCGTGCAGGGCCACGGGCATCAACCTGCCCGGCATTGCGCTCAGCCAGCTGCTTGGGGAGGAAGCCCCGTGGCAGTACCCGGCATGGAACGAGCGGAAAGTCACATATATCGAAACGCCTGTCTGCTTGGAACCCGATGGGGAAGGGAGCTGGATGCCATGAAAACGTATACACCTGAGCAGGTCGTAAAATTGGCAAAACGCGCGAACAACCCCAAAAGAAGCTATTTGCTGGTGAACCCTTTGCAGGCAAAGCATATGCCGATCCGCCCGGGCGCGGCGCTGGAAATGATGTCCTCGTTGGGGGAACGCATCGCCCGCTGCTGGCCGGAGGCAAAGTTGGTGATCGGCTTTGCAGAAACCGCAACCGCGATTGGCGCGGCGGTCGCGGTTTGTCTGGGGACGGACTGCGTATACCTTCATACAACGAGGGAACCGCTTCCAGGCGGGTATCTTCCATTTCAGGAGGAACATAGCCACGCGGTCGAGCAGCGGCTGTATGGGGATAGACTGGCAGATTGGATAGAGGCCTCGCCGCAGATTATTTTGGTGGATGATGAAATCTCAACCGGGAAAACCATGCGTAACATTGTGCACCAGATGCGGGCGCGATATCCGCAAATGGCTGGCCGGGGACTGGTTGCGGCATCCATCATCAACCGCCTTTCTGCCGAGGACAGGGCACGGCTGCAAAATGCGGGTATTGAAAGCGAATGTCTGGTCTGGCTGCCAAACGAAGATCTGACCGGGCAGGTTGCCCGATATCAGATAGAAGAGGCCGCCAGCGAGGCGCAGAGACTGGACGGCGTGCCATGCGATACGCTCCGGATGGCGCGGACGTTTGGGGACCCCAGGCGCGGCGTGCCAGCTGGTTCGTACCGGGAAGAGTGCCGGAGGTTATGCGGCGGTATTGCAGAGTGCATTGCGCAGGAGATGCCCGCCGGACAAACCGTTCTGGTGCTTGGCACGGAGGAATGTATGTACCCGGCGCTGCTTCTGGGGCATGCACTGGAAGCGCTTTCGTTCCCGGTATGCTGCCACGCGACAACGAGAAGTCCGATCGGTATCTGTCCGGACGCAGACTACCCGATTCAGAACGGGTACCGGCTGCGCAGCTTCTATGACGCTGGGCGGAAAACATTCCTGTATAATCTGCGAAAATATCAGAACGTCATCCTTGTGACAGACAGTGCTGTGGAACATTGCGAAGCGGCCGCTGATCTCGCGCGTATTTTGAAACAGCATGGCTGCGGCAGATTGTGGGTCGTGGAAGGAGGCAAATGTGTTTAGCACATATAACGAAAACGATGTGATCCTTCTGCTGAAGGACATTACTGGCTTGGTCCCTCGGATCGGGACTGCCGAACGGGAAAAGCTGATACAACAGGGGGTTCACTATTCGGAAATGCTTCCTCTGGAATATGAACCGTCTGACGCGTACTTGGAAACCTTTTACCGGGGGCTTTCCTTGTACGCTAAAATGACTTCGCAGGCGGTCTCAGAAACTGCCAGGCAAATCCGCGCGGAAAAACAGGGGGAAATCGTGTTGGTTTCCCTGGCGCGGGCCGGGACCCCGATCGGCATTTTGCTCAAGCGGTTCATGGAAAAGATTTATCAAGCCAAAACGATACATTATTCTATTTCAATCATCCGGGGAAAGGGCATCGATCGGAACGCAATGGACTATATTTTGTCCATGCACAAGGCGGAAAGCATCCAATTTGTCGATGGCTGGACCGGAAAAGGCGCAATCCAGCGGGAACTGGACGCCGCTATGCGGGAGTACCCGGGTGTCAGCAGCGGCCTTGCTGTTTTGTCGGATCCTGCCGGGGTCGCGGAAAAAGCGGGAACGAATGACGATTTCCTGATTGCAAGCGCCTGCCTGAACGCGACGGTTTCCGGATTGCTCAGCCGGACCTTCTGCCGGAAGGATATCATTGGTCCACAGGATTATCACGGCGCGGCCTTTTACAGCGAGCTGGCCGGGCAGGATCTGACCTACCGCTTTATTGACGCGGTGGAACAATATTTTTCAGAGGGACTTCGCCCGCCGGAGCGGCGTACACTCGCTGGCAGCGGGCTTGAAGAGGCATCTGAAATCCTAAGGGCATTTGGCTTGCCGGATATCAACTTTGTAAAGCCCAGCATTGGCGAAGCGACACGCGTACTGCTCCGCAGGATGCCTTGGAAAATTCTTGTACACAGCATGGACGACCCGGAGCATCTGGGGCATATCTACCAGCTTGCACAAGAAAAAGGCATTGCATTGGAAGTGTATCCGCTCCGGAATTACAGAGCCTGCGGTCTGATACGGCATGTCGCGGGAAGTTGAAATGAGGCAGTTGCTGCTCGTCTGCGACCTAGACAATACCGTGCTGTATTCGTACCACCAGAAACAGCCAGGGGATGTCTGCGTGGAGCGGGTCGAAGAACGGGAACAGGGGTTTATGCCGCTGAAGGCGTTCCGACTGCTGGACGCGCTGTGGGATAAGATCTGCTTTGTTCCTGTTACAACGCGCTCGATGGAACAATATCAAAGAATCCAATGGCCAAAAAAGCAGGTCCCGGAGCTGGCATTCACGGACAATGGCGCAGTCCTTCTCCGGAACGGTCACCCGGATGCAGAATGGGCGCGGCATTCCCGATCGCTAGCACAAAAGTACACACCGGCTATGAGGGAGATTCAGCCGGTACTGAGCAGCCGGGACGGGATAATCAGCTGCAGGATGGTAGATGGGCTGTTCCTTTACGCGCATTTCCGTACAGAGGAAGCCGCTGCCGCTGCCGCCTGGCCCTACTGGAACCAGACAGTGCTCCGGCGTACCATTCAGGGAGAAAGCTTTATTTTCTGCCGCCAGGAATCGACAAAGGGGCTGCTGTGAAACGCCTGCGCATAGAGCGGGAGCAAAGCCTGATCGTTTGCGCGGGGGACAGCGAAATGGATGTCCCGATGTTGGAGTCTGCCGATCTTGCGCTGCTCCCGGCTGAGGGGATTCCATCTTTTCCGTCTGGCCGAGCCTGTTGCCGGTGCCCGGCCAGCGTTTCTTTTCCTGAGTTCGTATTTTCCTGTGCGCAAAGCTTGTTAAAATAGAAAGATGATTCCTACAGCAATTAAATATGCCGCCATAAGGATCAGGTTATATCGCTTCCATTGTCCGGTGCTGTATAGCAGTAAAACTACAGTCAGAACTGACAAAATAAGAAATTTAAGTAAAAACCACATATGGATAAACACCTCTTTTCTATTTTATGCATCTTATGAAAAAAAAAGAATAGGGGAATAGGAACGGCTCTGCCCATCCCCGCGTCAGGCGCTTACCTATTGTCTGATCCAGCTGAATGAATAGATTCTTTCCACCATAATTATATTCGGTCTATAAATGAGCAAATCTGAATGTTGCACAAATTGTCCGCCATTCGCGGACGAATTCCAACGAAGCAGGAGATATATCCTCGCCAGAAAGACAAAATGGTCGATTTTTTGTGCAAGTTGTGAATTTGCTCATTTATAGTTCGGTACTATGATATACCTAAAATGCGAATCAAGGGTTAAAAACCAGCGTGCCCAAAGCGGCAGCAATGCGTCCGAAGATATGCAGAAGCAGGCCCGTAAGGGAGCGGACCGTAGAAGCGGTTTGAAGATTGGTAAGACGGTTTAACCCGTTAAAAAAACATTCAATCGGCTGTCGGACGGAGCTGACAAAAGTTGAGAAAACATCTCCGGAACGAATGGGATCAGACTTGCGTTTTTTGCGGGGAGTAAGCATCAAAATAGCCAATTTATCCCGCAGCGTATCCGCCCATTCGCTATCAATTATAAGCCTTATCGGCATAAAGTTCACCGGATGAAAGGATACGGTGTGATATTGTCAATATTGGTTGACACTTTTTTTACAAGGATATCAATGCCTAAGCAGCATCCAGAGATTCATAGTA
>QXXE01000070.1 GCA_009911355.1 Clostridiaceae bacterium | reverse complement strand
CTTTATATTGTGTTACATTTTGCAGCAAGGATTCAGACAGGCCGGGATGGCATTTGCAGCCCTTTGCCATACGGCAGTCGATTCCACTGGCTCATGCAGCATACAAAAGGGAGGAACATGATGAATATTCTGTTAGTATGCGGGCCCTGCGGGCTAAGGGATCAGCTGATCCGCAAATTCAAAAAAGAGGGGCATCGGGTCTGCTTGCTTACGGGCAACCGTTTTAAAGAACCACAGAAGGAAAAGGTATTTGAAACCTACCGTTTCCCTTACGACAGTGATTCTGTACGGGCTGTATTTGAAAGTGTGCTGCCGGCGGTGACAATTTTCCTGGGAGCCTACGACCCAAACTTCCGCTGGGAGGAAGGGGATCGGGCTTCGGTGCGGTATACGACCGCCCTGACAAACCTGCTGATGGCGTTTGCCAGCACGGGCAAGGGCAGGTTCCTCTGCCTGTCCTCCGAAGAGGTTTACGGCGGCAATTACCCCGAGGATATCACGGAAGAAACGCCCGTGAAGCCCGAAAGCGTAAAAGGGCTGGCGCTGGCACAGGGGGAAGCGCTCTGCACCTCCTTCGCCCAGCTGTCAGGCAAAGATATTGTGACGCTGCGGCTTCAGCATTTGTACGGCGTCCCGGAAAAGCGGGCGCAGTGCAGCGAGGCGCTGACATGGTTCTGCCTGGAAGCGCTGCGCGGCAGCGAGCTGCGCGCGGATGAAAACCGCCGCTTTGCGCTGCTGTATGAGTTGGATGCGGTGGAATACCTTTATAGCATGTCGGTTTGCGATTACCACCGGTACGGCCTGTACCACCTTTCCTCCTCGGTGGAGACCAACGAAGCCGCGCTTGCGCGGCAGGTGCTTGCGGCCATGCGGGACGGCGAAGCTGCCGAACCGTCGGTTTACAAAAGCACGCCGGGCACGCGCTGCGTCCTCTCGAACCAGCGGTTTATGGACGAATTCAGCGCGTTTGTCCGTGCGGATACCGCGAAAACGGTCGTCCGGATCGTGGAAAAAATGAAAGCATGCCCGGAATGCTTCTTGACGGATGCCGAACGCAGGCCGTCCTTCCTGGAACGGCTGTTCCAGCGGGCGGGCTGGATGACGAAAGCGGCATTCCCTTTTTTGGAGAACCTGATTGGCTTTGTGCTGTTCTTCCTGCTGTACCGTTATGCGGCGGGCAGCGCTTATTTGGGCAGGCTGGACGTGTTCTTGCTGTACGTGCTGCTCTTTGCGACGGTACACGGCCAGCAACAGGCGGTCTTTTCCTCTTTGCTGGCGACAATCGGCTACTTTATCCATCAGGCCGCTGCCCGCAGCGGGATAGGTGCGGCGGTCGATTATAATACATATATCTGGATTGCGCAGCTTTTTATTGTAGGGCTCGTGGTGGGCTACCTGCATGACCGTATCCAGTCGCTGCGGGAGGAAGCAGCCGACGAGCAGGAATACCTGTCCGCACAGCTGACCGACATCCGCAGCATCAATGAAAGCAACGTCCGGGTAAAGGACGCCTTGACCGAGCAGATCATCAACCAGAATGACAGCATCGGGAAAATTTACCATGTGACCTCCGCGCTTGACCAGTTGATGCCGGAAGAAGTGCTGTTCCGGGCGGCCGCCATGCTGGGCGAGCTGATGGGCAGCCGTGATGTAGCGATTTATACGGTAAACGGGTCGGACTACGCGCGCCTGTTCTCGGCGACCTCGCGGAAGGCGCGGGAGGGCGGAAATTCGATCCGCTACCTGGAATACGGGGAGCTGTCCGAAGCGCTGAAGCATGGGAAGCCGTACATTAACCGCAGCCTTGACGCACATTACCCGATGATGGCAAGCGCGATTTACAGCGAGGAAGGCATTCAGGCAATCGCCATGGTTTGGAGCCTGCCGTGGGAGCGTATGACGCTGGGCCAGGCGGACTATCTGGTTGTCTGCGGGCGGCTGATTCAGAATGCGGTTGTACACGCAAACCGCTATCTCTCCGCGCAGGAGAGCGGGCGCTACCTGGACGGGCAGGAGGTCTTGAACCAGGAAGCCTTTCAAAAGCTGGTGGACGCGTTCCTGCAGGCGAAAAAGGATGGCCTGACCGAGTGCTCGCTGCTGGAGGTCGAGCCCGGCGCGGCGGCCCTCGCGGAGACGGGGCGGGCTGTCCGGGAAAGCCTCCGGACGAGCGACTATGTAGGCGTGGGCGGCAACGGGCGCGTCTGCGCGCTGCTGGCCAATACCGGGCCGGAGGAAGCGGCCGTCGTGCAGTCGCGTTTTGAAAAGAGAGGCTTCCGCTGCCGGATGAAAGAGGCGACGTAAATGAGATTTGGAGAAAGGGAATTCCTGCTTTTGCTGCTGGTCAATACCGTTATTGTGGTATTGTATGTGCTCGTGGAGCTGGTGCTCCGCCCGTTCTGGGGGAAAGAGCGCTCATACAGTGTCCTGCCCAAAGCCGGGGTCATGCTGCTGTGCCCGCTGGTGGGCATAGGCTTCTTTGCGCTGGGCTGGCTGTTTGGGCGGCTGCTGTTCTGGCGCTCGGTGCAGCTGGAAGACGTTTTGTTCAGCAAGGAGCGCGTCAGGCCGCAGATGGCCGCGGAGGAGGAACGTGAAAGCAACCTTGTGCCGGTAGAAGAAGCGGTCGCGGTAGCCGATACCGGCAGCATGCGGGAAATGATGATGCAGGTCGTGCGCGGGGATGTGCGCGCGTCCGCGTCGGCAATCGCAATGGCGCTGGGCAGCGACGATTCGGAAGTGACGCACTATGCCGCGGCGGCGTTGCAGGGGGTGCTGAATGAATTCCGCACTTCGGTGCAGAAAAATTACCGGCGCATCACCGCGCCGCCGGAGGCCGAAACGGAGGAAGGGCGCGCGGTGCGGTTGGAGCTTGCTGCGGAAACGATCGATTCCATGTCGGAATTCCTGCGGCACCGCCTGCTGCCGGTGGAAGAGCAGCGGGAGTACGCGGCGAAGATGGACGAAATCGGTGAGCGGCTTCTGGAAGAGGCCCCGGAACGGATGACTGCCAAGCGGTTTGAAACGGTCAGTATGCAGCTGCTGGCGGTGGAGGATTACGAAAACTGCCGGAAATGGTGCCTGCGGGCATATGCCGCCTTCCCGGGGGAATCGGAACCGTATGCCTGCCTGATGAAGCTGTACTATACCACCGGCAGCCGGGAGCAGTTTTTCCGGGTATTGGAGGAGCTGCGCACCTCGGAGGTACCGATTGACCAGGAGACCCTGGAAATGGTGCGTGTGTTCCGCTGAGCGGGCATTTTAAGCGCGGATGCGCAGATAGGAGCAATCATGTTATCACGCAGGAAATTATTCAGCATGCTGTTGATGATGGCTGTGCTGCTTGCACTGTATATGTTTACCGAAATCTACCTTTCGGCAACGAATGACTATGAGGTCGGCGGAGCGGCCGGGGAGGTGGCGCTCCTGCGCGCGGACGCCTGGGAGGCGGACGGCGCGGAAGGCGCCCCGCGGCAGACCGCGCTGATTGGCAGCGCACATGGCGCGTTGGGCCAGACCGTCGCGCAGTGGTGTACTTACAGCAAACGCCCGCTGCGCTGCTATGCTTCGCTTTCAAGCTATCTGGCGGCGGGGGCGGACGGTGTGCAGGTGCTGTGCATCGACCCTGCGGCCCTTTCGCTGCCGGCGGATGCAGAGGCGCTCGAAGGGCTGACGCAGAAGGGGCTGACCATTGTGTTCTGCGCGCTGCCGGACGTGGAGGAGATCGCGCGGAGCCCAGGGCTTCAGGCGGTGCTGGGGATCAAGAGCGTCCGGCAGGCGCAGGCTGCGCTCACCGGCGTTTATCTGTACGACGGCTTCCTTGTGGGCGGCGAAGCCTTTTATGGGCAGAACAGCGGGATGGAAGTCGAGCTGGAAATCCCGTGGTACGAGCTGGAAAGCGGGACAAAGGTCTATTTGACAGGGCTTACGCGAGCCGCGGAGGATGACGAAGGGCAGGAAGAACGCCCGGCGATCCTGTGGCGGAACAACGAGGGCAGCGCGAAAATATACGCGGTCAACGGGGACTTTTTGGAGGATGAGACCGGCTTTGGCCTGTTGGACGGGATGCTTGCGGAGGGCAGCCCGTACCTGCTCCGCCCCGTGGTCAATGCGCAGAACCTGACGGTTGCGGGCTACCCGAGCTTCGCTGCCGAGAATACGCGGCAGCTACAGGAGATTTATGCCAGCAGCCATAAGATGCTGCTGCAAAATACGGTATGGCCGAATTTGATTGCGGCGACCGAGCAGAGCGGGTTCCGCATGACCTGCTATATGACGACGCAGCTGCGCAGCCCGGAAGGGGAGCCGCAAGCGGACGACCTCGCCTATTACCTGCGCCAGTTCAAGGAGCGGCGCGGCGAAGCCGGGCGCTGCGCCGACGGCGGCCCGGAGCAGTGGGCGCAGGATACGGCGTTCCTTTCGGCGCAGGGCAGCAGCGTGCCGTATCCCGCCGCGTATGTGGGGACGGACGCGGCCGATTTCCTGGCGTTCGCGCGGGGCGGGGACGCGCAGGGCATCCGGACCGTGACGGGCGACTGCGAAAGGCCGCTGCTGGGCTACCTCACAGAGACGGTCACATACCAGGGGGCCACCCACCGCGCCGACCGCTACGGCTTCCGCGAGGACCTCAAAAACCGCAGCCTGCAAACGGCGCTGGCCTATACCAATATCCTGCTGGAGATGGAGCGGGTAACCTGGCCGGAAACGGCAGAGGACCGCTGGGAAAACTATTCGCGTGAGATTGCGGGCAATCTGAGCACATGGTGGAAACCGTACAGCCAGTTTGACAAGACGACCGCAGCTGAAAGCGACGCGCGTGTGCGCGCGTTCCTCGCGCTGGACTACGAGGACGAGCTGGACGGCGATACCATCACGCTGACAATCCGGGGGCGGGAAGGCACGGTGAGCTTCCTGCTGCGCACGCATGACCAGGAGGTGCAGTCGGTGTCCGGCGGCACGGCCGGGCAGGTGGAAAAGGGCTGCTGGCTGGTATCGGTGGAAGAGGATACCGTGCGGATCGCGCTGGCGCACGGGCAGCCCTGAGCGGGCAAAAGCAAGATTGTGAGGTGCCGTTTTGAGAGTATGTATTGTTTCGGAGGGCTGTTACCCGTACACCGTGGGCGGTGTGTCGGGATGGATCCATAGTATGGTGCAGTCGTTTCAAAACCTCGAGTTTGTGCTGGTGAATATTGTATCCAGCCGGGAGCAGCGGGGGAAATTTGCCTATGAACTGCCCGGGCATGTGACGGAGGTTCACGAGGTTTATTTACAGGATGCGGATTGGGGGCGGAAGCGCTGGCGCCAGACGTCCCGCCTGAAGCTGAAGGGCCGGGAACGGCAGGCCCTGCGCAGCCTGATGCTGGGGCGGCAGGTGGAATGGGACGGCCTGTTCGGCCTGTTTGGGGAGAAGCATTTTTCGATTGACGCGCTGCTGATGGGGGAGGATTTCTTCCGGATTGCGGTCGAGGTCTACGAGGAGCGCTACGCGCAGATTATGTTCTCCGACTTCCTGTGGACGCTCCGCTCCATGTATGTGCCGCTGTTCCTGGTGCTGCGGCAGCGGCTCCCAAAGGCCGACGTTTACCATTGCGTGGCAACCGGCTATGCGGGCGTGATCGGCAGCATGGCAAAGCATGCGTTCGGCAGCAGCCTGCTGCTGTCCGAGCACGGCATCTATACCCGGGAACGCGAGGAGGAGCTCATCCGGGCAACCTGGCTGGACGGGCTGTTTAAGGATATCTGGATCGAGCAGTTCCGGAAAATGTCGCGGCTGGCGTATGAACGCGCGGATGTTGTGACCAGCCTGTACCCGGCGGCGCGGCAGCTGCAAATCGATCTGGGCTGCCCGGAGGGCAAGGCGCGTGTCACGCCGAACGGGATTGACACGGCGCGGCTGGAAGGGCTCCCGGGCAAGGGTCCGGAAGAGCAAGGCGTCGTCAATGTGGGCGCGGTCCTGCGGGTCACGCAGATCAAAGATGTGAAAACCCTGCTGCGCGCGTTTGCGGCCGCTAAGGCAGCGGTGCCAAGCCTGCGGCTCTGGGTGATGGGCTCCATGGCGGAGGAGCCGGAATATGCGGGCGAATGTATCGCCCTGGCAGAGGCGCTGGGCATCCCGGCGGAGTCGTTCACCGGGGATATCAATATCCGGGAATACCTGGGGCGCATGGATTTTACCATCCTGACCAGCATCAGCGAGGGGCAGCCGCTCGCTGTGCTGGAAAGCTTCGCGGCAGGCAAGCCGGTGATCGCGACCGACGTGGGCGACTGCCGGGGGCTGATCTACGGCGAAGGCCGGGACAGCTTGGGCGCGGCGGGCATCCTGACCCACATTATGAACCAGGAGGAGATCGCCGCGGCCATTGCAGAGCTTGCGCTGCACCCGGAGGAACGCGAAGCGATGGGGAAGCGCGGCAAGCAGCGGGTGAAGGCCGTACACGAGCTTTCGGACATGCGGCGTACCTACCGGGAGCTTTATCAGGGCTTCGCGGAACGGATGGGCCTTACATGGACGGAGCAGCCGTTTGAAATCGGAGAGGTGAGGTGACAACATGGCTGGGATTGGTGTAAAGCTGAATAAGATTTACGAGAAAAACACCCTGACGAGCGACCTGTATGGGTTCCTGTACAGTACGCTTGTCACGATTGCACCGATGCTGGTGGTCATGGGGGGCGTGCTGCTGATGCGGCTGCTGCTGGGCTTTTCAGATCTGGGATACGCGGAGCGGAAGCTGTATTCTTGCACTGTGCTATATATGTTTGTATTTTCGATCCTAGTGATCGCCCCGTTTAACCCGGTGCTCTCCCGTTTTATGTCTGATGCGCTGTACGAGGAGCGTTATGAAGATATCCGCCCCTGCTTTTACGCCGGGCTTTTCATGACGCTTTTGGCAGGCTGCTGCATTGGCATTCCGTTCTGCCTGCATGAGCATTTCACCGGCGGGGTGCCGGTTTCTTATGTGTTCACCGGCTTTTGCGGTTATGTCAGCCTGATCGTGGTGATTTACAGCATGTCTTACCTGTCGATCAGCAAGGATTATAAACGGGTTTCCCAGCTGTTTTTCGTTGGGATGCTGCTGGCGGTGCTGCTGTCGCTGGTGTTCCATTATTGGCTGGGGATGGAGGGCACTTACAGCGCCCTGCTGGCGCTGACGGTGGGATTTTTCGTGATTGCCGCGCTCGAATACGGGCAGGTGCGGCAGTTTTTCCAGGAAAACAGCGGCCAGTACCGGCGGATGCTGGGCTATTTCCGCAAATACTGGAAGCTGGTGATTACGAACTTCCTGTATGTGCTGGGGCTGTATGTACATAATTTTGTGTTTTGGACAACCGAGCTGCGCTCGGTCGTTGCAAACAGCTTCGTCTGCACAGAGCCCTATGACGTGGCAAGCTGCATCGCGATGTTCACCAATATCGCGGCGTCGGTAATCTTTATTTCCCGGGTGGAAATGCGCTTCCGCGCCCGCTATAAGGCGTATACCGAGGCGGTGCTCGGCGGGCGCTGGATGGATATCCGCACGGCGCAGCGCCGCATGTTCCGCCAGCTTTCCGACGAGCTGTTCAGCCTGGTACGCATCCAGTTTATCATTTCGGTCGTGCTGTATTTCGTGGCTGCGCTGCTGATGCCGCGCTTTGGCTACGGCGGGCTTGTGCTGGAATTCTATCATTGCCTTGCCGCCGGGTACTTCCCGCTGTTCATCATGTACGCGGCCATCCTGTTCCTGTATTACCTGAACGACCTTTCCGGTGGGCTGATGACTGCGGCGGTGTTCTGCGCGGTGGTATTTGTGGGCAGTATCATCGGCACCCATCTGCCCTACCTCTGGGGCGGGATTGGTGTGTTCGCGGGGTCGGCGGCAGGCTTCCTGGTCGCCTATTTCCGCCTGCGGTGGGTCGAGCGGAACCTTGATACCCACGTGTTCTGCACAGGCCGTATCCTGAAATACGTGCTGGGCGTGCAGCCCTCCGGGAAGGTGCTTGACCGCTATACAGGGGTAGACGAGACCGTGCTGGTCCCACGGAAGTGAGCGGCGATGGAAGAACTGGTTTTTCGGGCCATCCTGTTTGGGGCCGGCCTTGCGGCGCTGGCCGTTGCGGTGATGGCGCTTGCCAGGAAGAAAATGACCGAGCTGCTCTGCATGGTATGGGGGGCGCTGGCGCTGCTGCTGATTGCGGGCGGGCTGCTGCTGCGCCCGGCTGACTGGAAGCGCTACCTGAGCCACCGGGGGCTGATATTGCTGGTGCTGACGGGGATCGCCCTGTTTGCGACTGCGTACCTGATCAGCGTTGTGGTTTCCGAGCTGCTGTGTCAGAACCGCGAGGCGGCGATCCAGATTGCGCTCCTGCGGCATCAGGCGGATGAGGAAGCAGCCGGGCAGCGCCGGAAAGAGCTGCTGCTCATCCTCCCGGCCTACAATGAAGAGAAAAACCTGCCCGGGCTGCTGAAGCAGCTGAAGGAAGCGGGGGTGGGTGAGATGGCTGACCTGCTGGTCATCGACGACGGCTCCGCCGACCGGACGTATGAGCAGGCAAAGCTGCTTGGCTGTGGATGCATCCGCGCCATTTTCCATCTCGGCTACGGCAGCGCGCTCCAAATGGGCTACCAGTACGCCGCCCGGAAAGGCTACCGCTACGTGATCCAGATGGACTCCGACGGGCAGCACGACCCCTGCAATGTGGAGGCCCTTTACCGGGCGCTGCGCGAGCCGGATGCGGATGGGCGGCTCCCGGACATTGTGCTGGGCTCGCGGTTCCTGCCGGGCGGGCAGTCCTTCCCGATCCCGTGGGTGAAGCTGCTGGCGATCCGGCTGTTCCGGCTGGCGCTGCAAGGCATGGTGGGGCAGCGGATCACCGACCCTACGACCGGTTTGCAGGGGCTGAGCGCCCGGACGATCGCATTTTATGCCGGATACGGGAATTTTGACAGCCAGTACCCCGACGCGAATATGCTGCTGCAAATGCTGCTGCGGGGCTTCCGCGTGCGGGAAATCCCGGCGGTGATGCACGGGCGCAGGCTGGGGAAAAGTATGCATTCCGGGCTGCGCCCGCTGGCATACCTGTTCCATATGGCGTTTTCCATGCCTGCCGTGTACATCCGGGAAACATTGCTGCGGAGGGGGCAGGACGGCGGTGCGCAGGATCTTTGACTGGAAACGGGAGCGGTTCCCGGCGTTGCCGCGCGGGCAGCGGCCGGAAAGCACGCGGTACCTCGCGAACCCGGGGCAGGGCTGGTACCGGATCTATACCTATGACGCGGGCCTGCCGTTTGACCCGGCAGGCGGCGCGTTCCCAGAGGAGGAGCCCCTTGCGCTGGTGCGCATCAGCCTGGTGCGGTGGCGGGAGCGGCCGCTGCCGGAAAGCTGTCTCAGCAATATCCAGGAGATCCTGCGCTTTTTTGACGCGCGGGGGACCGACCTCCTGCTTCGCATCGCCTACGATTTTGACGGGCGGGGGCTGGAAAGCGAGCCCGACCTGTTCAGCCTCGTAGAAGGCCACCTCCGGCAGCTTGCGCCCATTGTCCACCAGTTTGGACGCCGTATCCTCGTATTCCAGGGGCTGCTTGTGGGCAGCTGGGGCGAAATGCACCAATCGAAATTCCTTGCGCCGCAGCGGCTCCGGGCGTTGGAAGCGGCATTGCGCAGCGGCGGGAACCAGGACGTCTGTCTGGCGGTGCGCCGCCCGTGCCATCTGCGGATGCTGGCAGGGCCAGGCGCGCGTGCGGATGGCCGACGCACATGGTTTAATGACGGCCTTTGCGGCTCGGAAACCGACCTGGGGACTTTCGGCTGGAAGCCGCGGCATGGGGCCGGGTGGGAAGAGCCGTGGGCGCGGGAGGACGAGCTTGCGTTCCTCGAGACCTTTTGCGCAGACGTACCCTTTGGCGGGGAGGCCGTACTGCCGGAAGCGGGGGCGGACATGCCGACAGAGGAAACCGTGCGGCACCTGGAACGGGTACGCCTGTCCTATCTGAACTGCCAGCATGACGCGCGGCTGCTCGCCGGTTGGAAACGGCAGGCGGTCCGGCATGCGGCCGGTTGGGACGGCGTCAGCCTGTATGACTATATCGGGGCGCATATGGGCTACCGGTTCTGCCTGCGCCGCGCCGCAAAAAGGGAATCCGGCGGGGAGACCCTGCTTTCGGCGGAGATTGAAAACACCGGCTTCGGCAATCTTTGCCAGCAAGCGCTGGCCGAGGTGGCCTGCGTAGATGGGACCGGGGCGCTGCACTGCCAGCCGCTCCCTTGGGACGCACGGGAATGGCGGTGCGGGAGCCGCACCATCTGCACGGCACGGCTGCGGCTCCCGCCGGGGCGGTTGTATTTGCGGCTGCGCAGGCAGTGGGATGGCCGTCCTATCCTGTTTGCAAACGATGGCATCGGGCTTCCCGTGGGAGGGGGAGATTGTGAAGAATTTGTATCCTTATGTTGAAACGCTGAAGGTCGGCGCGGCTTACGCGGCGCTGCTTTACATCTGGCCCAGCATCGTATTCCGCAAGCTGCTGTGCGGGAAAGGGCTGACCTTCCGGTTTTTGTTTTGCAGCATTGTGCAGCCCGTGCTGATCAGCACGGCAGTGCTGGGGCTGGGGCTCGTCCATCTCCTGCACTTTGGGGTCGTCCGGCTGCTGTTCTGGGGCGCGCTGGCGGCGCCGCTGCTGGTAGCCTGCTGCCGCGAAAAACGGGTGCCGGTACGTCTGCCGCTGCGGGCGCTGCTGGCGGGGCATTATGGCTGGAAGCTGTTTTTCTGCCGTGCGGCGGATGAGCTGGCCCGCCGGTGGCAGCGGCTCTGGCAACGGTTCCGCCAGCGGTACGCAGGGAAAGCCGCCGAGTACCTTGTACTGGCTGGCATTTTGCTGTTTGGGATGGCATTTTTCCTGAACGGCGCGTTCCAGGATTATTCATTCGGCTGCTTTGACCAATATACGCACTACCGGTGGACGGAAAATCTGCTGGCGGGCGATATTTTCACATGGGGCGTTTACCCGGAAGGGATGCACTGTTTCCTCTATGCGCTGCATGTCCTGTTTGGGGTGAAGCTGCACAGCTGCGTGCTGTTTCTTGCCGGAATCCACAACAGCACGTCATTTTTGCTGGCGGCGTACTGCCTGCTGAATGCGCTGTTCCGCTCCCGCCATACCACGCTGCTTGTCCTGACGGCGTGGCTGGCCTTTGACGGCATTGGGCCGGCGGCGCTGGAAGCTTTTACCCGCATGACCTGGACGCTGCCGCAGGAATTCGGGCATTATCTGATCCTTGCCTGCCCGCTGCTCCTGCTGCGGTATTGCCGGGAGCGCTGCAAGCCCGTGCAGTGGTATCGCGACGAAAATCTGCTGCTGCTGGCGGTGGGGATCGCGAATGCGGTTTCCATGCATTTTTATGTGCTGATCCTGGCGGCCTGTGCCTGTGTGCCGGTGGTTTTCGCGTATTGGCGGGAACTGTTCCCGCCAAGGCGGATGCTGCCGCCCATCGCCGCAGGGCTGTATGGCGCAGAGCTTGGGCTGCTGCCCATGCTGATTGCATGCGCCGTGGGGTTCCCGCTGGAAGGCTCGCTGCTGTGGGGGTTCAATACGCTCCGAGGGGCGAGCGGCGATTCGATCCGTAACCGCATTGCGGCAGCTGCCCCGAAGGAAGTCCATGTCAGCCTTTGGGAACGGCTGTCAGCGCCCCTGAAAGGCTTTTATGAGAACGGGTATGTCCCGCTGTTTGGGGATTACGCCGCCTGGATGCTGCTGCTCTCGCTGCTGGTGCCCGCCCTGCTGCTTGCCTGCTGGTATGCGCGCAGGCGCGGGAGGCTGCGGGAGGGCGCGCTGCCTGCCAGGACGGCCAAAGGGTATCTGATCCTGGCGCTTGGCTGCATGGTTTTTATCCTGCTGTTTGCAGCGCCTTATATCGGCCTGCCCGAGCTCGTTGTGATCGACCGGACGCTTGCTATTACGCAGCTGCTGGCGTTTGGCCTCGTGGCCGTCCCTGTGGACTTCCTGCTTGCGCGGGCCAGCAGCCTGCGTGGGAAACCGCTGCCGCGCGGGCTGATGGCAGCCGGGTGCCTGTGCCTTTACCTTGCTGCATATATGACGGATTTCCACCAGTGTACTTATTGGTGGCTCCGGCGCTATAACGCAGCGGTCACGGTCACCGACCAGGTCATGAACCACTATCAGGAGGGGGAATACTGCATTGTGTCCATGTGGGACGAGGCTTACCAGGCAGGGAGCGGCAACCATGAAGAACTGCTCACCTTCCTGCAAAACACAGAAGGCCCGACCTATTCCCTCCCGGCAGAATATATTTTCCTTTATGTCGAAAAACGCCCGCTCCGGCGGGGGCAGGTGCATTTTCTCACAGCGCCCGGCTGGCTGGCGCAGGAGAATTATGAGGTGTTCGAGGGGCTTTGGAACCAAAGCCAGTGCCCGGAAATCCAGTATACCGAAATTTCCGAAGAACTGGCGGAAAAGGAAATCCCTTATGACCCGACGATTCGCAATAATTATGATGACCTGGCTACGCGCGCGGTTTTATGTGCCAAGGCGTATGCGTGGTATCAGGGGTTCTTGAAAGCATACCCGGCGGAAACCCATACGTATTACGAAGACGATGAATTTATTTGCTATGTGATCCACCAGGACCCGAACGCCCCGCTGGAACTGGCACAGAAGAAAGGGGGATGGGCATGAAGCGCAAAAAAGCCGTCTGGCTGCGGCTGGCAAATGTCCTGCTGCTGGCAGTTCTGCTGCTGGCGTCCGCATTCCGCGTATCAGAGCGGCTCGCGGTCAAGCCGCAGGTGGAGGATTTGGCGGGCGTCCCCCAGCTGTCCTATATGATCTATTATGGTGCGCTGGACGAGGCGCGTATCGAGCAGGCAAAACAATATGACCTTGTGATTTTACACCCGAAGATTGGGGATATCACCCGGGCGCAGGTGAAAGAAATCCAGTCGGCCGGCACCCGCGTGCTGGGTTATCTGTCGGTCGGCGAGGACCTGCGCACAGCGGGGATG
This sequence comes from Clostridiaceae bacterium, assembly GCA_009911355.1. Classification (GTDB taxonomy): domain Bacteria; phylum Bacillota; class Clostridia; order Oscillospirales; family Butyricicoccaceae; genus QXXE01. The sequence goes on along the minus strand of QXXE01000070.1, from coordinate 8,669 downwards.
ACGCCCGAACAGATGCTGCGCGACAAGCGCTTTGTCGGGGACGGGAAGGGGCCGCGGGTTGACCCGCGGGAGCCTGGGAGCACCAGCCTGGAACAGGAAAGCTATTGGGGCGATTCGTCCCCGGGCGGGCTGGGGTATGCGTCCTATTACCTGGATGACAACGACCTGGACGGCCGTCCGGATTTTAACCCGGGCTTTGGCTGCGCCTATACGAACATTGGGAGCCCGGTCTGGTATGCGGTGCTGCGCGACATGACGATGGACGGCGCGGACGGTATCCCGGGGATCCGGGAGCTGCTGACCGAGGACTATGGACGGGGGCTGGGCTGTGACGGGCTGTTCCTGGATACGGTCGATACCTGTGCGCCCAATTCCTATACCAGCGATGACAGCCCCGGCAAAACCCGCTATGAATGGACTGCCCCGGGGGTTTCCCGGCTGATGGAGCAGTTAAAGATTGACCACCCATCCAAATATATCCTGCAAAACCGCGGGCTGTTCTTCTACAATTACCAGCTGCCCCATTTTGATTACAGCCCGCGCCAATATGTGGATTTCCTGATGTACGAAAGCTATATGTTGGATGCGAATACGGCATTATTGTATGTCGATACGTATTTTGCGGACAACAAAAATGTGTACGCGCCGAAAATCAGCGCCGAAGCCGGCAGGCCGGACGGCTTCCGGGTATTATCGCTGGGCTATGCCGAAGGGCCGGAGGAGTATCAGCTCAAGGAGACGCTCGCCGGGCATTCCGACGCCGGGCGCAGCATCCTATTGGAAGATATGGAGCAGGCGCAGAACCAGGCAGGGTTTTCCCACTACATCACCGACGGCTCGCTGACGCTGGCGAACGACTTTGTGCTTGAGCACACCAATCCGGAGGACGCGTCGCCGCCGGTATGGAGCAGCGTCCATAACCCGGACGTATTTTCTGAGCCGGTCCCGCGTGCCGGCGTTGGGGAGGTCGCGCCGGTAAAAGAGGGCGTGGTCGTGCGCTGGGACGTTGCGATTGACCCCAGCGGCGTATATTACACGCTTTACTATCAGAAGGAGCCGTTCGATTTTGCCGCCGATCCCGATTTGGAGTGCGCGGCGCAAATGGTGCTGGCGCCCCAGCAGGGCGAGGGCTACCGGTATGGGGCGGGGCCGGACACCTGGCCATATCAGCAAACGGTTGAGGGGCTCGAAGCGGGGGAAACCTATTATTTCGTAATCCGCGCGAGCGATTATTCCACGGAACGGAATGAGGAAAAGAACAGGGCCGTGCTGACCGGGGTGCCGCTGGGATGAAAAAGATACTGTTTGTGATTAACACCATGGGGCGCGCGGGCGCGGAACGCGCCCTGCTCGGGCTGCTGCGCAGGCTGGAAGGCCGCCCGTATGCGGTATCGCTGTATGTGCTGCTCGCCCAGGGGGAGCTGGCCGGCGAGCTGCCGCCCGGCGTCAGGCTGCTGAACCCCGAATACAGCGCGCAGGACGTCCTGTCCGGGCGCGGGCGGCGGCAGCTTGTAAAAACGGTCTGCAAAGCGTTCTTCCGCAATGGCGGATGCATCCGGAAGGCCCGAGGGATTGCGGGGAACCTTGCAAACCAGCTGAAAAACGGCAGGGTACAGCCGGACAAGCTGCTCTGGAGGGTGGCAGCGGATGGTGCGCTGCGCTTTGAGGAGCATTTCGACCTTGCCGTCGCGTGGATGGAGGGCGGCTCCGCCTACTATACGGCGGACTGGGTGCGGGCCAGCCGGAAGGCCGCGTTTATCCATGTGGATTATGGCAAGGCGGGGTATACAAAGGCGCTTGACCAGGGCTGCTGGGCGCGCTTTGACCGGATTTTTGCGGTCTCGGAGGACTGCCGTTCGGCCTTTTTGCAGGCGTACCCCGAACTCCGCAGCCGGACAGGGGTCTTCCAGAATATCGTGTCGCAGGAGGAAATCCGCAGGCGTAGCCGCGAACCCGGCGGGTTTTCGGACGGTTATCAGGGCCTGCGGCTGCTGACGGTGGGGCGGCTGGCCTATCAGAAGGGCTACGACATCGCGATCGACGCGATGAAGCTGCTGAAGGATGCGGGATACCGTGCGCGATGGTATGTGCTGGGGGAAGGCAACGAGCGCAGGCGGCTGGAAAAGCAGATTGCCCGCCTGGGGCTTCAGGAGGATTTTGTACTGCTGGGCGCGGTGGAAAACCCCTATCCCTATTATGTGCAGGCCGATTTGTATGTCCATGCCGTGCGGTTTGAGGGGCAGGGCATTGCGGTCTGGGAAGCGCAGACGCTGGGCTGTCCGGTTATCGTTTCCGACTATTGCGGCAGCAGCGGGCAGATTGAAGGCGGAGTGTATGGCGTCCCCTGCGAGCTGACCCCCACAGGGGTGGCGGAGGCCATCCGCAGTCTGCTCGATGATGCGGAAAAGCGGGAGACGCTTGCCCGCCGGGCAGCAGAGAAGGAAACGCCGCAGGGGCAGGAGGAGCAGCTTTTCGCGCTGCTCGAGGACCCCGCGCCGCTGCGCGAAATGGCAGGGGCAGCTGCCCATGGATAGGCGGAGGGCGTTATGAAGCATATCTGCTTTTTTTCCGGGGATATCACACGCGGCGGCGGCACCGAGCGGGTGGCGACGGCGGTGGCAAACGGGCTGGCCCGCCTGGGCAAATACAAGGTGTCGTTTTTGAGCCTGGTTCAGCAGCGGGAAACGCCGTTTTACCCGATTGAGCCCGGGATTCCGTGCGCAGCCTTAACGCAAAGCGGGAAATGGGTAAGGCCCGGCCCCGGGTACCTGCCGTTCCTCCCGAAGCTGCGCCGGTTCCTCAAAACCCGGCAGGTAGACGTGGCCGTTGATATCGACATCGTGCTCGATGCGCTGACCCTCCCGGCGGCGGCGGGGCTTGGTGTGCGCGTGATTTCATGGGAGCATTTTGCGTTCCAGTTTGAGCAAAGCGTCCCTTACCGCAGGATGATTTCCCGGCTTACGGCGCGCTTCGCCGACGATATCGTAACCCTGACCGCGCACGACCGGGGACTTTATCAGGAAACGCTGCACCGGAAAAACCGTATCGTCACCATCGAAAACCCTGTCCGCTTCCCGGCTGAGACAAGCGCGAAGCGGGAAAAGCTGATCCTCACGGTCGGACGGCTGGAATACGGGAAAGGGACCGACCTGCTCGCGGGCGTCGTCCCCGAGGTGCTGCGCAGGTGCGAGGGCTGGCGCTGGTGCTTCCTCGGCGAAGGGGAAGGGCGCGGGGCGCTTGAAGCGGCGCGCAGGGAGCATGGACTGGGGGACCGGCTGCTGCTGCCGGGCGTGGTGCAGGATGTGGAAGGCTGGCTGCTGCGGGCGTCTCTGATGGTGATGGCGTCCCGCTCGGAAGGGCTCGGCATGTGCCTGCTGGAAGCGCGGGCGTGCCGGGTGCCCTGTATTGCGTTCGATGTACCGGTTGGACCAGGGGAGCTCATCCGGAACGGTGGGAACGGCTTCCTGGTCCCGCCGTTCGATACCGCGTGCATGGCGGGGCGTATCGTGCAGCTGGCGCAGGACGATGCGCTGCGGGGACGGTTTTCGGACGCGGCGGCGGAAGGGATGGAGCCATACCGGCTGGATGCTGTGCTGAAAAAATGGGTGCGGCTGCTTGACGCCGCCGGGGAGCCCTGAGCGGTACGGGCCAGCCCCGGGCACAGAAAGGATAAAGCGCAGGGGTGCGGATGAAATCGATCACAAAAAACTCGCTGTTTAATCTGGCGTATATAGCGGTGGATTCGTTTATCCCGCTGCTCATCTCGGGCTACGTGGCAAGGGTGCTGCTGGCAGGGGGCGTTGGGCGGGTCGCCTATGCGCAGAATACGGCGGGCTATTTCAGCGCTTTCGCACAGTTCAGCATCACCTATTATGGCGTGCGGGAAATTGCGCGGGCTGGTGAGCGCATGCACGAGGTCAACCGGCTGTTTACGGAATTATTCCTGATTAACTGCCTGACCACAACAGCCGCGCTGTCCGCGTATGTGCTGTTCCTCTGGCTGTCCGGCGGGCTGGACGCGCTTGCGCTTGCGTGCGGGGTGCCTGTAGCCGTAAATTATTTGAATATCAGCTGGCTGTATCAGGGCAAAGAGGAATATGTATATCTTGCAGCCCGAAACATCGCCGTGAAAGTGCTTTCCCTTGCGGCGGTCTTACAGCTGGTGCATACGCCGTCCGATATTGTAGGATATGCGCTGATCGCAGGGGCGGCCGCAGGATGCGGCTATATCTATGATATCCTTTGCGCCCACCGGCATGTATCGCTCACATGGGCGGGGCTGGATTTCGGAAGGCATACGAAGCCGCTGTTGCTGCTTGCTGCGGGGGAGCTTTCGTTTGCGGCGTTTGGCAAAATCCATATCACCATATTAGGGAAGCTTTCATCCCCCGAGGCGCTCGGCTGCTACAGCTATGCGCAGTCGGCGGCACAAATCGTTTTGAACCTATGTACCGCGATCCCTGCCGTCGGCTTTCCGCGCCTGAACTATTATTACTGGGCAGACAGGGGGCAGTTTCGGAACCTGCTCCGGCTGGAACTTCAGGCGGCGGTGTTTTTGACGATCCCGGCCTGTGCGGGCTGTATCCTGATGGCGCCCAGCCTGATGGTGCTGCTGTTTGGAGATAGCTTCCTGCCTTCCGCAACTATTTTACAGCTGCTCGCCCCGCTGGTCATGATACAGGCAGTGTCGAGCGTGCTGTGCTTCCAAATGCTGTTTTCAACCGGGAATGAATGGCTGCGTATCCCTGTTTACCTTGCGGGGTGTGCGGGGATTGCCGCGCTGGACCATCTGCTGATCCCTGCGTTTTCGGCAAATGGCGCGGCAGTGGCGCTGACGGTGTGTGAGCTGGCCATTACCGGCGGGTCCGCATGGCGGATGTACCGGATGAACCCATTCCCGTTCCCCGTGCGGGCGCTGCTGCAGGCGGTGTCCAGCACCGCTGTGATGTGCGCCGCAGTCAAGGGGATCTTACATCTGGCCCATACGCCGCTGATGCAGTGCATTGCCGGTGTGGCAGGCGGGATGCTGGTATATGGGATCGTGAATCTGATGATAGGCAGCGAGCTGCTCTGGTATGTGGTGAAACAGTTTGGGGAGCGGGCCGCTGCATGGAAAGAGAGGGTTATATGGCGGAGATCACGGTGATTGTCCCGGTCTATAATGTCGCGCGGTACCTGCCGGAATGCGTAGAGAGTATCCTGCGTCAGACCTTTCAGGATTACGAGCTGCTGCTGGTGGACGACGGCTCGGACGACGGGAGCAGCGAGCTCTGCGACCGGTATGCGCAGGGGCATCCGAATATCCGGGTGCTGCGCCAGCCGCACAGCGGCGTATCGGCAGCGCGCAACCGGGGGATTGCGGAAAGCCGCAGTGGGTATATTGTCTTCGTTGATTCGGATGACTATGTGGACAGCCGCTATCTTGAGATCTTATACCAAGCCGCGATCAAATACGACGCAGATCTGGTGGCCAGCAGCAGTGTGAACGTGCTGGATGGGAGCCGCCCCGCAGCCGCGGAGCAAGCGGAGCCTGTGTCAGAGGTTGTGACAACCGAGGAAGCCTACCGGCGGATTTTGCTGGGGAAGGTGGTTTCCGTAACGGTTTGGGCAAATATATATCGTAAAAGCGTGCTGGAAAACGTGCGTTTCCCGGTGGGCGAGATTTATGAAGACAACGCAGCCCTGGCGCAAATCCTGGACGGCTGCGGCAGGATTGTTTGCAGCACTTATGCAGGCTATTATTACCGCATCCGGCGCGGCAGCATTATGCATGGGCGCATGTCCGCAGAACGTTATGTGTCAGTCCGGAATGCGGAGCGGCTGCTCAGGCATGTACAGGCGCATTACCCGAAGGCGGAAGACGCCGCGCGGATTTTTTATATCAACAACCTGCTCCAACTGACCAACCTGATGGTGATGGACGCAGATCCGCAATGCCAGGCGCAATGCCGTGCCGTGCGCAGGGCAATCCTCCGGCATGCAGGATTTTTCCTGCTTAGCCGGGATACGGCAGCAGTGGAAAAAGGCGCTGTGCTCTGCCTTGTGCCGGGTATCCCGTTTTACCGTTTAGCCTGGCATATTTACCTCCGGGTAACCGGAAAAATCCGATGTACCATACTTCCGGAGCAGGAAGCAATGGAACCTGGCCCCAAATAGGGAGGCGGGAACGTGTTTGAAAACCGCCGGTATGGCAAACGGCAGGCGATACTGACGGTTGCCAAGCGCGCTCCCGCATGCCGCAAATCCCGATCAAACCCGAAGGACAAAAGCGCCCTGGCAAACCAAAGCTTCGCCGGGGCTGTTAAAGGAGACCATATGATGGAAAAAGCCCTGACCGCCCGCAAAACCGACCGCCGCACGCTCTATACAAAAATGGTCGTGAAGGATGCGCTTCTGGAGCTGCTAGCCGGGACGCCGTTTGATCAAATCACTGTGACAGCCGTCTGCAAGCAGGCGGAAATCACGCGGACAACCTTCTACCTGCATTTTGCAGACCTGACCGCCGTCCTGGACGAAGTGTTAGAGGACGCGATGCGTACCACAGAGCAGCAGCAGGACGCCCCGAGCGAAAGCATGACGGAGCTGCTGAGCCGGCTCAGCAAGGCATCCCCCGGCCAGGAGCCCGGGGGATGCAACACCCTTTTGCCGATCTGCCAACGTATGGCGGACCAGCCCAAGTACCATGCGCTGTTTTTGGATGAAACACTGTCTGACTACATCATCAAAAAAGCCTATCTTGCGGAACGTGAAAAGATGATCCCCGTCCTGGAAGCGCGCTGCGGGCTTTCCCGCGAAGAAGCGGATAAACTGTTTTTGTTCATAATCTATGGGGCGTTTTCTGTGAATAAATCCATGTGCTGGGGCAAAGACGATGAATGCTATCACTTGCAGGGCGTTTTGGATAAATTCATTATGGGCGGCTTTTCTGCGCTGGCCGGGGAGAACGCCAACCCTCCCCTGTAAGATCGGACAGGCAATCGGAAGAAGCTGCCCCCCCCCTGGCTTCCGGACAGGCCCACTATTTCCCAACAGCTGAAAAAACAGGTTGACAATGCGCGGGCCGGATGCTATACTTTCTATTACAAAGGGAGTAGCTTACACAGAAAACTGTGTTTACATTGCCGTCAATACGATTTTTCAATCCGGCTTTGTGATGAAATTGCGAGACTTTGCTGTTCGAGTAGGACGGCAAGGTCTTTTTTACGCCTTGCCGGCATGGAAACGCCCGCGTCCAGCACCTGGAAGCGGGCACGGGAAAGGAGCCATTGATGGGAATGATCTTACAGGCAGGTTTGCTGGCGGCAGGGTTCGTCCTGCTGGTCAAGGGCGCAGGCTGGTTTGTCAGCGGGGCTTCGGGATTGGCGGAACGGTGCAGCATCCCGCCGCTGGTAGTCGGGCTGACCATTGTTGCGATGGGCACCAGCCTGCCCGAAGCGGCGGTGAGCCTTTCGGCCGCGCTGAAAGGGAACGCGGGCATTACGGTCGGAAATATTTTAGGGAGCAATATCCTGAATATCCTGATCATTTTGGGGCTTTCTGCGGTGCTTACGCCCTTACGGGTGGAAAAATCGGTTGTACGGCGCGAGCTGCCCCTTCTTGCCGCCGTGACCGCCCTGCTGCTTGTCCAGGGGCTGGACGGGACAGCCGGGCGCTTGGATGGGATGATTCTGCTGGCGCTTTTTGCGGCATACCTCTTTAGCCTGCTGCGGACGGCGGCGCGGGAGCAGCATGAGGAGCATCCGGAAGGGACGGACGCGTCCTCCGGCTCTGGCGCGCCGCAAAGGCCCGTTTGGCGCATCCTTGCGCTGACAGCGGCCGGGATGGCGGCGGTTGTGGTTGGCAGTAACCTTGCGGTCGACGCAGCCGTGGAAATCGCACGGTTTTTCGGGATGAGTGAACGGTTCATTGGGCTGACTATTGTTGCGCTGGGCACGTCCCTGCCGGAACTGTTCACCTCAGTATCCGCGGCACGGAAAGGGGAAGCGGATATTGCAGTGGGGAATATCGTTGGCAGCAACTTTTTCAACGTCCTGTTTATCGTTGGGGCTTCCGCGATCATTACACCCGTCCCCTTTGCGCAGGCGTTTCTTTTTGACTGCGCCGTGTCCCTTGCCGCCGCGGCTGCGCTGCTGGCGTTCTCCGCGCGGACGGGGCAATTGAAACGGTGGCAGGGGGCTGCGATGCTGGCAGGCTATGCCGCGTATTTCCTCGCGATTGTGTGACCGCTGCCTGACATTGCTGCGCGGAAGCGGGAGCCGGGCCGTCAGCAAGCCGTGCGGCCTGGCTTCCGATGCTAACACGATGGGGCAGCGTGCCTTTCCCACGCTGCCCCCTAGTACTCCATCTGGCCAGAAATCGAACTCGTTCTTGGGCTGGATTTCTGCATGGCTACGTTATCGTCCTTGACGGGCGTCAGCCCGCCTGCGTCCTCTGCCTTGCCCTGCGAAAATCCCGTTCCAAGCCCAAGTCCGCTTTCTGACTGGATGGCGCACTAGTGCTGCATCCAGTTAGAAATAACAGTTTACGTTTACAGGGATTTTTGTTATACTTCATTAGAAACGGTATTGGAGGATGCAGATATGCCACGTTACGTTGTTATTACTTTCGAGAAAAAAACTAGGAAAAGCGGAGCAACTATGGTATAATAGGTTGTATGGAATATATAGACT